>JAJZGH010000087.1 GCA_021798635.1 Planctomycetota bacterium | reverse complement strand
GATGCTGGTGGCCAGTATTGGCGTGCGAGGACAATATACGGCGGGACGTTTTGAACGGGCGGAGAAAAAAGTGGCGCAATGGCTCGCGGCGCACGCCAGCCAATATAAGGCGGACGGCGACGCCCGATATCTGGCTTATAACAGTCCGTTTGTGCTGCCCTGGCTTAAGTATGGCGAGGTTCAGATTCCCGTAACGGAAGTTTTAAACACTCCAAAGCAATAGGAGCTTGCACAGGTAATGGCCCGGTTGTAACGGCGTATTGGCCTCGGTAAGCGCCGGCTCAGGCCCAGGACCGATGGAGACGTGAAGAAAGCGTTCCGGAAATGTTATGCCACTTCCGCCATTTCGGGGATGTTCAACCATTGCGTAAGTTGCTCCGGGGCCGCCCGGTGTACGAATTGTCGGAAGGTTTCATCGTCATCCACGCGATTGGTTTTATACGCATCGACAATTTGAGTAATGGATTTATGTACATAATCCGCGGGAACTTTTTTCAGGGCGACTTTGGCAAAGCCCGCATCTCCGCCCAGTCCGCCACCGAGAACAATCTGATAGGCTTCAGTGCCGCGCTGGCCCCGGAAGTTGCATACCACGCCCATCAGGCCGATGTCGGCAATCTGATATTGTGAGCAACTGTTGGGGCAGCCCGTGACACTGATCATAATGGGTGTATCAATGGTGACATGCGCCTCGAGATGCGCAAGAATACTTTTCGCCCGTTCCTTGGTTTCCACAATGGCCAAATTACAAAACTGCGTGCCGGTGCAGGAAATCAGGCTGGTGCGCCACAGCGGGGCGTGGGGGGGTAATCCGACGGCATCCAATTCACGGGCCATAGCCGACACCGACTCATTGGGAATATTGAGAAATATGAGGTTCTGTTTGTTGGACAAAGCTAATTTGGCCAAGTCCTTTCCGGCAAACCGATTGGCTATTTCCGCAGCCGCATGCATCTGCTTGCCGCTGATACGACCGCGTTCAACCGGCACGCCGATATAAGATAGGCCGGCCTGTTTTTGCGGGCCGGAGCCAAGGTGGTCGGTATGCGGTGCAAATTCCGGTGCCGCGATATTGTCATCATGTTCCAGCTTAAAGCCGATATCCGCTTCCAGATAGTCACGGAATTTTTCCCATCCCCAGTCCGAGACCAGATATTTCATGCGTGCCCGTGTACGTTTTTCACGATAGCCGTGATCGCGGAAAATGTGGGCGATCCCCCGGCAAACCGCCGGTACCTGCTCCGGCGTGATAAACACGCGCAAACCCTGCCCGATGTAGGGCTGACTGGATAATCCCCCGCCAACGGTTACGCCATAACCGGATTCTTCCTGACCGGTGCGGGGATTGGTCCGCTTGACGCCGAACATGCCGATGTCATTAATTTGCGGTTGATGGCAATGCAGATGGCATCCGGCCAGGGCCGTCTTAAATTTACGCGGAAAATTGCTGAATTCCTTGTTCCCGTCCAGGAACATCTGGTTGGTACTTTGCACCACGCCAGTGGCGTCAATGACTTCATGGGCCAGGTGGCCTGCCAGCGGACAGCCGACAACATTTCGCGGTGTATCACCGCAGGCAAATTTGCTCACCAGACCCACGCGTTCCAAGCGTGGAAGAATTTCTGCCAAGGCTTCAATGGTCAACCAATGTAGTTGAAAGCACTGGCGGGTGGTGATATCGGCAAAGCCGTTGGCATATTGGTCTACAATGTCCGCAACTTCCTGAAGTTGCACGCCGCTGACAAATCCATTGGGAATGCGAATGCGCAGCATAAAGTGGCAAAGGTTGGGCAAGTGCTGATAAATGCCGAACCACCGCAGGCGGACAAAGTCCTCTTCGGAAATTTTTGCTTTGCGTTGGGCGCTGCGGATAACTTCCGCGCTCGTGGCGTTGGGGATTGTCTTCTGGAATAGTTCAAAATCTTTGGGACTTAAAAGCTGGTCCAGCGGTTGGGTAACGTCCGCAGCGGCGTATTGAAAAATATTCTCCCAAACATCCAAGCCGTCCTTCGCGAGTTTAATGGCTTCAACCTTATTAAGCTTCTTGCCATCGGCGGTTACGATATTACCAGTTTCTGCGGTCATAATTTCAAGAACTCCAAATAACCAAAACCCATCATACAGATAGGAATTTGAATGGTCAATAAAATGTCAATATTTAGGGCTTATATCGGCCATAACAAAATCTAATACATACATGTTTAATAGGTGATTATTGCTGCGGTCACGCGCTGGCGGAGTGTTCCCCGGCTTGGGCTATCGGGTGGTACAGTGCCGGTGCATCAGTCGCAGGTTGGGCGATTTTCTCCAGGAGTTGTTCAACCGGCAGGCCGAGCGTCTGGGCAATTAAACGAAGTGTTTCACGCTGGGGCCGGTTGATTTCATTGCGTTCAATACGGGCGATGGTTTTAGAATCAATGCCGGGAAATTCGTCCCGCCCAAGCCGCCGCTGCGTACGGGTACTGCGAATCAATCCACCCAGAGAATTGTTCTTCGTAAGTTCCATACGGCGTAAAGTTCGGCGGAAATTCGCATCAAAGTCGCGGATGATGTGGTGTGATTCCCAGCGTCGGGAACCGATTTTTACGACGGAACCATCTTCCTCGAGCTTCAAGGCCCGCATATCCGCCATATCCCCGCTTTGGTCAAACCAGTGTTGGGGCACGCAGATCGCGGATAAATCAGCGCGAAAAAGAGTAACCGCCGCCAGCGCCATATCCGAAACCGCGCCAATAAGCCGTGCCGGCTCGGCCGCCATAATGGCGTCGCAGAGTCGCCTAGCATTTTCCGGGAAGGCGGTAATACACAACGGTAAAACGCGATGAAAACCGCGCAGTAGAAATGGGAAAATCTCCGCGCGCGGCAGCCATGGAATAACCAGCACACCCGCTTTGCGCGGTGAACTGACCACCGCGTGGGCGATGGCGTCCAGGCTGATGTTGTTGGCGGCGACTATTACCGAATTAAGCTTGCGCCGGGCTGCCAGGCGGGGCACTTCCCCGGGATTCTCAATTAGCACAATAGAGCGCCGCCCTTTAAAGTGTTGCAAAGCGCCTGATTCATTAGGTAGTTCGTTTCCGTTCATCATCCGTGACCGTTCAATTTTCGGAGCATGTTTGAGAATAAGGCGTACATCTGCGCTATTCTCAAACCGGCTCGCCTGTCCGAATTCTATCCTACGATAGTCTGCATCCAAATGCGAGCGCCAAGCGGAAATACAAAATTAGATGTGGAGTCTCACGCAACTGGGGTAAACGGAGCCTGTAAGCATGGCACGGCTCAATGTGCTGATGAAGGCACGAGTTCCGGCTGTACCAGCATCATGATCCGATCGGTCACTTCCTGATGCTTGATCCGCCAGCGGATTTGGGCTACGCCGCGCTGGCCGATGGCGCTGGCCCGGATGTCCACCACCGTGGGCCGCGGATTAAGTCCTATGAGATAAGGCTGCTCATTATTCACGGATACTATTTCAACTTCACCGGGCCGCACGGGCACGCCTTTGCGTTGCAATACCGGCTGGATCATCGCGGCCTGCATGTCATCGGCAATCATAATTCCGGTCGGGCGGGGGGACAATGCCAGGTAGCGGTCCGCAATGCCCTCAATGGTGGATTGGTCATATTTGAACCAATAATCCGAGCTGGGTTTTATGACATCGTCCACGCGCGTTACCGATGCTCCAAGTTGTTCGGCGGCCGCGGCAAATGCCTGATAGTAAAGCCGAAAAGGCCAATGTTGCGCATCCATATTCATAAACACCAGATGTTTATGGCCATGGGAATGCAGATGCTCAGCCGCCAGGCTGCCCACTTCGTAATGATTCGGCATGACCTGATCACCCCAGGTGGGGCGCTGATGATTACCCATGAGCCAAACAGCCGGAATTTTTCCGAATTTCGCTTGAACTTCCGCACTGGGAATTTCACCGTGCAGCAGCAGACCGTGCACCGCACTATCCAGCAGACGATCCGGCGGTCGGGTGGAATCCTGGTGATGAAATATTGCCAGACCCATGGAACTTTTATTGACCGCTTCCGATACGCCGCGGACCAGTTGTTCAAATCCCGGCGTGTTTCCATGATGGGATGCGCCAAAAATAATAAACGCTACCGTAGGTTTAGCCGGCGTCGCACGATGCAGTGGTTTTGGCCCCGGGCGGTTATCCGATGGCACATAGCCCAGTTCAGCCATTACTTTTCGCACGGCTCGTGCGGTTTCTGTGGCCACGCGCGGGTGATCATTCATGACGCGTGAAACGGTAGAGGGTGATACGCCCGCCTTTAGGGCAACCTCAATAATTGACATAAAAAGCCATCCATTTCCGCAGAAAAGTAGTGTAAAATCGGGCTTAACAGGCGTTCACACCCTGCGAGCCTGCAAAAGTGTAGCAGCGCAGCAAGTCCAACGCAATATTATTTACCATTAATTTGCAGTGCCGCTATACTCTTTCGCCATGACTTTGAAATTTGAAATAATCGCCCGCGATTCTTCCACCAAGGCACGCTTGGGCCGCGTACACACACCGCATGGCACCTTTGACACGCCCGCCTTTATGGCCGTTGGAACTCGCGGGTCCGTCAAAGGCCTTACCCCCGAGATGCTCCATCAGGCGGGATGCCAGATTATCCTGGGAAATACCTATCACCTTATGCTGCGCCCGGGATCCGAAGTGGTACGTGACCTGGGGGGCTTACAGAAGTTTTCCGGCTTCAATGGGCCGATGCTTACCGATTCCGGAGGGTTTCAGGTGTTCTCCCTTTCGGATTTGCGACATTTTGATCGTGACCACGTGGTGTTTAAATCGCATATTGATGGCGCTGCCATTCGCCTGGGGCCGGTGGAATCCATGAAAATACAGCATGAACTTGGTGCGGATATTGCCATGGCCTTTGATGATTGCCCCCCGGCGGATTGTCCGCCGGAGCGGCTGGCCGAGTCAATGGACCGCACGATTCGCTGGGCCGGTATCTGCCGCGAGGAACATGAAAAACTGGACCCGGAAAACCGGCAGGCGTTATTTGGCATTGTGCAGGGTGGAACGAATCCGGATCAGCGGATGCGCTGTGCCGAGGCGCTGATTGCCATGGATTTTGATGGCTACGCCCTGGGCGGCCTGGCGGTGGGGGAGGGGCATGACCGGATGATCGCCACCATTGACCATGCCACGCCGCTGCTGCCTGAAGCGCGCCCGCGCTATTTAATGGGGGTCGGATACCCGGTAGATATTTTGGAAGCGGTGAAAAGAGGCGTGGATATGTTTGACTGCGTGTTGCCCACGCGCAATGGCCGCAATGCATTGGCATTTACCTCCGCCGGCCCCATTCGCTTACGAAACAGCAAGTACATTCGCGATATGAATCCATTGGACGCTTCCTGCGATTGCATGTGCTGTCAGCATTTTTCCCGCGGTTACCTGCGGCACTTATTCGCGGTTGGGGAAATGTTGGGACCAACGCTGATCTCCCTGCATAACCTGCGCTTCTTCCAACGGTGGATGCTGGACATTCGACAGGCGATACGCGACAATCACGGATCTATGCTCATTGCGCCGGGCACGGCCCAGTGAGTAACCTCCGGGAGTTAGGAGTTAGGAGCTGGGAAGCGAGCCTGCGGGTTGATCCCGGCGAGATGTCGGCAGGATAGGGCGGCCTTGGCCGCTTGCAAGAGAATGTTACGGTAGTAATAGGTTTTGGATGTCATTTGAATTTGGGATATGAAAAGTTAGCAGGGTGAACAGGAATGGCAGTTAAATCGTGAACCATTCTAACTCCTAACTTCTAACTCCTTAATTCTCGTCCCCTTTTGGAGATTTTCCATGAAATCATGGATCGTATTGGCGTTGCTATGTCTTTCCTGTGCGTTTTTTGGCGCTCCATCGCTTGCCCGGGCTGCGGCCCAGCCGACGATTGCTACCGCCAAGCCGGTAGCAGGTGGTGGAACCACCGCCGCCCCGACTGCGGCCATGCCGGCTCCGTCCATCGCCCCGACAACTCCGGCTGCACTTCCAACGGCCTCCACGACCGGCGCGGCACCAGCTTCCGCAACGGCAGGGGGTGCAAACGCACCCGCCGCCGCCAGTCAGCCGGCCCAGCCGCCGGAAACAGTAACCAGTGAAATTATGAGTTTCGCACCGCTGGCGTTGATGCTTATTGTGGTATTTTTCTTCATGAGTTCCGGGCGCAAACGCGAACAGAAAAAGCGCGATCAGATGTACAATGCCATGAAGCGCGGTTCACGCGTGGTAACGGCGGGCGGTTTGATTGCTTCAGTGGTTGAGGTTCGGGATGATGAAGTAGTCTTGAAAGTTGATGAGGCCAACAACATCAAAGAACGCTATACCAAATCTTCGATTATTAAAGTGCTGGATGAAGGGGATGCGGCCCCGGATAAAGTCTGATCGCGATGTCCGGCTATGGACCCGGTAGCGCCGGGGGGTACACAATGGCGGGCCGCCGCGGCGGCCGGAGAATTCTGGAAACACAATGAAATCCAATCTGCTTTCCCGGTTTATTCTGATCTTCGGTGCCATTGCTTTGGCACTGTTCTGCATTTTTTCCAATGGCCTCAAGGGCGGTATTGATTTATCGGGTGGCACCGATCTGATCTATCAGCTCAATGTGCCGCCGGGCTATAAGGGCGATCCAAATATCCTTGCCCAGCAGGTGATTTCCGTGCTGCGTCGGCGCGTGGATCCGGGGAATGTGCATAACCTGGTCTGGCGCGTTCTGGCCGGGGAGCGAATCGAAATTCAAATGCCGCTGGCCAGCACCGCGTCGCGGCAGGCCCAGAGCAATTACCAGAAACTCGTAGATAAACTTCTGGCTGACAATATCATGCCTTCGCAGATTGGCTCGGCGATGGCGCTGTCCGGAAACCAGCGGCAGGCCCAGATAAAAATTCTCGCACAGGGCATTCCCCAGCGTTTAACCTTGCTGCAAACGCTGGCCACGCGTTATGACGCTCTGGCCGCAGCGCGGAAAGTGGCGGGGCGGTTTGCCAATGATCCGCAAAATATGCCGGCGCATGATATTGCCTTGTTGAATAATACGACTGCCGCCTACCAGAACACCCTGCAAAAAGTGTTGGCCTTTAATGTCAATGTGCAGCATCTGGCGAATTTGCTGTCATCCACCTATGGCCGAAAAAATCCCCAGGCGCAAGCCGCCTTAAGTGATCTGATCAAACGCCATGTCGATCGGGAAAAACTGATTCTCCAGATTCAGGCCGCCTATCAGCAGGTCCGGCAACACAGCGCCGGTCTGGACAGCCCGCAGGAACTTGAACGTATGTTGCGCGGTGCGGGGGTTTTGGACTTCCGCATTACCGTTAACCCGCAGAATGCCGGTGCCCAGCGGGCCTTGGCCCAATTAGCCACCAAGGGGCCGCACAATGGATACACGCCTGCCGGGACAGCCTGGTTTGAAGTTGATCCGCGTGACGGCAAAGATATTTTGCGATCGCGCCAGCTCTACCCGGTAGGCGAGTATGAAGGTCAACATTACATCCTGCTGTATACCAACAGTGCGCGGGCTTTGACCCATGGCACCAGCCGCGCACATTGGCAGGTGAGCAACGCCCAATTGCAAACCGATCCGCAAACCGGCGAACTGGCGGTAGGGTTCAACCTGGATACCGTTGGTGCTGCGTACATGCGGGCGCTAACCAGTCAAAACGTAGGCCGCTACATGGCCATTCTGCTCGATGGCAAGGCCATCACCGCTCCCACGATTCAAAGCACCATCGCCGGTTCCGGGCAAATTACGCTGGGAATGCCCTCGGCCCGGAATCCTGCCAAAGATATTCAGCAGCAGGGCCAATTGCTGGTACAAACCCTTAACGCCGGATCATTACCCGCCACGCTGCAATCACAGCCGATCTCGGTGCAGACTATTGGTGCCACGTTGGGTGCCGACAACCTCAAGGCCGGTTTGCGAAGTGCGGTCATCGCGGTGATCGTGGTTCTGGGTTTCATGTTTATTTATTACACCATCACGGGCTTGTTTGCTGATGTGGCCCTGATGCTGAATTTGCTGCTGACCTTGGGCGTGATGGCACTTCTTCATGCCACGTTCACCCTGCCCGGAATCGCCGGCGTGGTGTTGACTTTGGGTATGGCGGTGGATGCCAACATCCTTATCAATGAACGTATCCGCGAGGAAATTCATAAAGGTGCGTCGCTCTGGCTGGCGGTTAAACAGGGGTATGACCGCGTATTCTGGACAATTTTTGATGCCAATTTAACCACCTCTCTGACCAGTATCGTCCTGATCTTCATGGGATCGGAAGATGTTAAAGGCTTCGGTATTACGCTGTTAATCGGTTTGGCGGTGCACATGTTCACCGCTCTGTTTGTCACGCGTACGCTGATGATCGCCGCCATCCGGGCCGGCATCATGCGGAAAATTGATGATCTTTCCATCCAGGAATATTTCCGCGATCTGTTTACCTTTACCTGGCTTAAAGGCCGCTGGCCGTTTATGCGGGTCTTTACGGTTACCAATTTTGACTGGATCGGTAAGCGACGGATTTTCTGGGTGATTTCCGGCATTATCATGATTTCCGGCATCATCACATTTATTGCGCGCGGCAATAAAAAATATGACACCGAATTTAACGGCGGCACGCAGGTTACCCTGCAATTGCGGCCCGGATTGCAGATGTCCGTATCCGCGGTACGCAAACGTGTGCAGGATATTGGCCGGCATGACACGAATCTTAAGGCCTTGCGCCATGCAACGGTCTATTCCGTCGGTACGCATCACAACCAGTTTGTGATTATCACCAGTATCGTCAATCCGCCGCAGACTAAGCCGGCCTCGCCGACTGCTGCTTCCGCAGCCGTATCGGATGTGCCGGTGCAGCAGCTTACGCACGCTTTGGAAACGCAATTCGCGGATTCCATTAAAGTAACGCGCAAGCTGAAATTTATGCACGTGGCCGTTCGATCTCGGCATATTCAGGACCTGCTGGATGATCATGCCGTGATGCCCATTACCCATGCCAACCTTACCAACATGGCGCCCGGCCTGCCCCGCGCGGACATTGGGGATTTCCGGGGAGGTGTGGCGATTTTCCTGCGGCACATCAGCCCGGCGCAAAGCGCTTCGGAAATTGAATCACGGATACGGGCCATGAGTCAGGAACCGGATTTTGCCTCTTTGCAATACCGCCCCTTCCGGGTGATTCCAATTGTGTTCGCACCGGCAGCGCCGGGCCGGAAGCCCGCAGCCACGGATGCTGTGGTAGTCGCTTCGGACCCCAGTCTGCTTTATCGCGCGGATAACAGCGGCCTGGTTTCGCAATGGAAATCGCAGGTTGCCGCTCCCGAATGGCGCATTGTCCGTACCGCCTTAACTACCTCAGGCGGCTTGGCCGGGGTCACCAGTTTTGCCCCGCAGGTGGCCAGCGAAGCGCGGCTTAATGCGGTCATGTCTGTGCTGGTCTCGCTGCTGCTGATTGTGGCGTATGTATGGATACGATTCGGTGGGGTGCGTTACGGCTTTGGCGTCATATTCTCACTGCTGCACGATGCCATCGTCGCAGTGGCGGCCACGGTTTTAGCGGTGTATATCCATCGAACCTGGTTCGGGCATTTTATGCTCGTGGATAATTTTAAGATCAATATGACCATGATCGCCGCGTATCTGACCATTATTGGCTACAGCGTGAACGATACCATCGTTATTTTTGACCGTGTGCGTGAAAACCGCGGTCGCTCCCGCCAGCCGCTAACCGCAAAACTGGTCAACGACTCCATCAATCAATGCTTTGGTCGAACGATCTGGACCACGTTTACCGTATTTTCAGTGGTGTTAATTCTGTATATCTGGGGCGGCCAGGGCGTGCATGGCTTCGCGTACGCCATGCTGATTGGTGTGATCACCGGTGCATATAGTACGTTGGCGATTGCCTCACCCATGCTGCTGCACATGAAGGACGCGCCGGTAAAGAAAGCCCTTCCTGATAATCCGTATAAAGGTGGCGACAAGGAACTCCCAGCCGGAAGCTGATGTCAACTTGCAAATTGGGATTTCAGGGAGTCTTCATGGCACGCGAATATCGACTGACCTGTCAACTCTGGCTTCCATTGCCGTTGGAAAAGGTTTTTCCATTTTTCGCCGATGCCGGAAATCTTTCCCGCATCACTCCGCCGTGGTTGAATTTTACGATTCGCACGCCGGGGGATATCCCCATGCGGGAAGGCACAATCCTGAACTACACCATCAACTGGCTGCGCCTGCCGATCCGCTGGAAAACGCGCATTGCCCTGTACAATCCCCCTCGTCAATTCCGTGATGAACAACTTCAGGGGCCTTATGCAAAATGGGTTCATACGCATCGCTTCTGGCCGGAAGATCAGGGGACGGTCATTTTTGATGAAGTACTTTATCGTCTGCCCTTTGGATCGCTGGGCGTGCTGGGGCACCACCTGCTGGTGCAACGACAACTCTTTGAAATATTTGCCTTCCGCCAGCGCGTCATCCCTGAACTGCTGCTGGGTGAACAAAGCGTCAAAGCCAGGCAAATGGAGCCGGTGACCATTCACCGCCAGGCATAAGTTCCGCTTGGAAAAGCCAAGGCAATTTTCGCTTCACACGGGGGTGCTGGACAGCTTCACATAGCCGCCGGCTTTGCCGGTGGTGGAGCGTGCCATAACAGCACCCAGGCTCGTGACCAAACGCCGCGATTTCCTGCGGAGTTGGCGTTATTTCGGACGGGCGCGAAACAATTTCCATGCCCTGCGGAAGATACTGATTTTTCACCGGTCAGCGTGCCGGCGGGACAGCCATCGCCCGCAACGGGTTTTTGTGCACCCGCACTGGCAGCGGCATGGAATTAAGCTTTGAACATAGGTCAATATCATCTTCGAATCCCCCTTCAATGACATTGATTCCTCCCGCTCCCAGCCGCAACGCCGCTCCCAGCCGCTCCCGCACGGAAGCAAAGCAGTGATACGCCATCCAGGCGGTGTCGGTGTAAGGCAGATCAATGCGGTACGTGCCGCCCAGCAGATGCCACAAAACCGCCCCAGCCCCGATGACATCTTCCTGCGCTATCTGGCCGTCGGTTCCCGCCAGAACCATCAGCGTATGCAGATGATCCAGTTGCGGCTGCAATGCTTCAGCGGTCGCCTGGGCGTTAAGCAGTGATCCGATAAAAATATCGGCCGCCGTCTGCGCCGCCGCCACAGCCCGTGTGCCATTGGTGGTGCTTAACAGCACGGATGCTCCGCCAACCCGGTGCGTCTGATATTCAGCCGGGGAATTGCCCAGATCAAATCCCGGCACCCTCATGCAGCCGCGTTCTCCGGCTGAAAGCACAGGCGGGGGCACCTGTCCCCGTGCCTGGAGAACGGCTTGCACATCTGAAAATAATCGCACTTCCCGGGCGCCATTATGTAACGCGGTAACGATGGTGCTGCTGGCGCGCAAAACATCAAATACCACCACCTGACTTTGCGGTAGAAGCATCTCATTGAGCATTGCGGGCAGTAAGACAACATCAATCATGGGCGTCCTCATTATTAAAAACTGGAAACATCATATCGTATCTTCAGTTTGACCGGTTAGTTTGACCGGTTAACTTGACTTTGCCATCCATGGGGTTATACTGTCTACGTCGATTGTGGACATGGCCCTGTGATCTTTTTTTGGGATTCGGCGGCTGACCTTCGATCGTAAAATCCGGGTTCGTTCGTGCCTCCAGGCGGACGGAAGTAATAAGTGACTGGTTTATAAAATTAAGCCAGTTTTTTATTATAAGGTTTTCCGTCAGTTTGGCGGAGGAGCGAAACGAACATCGGACGCAGCAGATTTTGAAACTGCCGCCACCGTGTGGGTTCCCACTTTGCCCACACGAAAGCTGCCGCGCCCCACTCGGCAGCCCGTGGCGGCTTTTTTATTGCGCCGGTTTTCCAATGCTGCCCGGGTTATTCCGAGTTTTTTCCCACGAGCTTGTCCGAGGCAAGGATTTTCCTTTGGCATTAAAGCCCAATTTAATTCCCGAACCGGCCCTGCTTCTTGTTCCCGATGATGCGGGCATGATTTCCTGGCGGGACATTTTTCTTAATAATAATCCCGTGCAGATGGAGATCGGTTCGGGAAAAGGCACCTTCCTGCTGGCCGCCGCAACGGAATTCCCAAAGCATAACTTTGTCGGTATTGAATGGGCTCGCGCTTATTGTGATTTTGCCGCCGATCGTCTCCGGCGGCATCAACTTCCCAATGCCCGCATGGTTCGCGCGGATGCCAACTGGTGGATACGTGCCCATGTGCCCGATCAGTCGCTGCATGCCCTGCATGTCTATTTTCCCGATCCGTGGCCCAAAGCGCGCCACCACAAACGCCGCTTGATTCAAACGCCCTTTCTGCACCAGGCCTTGCGCGTTCTGGTGCCGGGCGGCATCTTGCGCATTGTCACCGATCACGCCGAATATTTTGAACACATTCGCACGGTGTGCTCCGAATTCAAGCCTTTGCAGATCATTGATTTTGTGCCCCCGCTGCCCACCGCCGACGGCCTGCTGGTGGGTACCAATTTTGAAAAAAAATACATCCTGGAAAACCGCAGCTTCAACAGCATCGCCCTGAAAAAACCAATAACTCAATGCGGCAGCGTTGAGCTCAACGCGGAACAGGATTTACTCTCATAACGTGATTCGCCTCCGTCGCGGTCGGCCTTTTCAAAATAGCCATGATGGCTTTAAACCAGGTGCGCCCCATCAGGCGGTAGCCGTAGGAATCCGGATGGCATTTGTCCGGCAAATGTTTCCAGATCGGCTTGCCCGTCGGCGTAGAAAAATTGGCATATTGATTCACCGCGGTTACCCGTTCCCCTTTAGCCTGACATGCCGGTACCAGGTGCGTTTTCACAAACGCATTAAATTCGCGCACGTCCTTATTCCAAAGCGCGGACTTGATTTTCGGCGACCAGCCGCCCAGAGGAATAACTTCCGCCACCAGCAGATGAGCCTTGGGCCGCAAGGTCACAAGTTCCTGAACAAGCTGTGTCATGCGCGATTCCATATCGCGCATAAATTGCGATTCAGACTCATTTTTACCCGGATATTTCGGGTCAAAATGCTGAATAATATCATTGGTGGAGATATGCAGCAGAATAAAGTTGGGATAGGCGGGACCTTTGAATCGGTAGCCGCTGCGGGCCAGCCACTGTTTAACATGGGAGGCAATCTGATCAATCCGCCAGCCGGGCCAGCCGTCATGCTGTGTCGCGTGATGCCGGACCAGGTTTATTGTGGGGTTGCGGGTACTGGACCCGACAAAATGCACGTTATAGCCAGCATGGGTTAAAAGGGTATAAAGCTCCGCCCGATAGCCCCCCGGTATACGGTGGTCTCTGGTCGCGCGGCTAAAGCCGAAGGTGATGGAATCTCCAAGTGGGTAAATCGTGACGGTTTTAGCGGCATTCGCGCCAGGTGCATTTCCACTACCCATAATTAACAGCAGGACCGCAGCGATCACGCCAGTAAACAAACGAATGGACATAGCAACACTCATCGAAAAAAAACAACCGGACACGCCAGGGAATCGTATCATATCCCGCGCGTGAGATCAATTTTTTCAGGCCATACCGCATCCCAGGTCCATCCTTCAATGCGTGCCAGTTTTCGCAGAAGCCGCCGCCGTTCCGCCTGATTTTCCAGCGCTTTGGCGAAGGTCGCATCATCCACCACGGGCAGGCCGATTTCCCGTAAGGGTGCCAGCGATGGCGCCGGAGGATCGCCATCATCGTAAACGAGCATCAACACCGGCTTGAGTGTCACAATGTATTCGCTGATCGCCTCCCGCACGGCGCCCAGCGATGGCAAATCCAGACTGCATCCTTTTTCCAGGCCGCATTCCATGATAGTAATGGCCTCATCCAGAATGGCGATGTTCGCTCCCACCCCGGCCGAGCGCTTGGCGGAATGAAAAAAGTGCAGCACCGGATAGGTCAGGTGATTTTCCCCCAGTCCCAGTAGCATGGCGGTCAACGCGATGAAGTGCGGCTGCAACGCGGTGGTATCGGCACCGTTCCAGGCCCGGAAAATAATATCGGCGGGATTTTTCCCCAACGACCATATATACACGCCCACCTGCCGCTTCTGCGTGGCTGCGGAAATTACCGGGACCAAATACGCAATGGCCGCGCCGAAAAGAAAAAAGCCGCTGGCACAGCATAAATCAGTAAGAATCTGAAACAGTCCGCCCCGTGGGACAAAATCACCCAGGCCCAAGGTAAAGAGGTTGTAGCCTGTAAAGTAGATGCGCTGGACAACATCGGCGGGCTGCCCCGTGCCGGCGGCGACCACAGCGGTGGGCCAGGAACAGAAAATCAGGGTCCATCCGGTCCAGATGAGAAGCGTCCACGTGGCCAGGGATGCCATGACCACCAGTAACCCGCCCCAGGCCATCAGGCGACGTGTTTTTCCATGCAGCACCGAATAGCGCAAAAGCTTCCCCACCACCAGCGCCACCCGCAGGCTCATCGGTCCGACACCCTCAACAAATGTCGTCCACAGCAGATCAATGCTGGTCAAGATCAGCACCAGCAGGCCCAGAATTCCCAGCAAAATGGTCACCGTTGTGCCGACTCCTTCATTTTCCAATCCTTTGCGCCGGTGGCGGAAAAGTGTCCAGTCCTGTTATGCCCTTGGCCGATCTCACGGCGGCGATTTTCCCGGAGATCCTGTTTTCGCGGCTATCGCCTCATTTAACGCGGCAGACAGCGTTTGCTGGTCAAAGCCGCCATTATGCCGCCGGCCATTGATATAAAACGTCGGCGTAGTGTTGACACCGCTGCGCAAGCCACTGGCAATATGCCTGCGAATCAGTTCCCCGTAGCGGTTTTCATCCAGTGCCGTTGCGATTACCTGAGTATCAATTTCCAACTGCCGGGCGTATTGCAGCAGATTGTCACGCGATAATTTTCCCGTGTCGGAAAAAAGCAAGTTGTGCATGAGCCAGAATTTGTCACCGCACGCTTCGGCAGCACTGGCGGCATTTCGCGCATCGGGGTGAATTTTGCTTAACGGAAAGTGTCGCCAGCCAAAGCGTAGCTGTCCCTTGAATTCCTCCATCATTGCCTGCGTGATCGGATGGGCGGTATGACAATGCGGGCACTGATAATCCCCGAAGGCAACGAGTTCCACAACCGCGTCAGGCGGACCGGAAATATGATCTTCCGGCCCCAGGGGCGGAGTAAGGGCCGGACGTGGCGGTTCGAGTCGCATGTGGTACTTCCTTATGCCTGGACATTATCCGTAGCAAGCGATTCCAGAGCATGCAAAATGCCATCGGCACCGGGATTAATTTCGATCGGTGAAACATAGCGCCAACGGATCACGCCCGCAGCATCGAGTACAAAGATTGCCCGTTCGCAAATGCCATCCTCATTGCGGTATACGCCGAAACGCCGTGATACCATGCCTTTAGGCTCAAAATCCGCCAACAGCGGAAATTCGAGTTTGCGGCTTTGACTGTACGCCTTGTGGCACCAGACCCCATCGACGGATATTCCCACCAGCAAGGCGTTAAAGCGTTTGAATTCTTCAAGCAGTTCATTATAAATGGCCAACTGATCGCTGCAGACGGGGCTGAAATCCGCCGGGTAAAACACCAGCACGCGCGGGCGGCCCAGCGTTTGGCTAAGCGTCCAATTCTTTCCCGGCGCTTCCGGCAGCGTGAAGTCGGGGGCGATAAATCCCACCTGGGATCCCTGATTCGTATTTTTCATAATGCAGCCCTTTGCCACTGTACTTGTTTGCACCTGTCGATCACCGCCTATAGTTTACGCCCAAACCGTTCAAATGTCCCGGACCCGTTGGATTGTCCCGTTGGCGGGCGTGGCAATTTTCCAGGCAACACGGCAGTGTGGGGAATCTTCACAAAGCCGCCGGCTCTGCCGGTGGTGGAACACACGATAAAAGAATCTCTGGAAGGCTCTTGGCGAGACGGTAAAAAATGTTGTGATTTCCGCCTGATTTGGCGTTAATTCGGCCATGCCTGGAAAAATTGCCACGCCCCCGTGGGCTGCGCTGGGGCTGTGATGCCCGACGGCCAACATTGAACGTCGTTTTTTATGTCGCAAAGCGCGCTAAAAATGACGCATTTAGTTATAGCTTTTCATTTCAGAACCTTGTATAGTCCCTTTAGCCGTGCTCTGTTGCAGGCGGTTTTTGCAGCTTAATTCTGCGGCTGCCGGCAGACCACGGATGCTGAGTTTTATCAGACCCCGCCGGACTGGGGGTTGGGAATCAAGGCGAAGGGAATCGCTGGAGCGCTGACAAATAATGAGGAAGCGAGGTGACTGGATTCGTACCAAGCATGGGGCTTTAGGAATGATATGGGCTGTCGGAATGACTCCGACATGACAACAATAATAATCTTCGGTGTGTCGCCGGAGAAGCAATCTTCCGTCCAATGGGTCGGAGGAAAGAGCCAATACTGCATTTTTTGAAGGAGATTTTTATGCGTAACACACTACTGACATTAGGAGCCGCCGCTGTGGCCGCGATAGGCGCGGCATCAGTCAACGCGGCACCGGTACTTTACTTCACGGGTGCCGAGATTGCTCCGGGGAATAGTACAACCGGGGCCGAAAATGCCACAGCAAATCGGTTGACGACCAACGGTAATAACAACCCTTTCGACAACGGCATCAGTTTTGGGGTTGGGCCGAATCTTTCGTACGCAACCAGTGCAAATTTTGGGAGCACCGGTTACGGCGCGCATGACATCGACATCGGATTGGCGCTGGGCACCACGACTCTGGATTTCGTCGCTCACGGCGGTGCTTCGTATAGCGGAGAGTCAGCCGTTCTGACAGCCTTCTTCAGCGGCAGTTCCGGATCATACAATCCCGGAACCGCAGGTGCCGCAGCAACGCCGGACCTGGCGGTGTTCACTACTCCCACCAACTCCGCCATCAGCGGCACCGGTTCAACGCCGTCCGTTCAGCTTTCCGGAACGGAGGTTAAGGATTACAACGACAATTACGGACTTGGCGGCGGCAAACATCTGATTTCATACTCCGGTGCAACGAGCTACACGGTCGGCGGCTACAATGTTGCGATTACAGGATATACCTTTGCCACCGGTCAGACCAGTTACAATGCTAACTACAAGGATGTTGGCATTCTCACATTCAACGTCACCGCTGTTCCCGAACCGGCATCACTGGGGCTGGTGGCCGTTGGCGCACTGGGTCTGTTGCTGCTGAAGCGCCGCCGGCCGGCTTGACCCTGGTATCCCTTTTCATCAATGCTCCGCACGGCCCCGCCTGCACTGGCGGGGCCTTTTTTTACCCGAGATGTTCCGTGCAAGACAATCGCCAACGGAAGTTCGACAGGCCGGAATTTCTGCAGGCGTTAAAAGTTAGACAGCTTTATCGCCACGCACAATGTCGCAAAGCGCGTTAAAAATATCGCATTTGGTTATAGATTTATATTCTCAACCATGCTACGCTTATTTTGAACAGAGCCGCTTTCTAGTAGTGTGATTCCAAAATAACATTACAATTCAAGATTCGATGGCGTATACTATATCCTTTCCAAGGAAGGAAGGTGCCGTATGCCGTTTGTACCCCGCAGGGCAGCATTAATACTCGA
>JAJZGH010000086.1 GCA_021798635.1 Planctomycetota bacterium | reverse complement strand
CGCAGTTCACTTCCACAAATGGCCCATCCACCTGGTGCCGGGATTTTTTCAATTCATAAATTCGCCGGGCCAGTTGGCTTTTTCCTGCGCCCGTGGGTCCCATCAGCAGCAAGGGAGCCTTGCTGTTAACGGCCACATATTCAATTTTTTCAATGAGTGCATTAAATGCGACATTGCGGGTCTCAATGCCGTGCTTAAGGAAAGACAGGCTTTCGGATTTTTCCCGCAGAAAGCGCGAAGCCAATTTATCGTACTTGGACAAATCCAAGTCGATAATCGTATAACCACCGGCTTCCCCGGGCTGGTGGCCGCCAGGAGGCGAAGTTTGAATCAATTTGGCCGGGAAATAGCGCGCCTCGGTTAAGAGAAAGAGGCATATCTGCGCGACGTGTGTACCGGTGGTGATATGCACCAGATATTGCTGCTCTTCGGGCGTGAAAACGCACCCGCGGGAAAAATCCAGCAGCGCCGTATAAACTTCCTCAAAGTCCCACGCGTTACGAAACTCCACCTGATGCAGTCGCACCGTGGTTTCCGGTGACACACCTGCGATATCAGCGACAATTTGATCGGCCAATTTTTGATAGCGCTTTTGATAAACAAGTTCCAACTGATCAATGAGCAACTCCGGATGGCGGCAAAGCGAAACATTAGGCCTCCACCGGTCCCACCGCCGTGCTCCGGCACCGGAATCCAGCACCGAGCCAAGGAAACTGAAGACTACCGTTTTTGGTCTGCTCATAGAAAATATTATAAACTATTAGCCTAAAAAATAAATAAAAGCTTGATGCACCTCCTTGTATGATATTTGTAAGTGATGATTGTAAATGGTCTTATGGCTTTTTCCCGAAAATTTCCGGCTTGGCACGGATTGTGCTTTTATAACAATAGCACGGCGACGCGGTCCCAGTGACCCCGACGCCGCAGCCGTTGTGTAAGGAGCTTATTATGGCCAATAAAAATTTATTTGAATCGGTGGTCGGCCGTTGGCTGCCGCGTACAAACATCTCCAATAGCGAAGGTGCTCCAGCTTATGCCTTTAATTCCTGGCACGCCCTGGCACAATACGCTGTTACCGGTTGCCTGAACGCTACGTTCTATGCGACGGCGGAAATGCAATTGGCCGACGTTCACCGGTTGGCACTGGATGTCGCCCCGGAGTTCGTGGCGAAAACCGCACTGTACGCGCGGCAGCGAGGCGCGATGAAAGATATGCCCGCATTTTTGTGCGCAGTGCTTTCAGTGCGTTCCCCAAGTTTGATGGCGGAGATTTTTGATCGAGTCATTGATTCTCCGAAAATGCTGCGAAACTTCGTACAGATTATGCGGTCCGGGGCCGTGGGTCGAAAGTCGTTGGGCACCCTGCCCAAGCGGCTGGTACAGGACTGGCTGGAGCGGCGATCAGATGAATCGCTGTTCATCGGATCAATCGGAAATGCTCCCTCTCTGGCGGATATTATACGGATGGTTCATCCGCGACCTGCAACCAGTACCCGCAAAGCGCTTTATGCTTACCTGGTCGGGCGGGATTTTGAAGTTGCGGATTTGCCCGAGTTGGTGCAACAGTTTGAGGCCTTTAAGCGTGATTCGAGCCGCGAGGTCCCGGATGTGCCTTTTCAAATGCTTACAAGCTTGAAGCTTTCGCCGCAGGCGTGGCGCGTTCTTGCACAGCGTGCAAGCTGGCAGACGGCAAGGATGAACCTCAACACGTTTGCCCGGCACGGTGTGTTCAATGATCCGGAAGCGGTTTTAGAAATGGCCCGGAAACTGGCGGATGCTGCCTTAATCAGCCGCGCGCGTGCCATGCCGTACCAGCTTCTGGCGGCCTATCGGATGACTGCGAATGTGCCGCATCCGATCGCCGCCGCCCTGCACTCTGCGATGGAAATCGCCACGCAGGATGTACCGGACTTTCACCAGCGCGTTGTAGTATGCCCGGATGTGTCAGGTTCTATGGTTTCCCCCGCCACGGGTTATCGTAAAGGGGCCACCAGCGCTGTGCGTTGTGTCGACGTTTCGGCCCTTGTTGCAGCGGCTGTTTTGCGACGCAACCCCGGGGCGGAGGTCCTTGCATTCGCCGTCGACATCGTGCCTCTGCGATTGAACGCCGCGGACACGGTGACCACCAATGCGGAAAAGCTGGCGGCCATCGGCGGAGGCGGCACTGACTGCTCAGCTCCTCTGCGGGAGCTTAATCGACGGCGTACTCATGTAGATTTGGTTATCTACATTTCTGACAACCAGTCCTGGATTGGTGCGGGGGCTGCCGGGGAGGCAACGGGTACCATGCAGCAATGGAAGGCGCTCAAAAAACGCAACCCCGGCGCTCGTATGATCTGTATCGATCTGGTCCCCAATGCCAACAGCCAAGTTGTTGAAAGCGCAGATATTTTGAATATCGGCGGGTTCAGCGACGCAGTGTTTGAGGTCATCCGGCACTTTGCTTCCGGCGAATTGCAGCCGGGGCATTGGGTCTCGGTGATTGAAAATCAGCGGATCTAAAACAGGCCCGCTGACAACAAATGGGCGGTCCGTTGTAGATGCGGACCGCCCATGGGGGCCGGAGAAGATTTGCCGGGTACTGAATTACTAAAAGGGCGGCGAATGCCGATAAAACTACAGGATTGTAACCTCGTGGTCGTGGGTTCGAATCCCACCCGCTCTATGGCGATGAGCCGGAGCGGTAGCTCAGGGGTAGAGCACGCTGTTTTATCACTATTGTCGCCGCCTTTGAAAAATACACCGCCGCTGGGAATGCGGGCCGCACTACATTGGTGAAAGCTTTCCGTCTTGTGCGGAAAGCCTCTCGGTTCGAATCCGGGCTTGTCACGCACTGCGTGGCACGGAGGTGTGGCCAATATTTGTCCCGGCGGCGGTTTTATTGCGGGAATTATCGAACGCTATTTGAGCCTGAATCTCGTATTGTCATTATCATACGCTTTAACGTTGGAGTGCTACCTACCATGGAAACATCAGCTAAAACAAATTCGGAATCGACTCCCGAAAACAGGGATTCCATGTTCGCCGTCACCGGCGAAGCGACGGCGGTTTTACCGGCACGCGAGTCACATTTAACGCCCATCACCGTTATTGGAACAGAGGCTATTCGCCGCACGTTTGATGCGCTATGTATTAAACAGGCCCTGAATTCGCGGGCGGCTCCGGGTGTTACCCAGTTGGTGCTAAACCCGGACGCCCATTGCGGATATGGCGCACCAATCGGTTGCGTCATGGTGTCGCCCACGCATGTTTATCCAGGGCCGGTGGGGGTGGATATTAAATGTTCTATGAGCCTTCTACAGACCGACGTACCAGAAGACGCCATAAGGGATGCTCCCACGCGCAGAGCCATTATTCAAGCCATTACCCGGCGTGTTCCAACCGGTGCCGGCCGCGGGCAACGCAGCGCACCCAAGTCCCGGTATGTCGGACCTAGCCTGGGCAGGCAGGCTGTGCTCGAAGGCGCTTTGCCACGCGTGCTTGAAGCGTTGGGAATTCCGACGCACTGGGCATCGCGCTGTGAAGATTCCCATCATACAGGGCACGACGGCTCGACCGCCGCACTGGACCGACGATTTGATTACCTGACCACCACGCACGGCAGCCGGTTCGCGGATAAGTTTTCGCAGCTTGGCTCCTACGGCGGAGGCAATCATTTTGGGGAATGCGAGATCGTGCAGGTGTGCGAAGGCCGGGAGGAAATTGCGAATTCCTTCGGATTGCGCCATGGCTATGCCGGTTTCTTGTCGCACTGTGGTAGCCGCGGATTTGGTTTTCAATTGGCGCACCACCAGTTTCGCAACTTGCAGGCGCATTTTGAAAAATGGGGTACACCGTTTCCCGCCGGGGATAAGGAACTTGTATACGCGCCGTTAGGCACGCCGCAGGCAGATGCGTATCTTGATGACATGGCACTTGGAGCTAATTTTGCCACCATCAACCACTTATTAATTAACGCTCTGGTACTGGAGGCATTTCAGGAAGTCCTTCCCGGAACTACAGGTTCGCTGGTCTATTTCATCAGCCACAACATTGCCCGGCTCGAACCAACCGATGTTCGATGGATTAACGGCAAACTTATTCAGTGCGGTTCGGCTTCTGCCTGGGTGCATCGCAAGGGTGCCACGCGGGCACTGCCGGCGGGACACCCGTCACTGGGCGGCACGCCATTTGAACATGTTGGCCATCCGATTCTTCTGCCGGGGGACCCGCAATCCGGCTCCAGCGTTATGGTCGCCGCGCCGGGTGCAGAGAAAAGCTGCTATTCGGTCAATCATGGAGCGGGCCGAATGAAGGGCCGAAAGGCGGCGATTCGCGAATTTGATCAGGCTGCCGTTAATCGCAGTTTTGATGAAGCGGATATCCTCACGAATTGCCGAAATTATCCCAAGGATGAGGCTCCGGGGGCCTATAAAGATTTTTCAGAGGTGATCAACAGCGTGCAGCTTGCAGGTCTGGCTTCGGAAGTGGCGCGATTGCGTGCCCGGTTTGTAATTAAAGATTCAGACAAGGCGGATGATTGAAAACATCCGGCGAGTGAAAAATGAAGTACGTTGAACTTGATGGCGCACTGGGTGAAGGGGGCGGCCAGATTTTGCGCACGGCTTTGTCTCTTTCCATGGTGACCGGCAAATCATTGCATATTGTTAATATACGCGCTAAGCGGCCTAAGCCCGGACTTTTGCGCCAACACCTGACAGCCATTCACGCTTCCCAGCGCATCTGCAATGCCCAAGTCACCGGCGATACGCCGGCAAGCACAGAGCTGGAATTCAAACCAGGGAAAATTACGCCAGGCAGCTATTCCTTTGCGGTCGGCACAGCGGGCAGTGGAACTCTGGTGTTGCAGACTATTTTGCCGCCACTTTTGCGGGCGGCGTCGGAGTCGGATATTGCGTTGGAGGGGGGCACGCACAACGCTTTTGCGCCGCCCTTCGATTTTCTCGCGGAAAGCTTTTTGCCGGTGATTAACGGGATGGGGCCCTGTGTAACGGCCACGCTGGATCGTCCCGGCTTTTACCCGGCCGGCGGCGGACGCTTTAACGCCCACGTTACACCTTGTTCCGTGCTAAAGCCGTTCGATATTGTGGATCGTGGTGAAACTCTTCAGCGTAGTGCAGTGATCATGACGTCGGGTCTACCGTTAAGTATTGCCGAGCGCGAACGCGCGGTGTTACACAAACGCTTGAATTGGCCCATGGAATCTCTGGCCATCAGGGAAGTCCCCTCCAGCATCGGCCCCGGTAACGCGGTCGTGGTAAAAGTGCAGTCAGTTGGAGTCACCGCCGTTTTCACCAGCTTTGGCGAAAAAGGCCGTGGAGCGGAGGCGGTGGCGGAATCGGCGTGCAACCAGGTGCGGCGGTATCTTTCCGCGGGCGCTCCGATTGATGAGCACCTTGCGGATCAACTATTGATTCCACTGGCTCTTTGCGGTGCGGGGCGATTCCGCGCACAGTCATTGACCCAGCATGCCATGACGAATATGGATGTTATCGCACGATTCCTGGATCTGAAGTTTCAGATTCAACGGCACGCCGATCAAACGCATACCGTAGCCATTTCAGCATAATGCGCCGGCATCGATGGGCCGCTATGTTTGCTGCTATGTCCGCTGATAGACTGTTTTATCAATTATGCTACACTTTGGGTGATTCGAGCGTGCCGGCGTGAAAAGGATGTTGTGAGCATGGCGGGACATTCCCATTGGAAATCCATCAAGCATAAAAAAGCGGTGGTCGATGCCCGTCGCGGCAAAGTCTGGAGCAAGCTGGCCCGGCTGATCATTATTGCCGCCAAGCGCGGCGGCAACCCGGATGACAACTTGGCCCTGCGTTACGCCATTGATAAAGCCCGCGCCGCCAATATGCCCAATGACACCATTGAAAAAGCAGTCAAACGCGGTACCGGTGAACTTGGGGCCGATAACTACGAACCGGTGCTTTACGAAGGCTATGCCACCGGCGGCGTGGCGATTCTGGTGGATGCTCTAACCGACAATCGCAATCGTACAGCCGGAGAAATCCGGGTGATTTTTGATCGCAACGGTGGGGCGGTGGGGGCGGCAAATTCTGTCGGCTGGATGTTTACCAGTCAGGGTGTCATCGCGGTGGAACGCCAGGTGATCGAAGAAGACAAACTGATCGAATTAGCTCTGGAAGCCGGCGCCCAAGATGTGCAGGCCTCCGAAGAGGGGTACGCCGTCTTAACCACCATGATAGATTTTGAGAAAGTTCGCAAAAGCCTCGCAGGCTCCAATATCCCCATTGTCTCGGCGGAGTTGTCGATGATTCCCAGCCAGACCATAAGTATCACCGGGGAGCATGCGCACAAAGTTCAGGCTCTTATAGACGCGCTGGAAGAAAATGATGACGTGCAAAACGTCTATTCCAACGCCCTGTTTGAAGATTAAACCCCACTATTATTGGAAGCGGCAATAATCATATTTTTATCGATGAAGAATCCGCGCCCATCAGCCGATAGAAATGGGTGTCCGCATCGGACTTTAGAGGAACCGATGCGGAATAAGTGCTGTTTTCCTCGGGTTGTGTGTGTTTGTGCAAGGGAACGTATTATGGTAACGAAATCAACAAAAGCCAATGAAACGGATCGGCCCGCTTCGGCGGTTCCGCCGGTTGTGCCGTTGTCGGACAATCGAGCCGCCCCAGCGGAAAAGCTGACGGTAGCCTTTGGTGATCCAGTCGCTGCCGCCACGGTGTCAACGGTAAAGGCCCAAGTTCCACCTACGCCGATTCCCGGCGGATCGATATCGCAATCGCCTGCCGCCATGCCCAAATGGGTTTCATGGGGCAGTGTCATTGCCGCGCAGGCGGCGTGCGTGTTGCTGCTGGCCGCAACATTCTTCATGCCTCATCAGGTCGGAGAAACCGGCTGGTGGACGGGGCTGAAAGCGGGATCGCTGGCTTCCGCTCTTCCCGGAGCGCTTAAATTCACCGAGATCGCGGGCGCTATCGCGGGCCTGATTTTAATTCCCCTGTTCCGTGGTGATGCCCGTGGGCGCTTTATGCTCAACATCAGCGCGAGTTTAACGATTCTGTTGATTCTCGCGATGCTCCAGCAGAACCTTATCGGTATTAACCTCGTGCTGCTCCCGATTGCCGGCCTGCTTTCCCTGGCGGCGCTTTCGGCGATATTGCAGGCGCGTACATTGGCTCCCAAGTCGGAATCGCTAAGCACTTGGCAGTTTATGTTCTCAATCGCGGTGATCGTGATGTGGGTGTTGCCCGCGCTTGAGTCGGTAACTGATCCGGCATTTGCCCAGATATTTAACGCCATGGGCGGTTCGTTACTCCGTGGCGTATTTGCGGCGGGGGCGATATGTGCCTTGCTCGCTGGTGTGGTCGCGATATCAGAATCACAAGGTAAGTTCTCTCTTACTATTAACCGCATCACACGGGCGATGACTTTTGTGGCGTTCCTGCTGATCAGCTCCGTCGGCTTTGCCGCGGCGTTGTCGATCTCTCATGTCATGGCCGGCCCGGGAATGACCAAAGGCTGGTTTGGCGTGGGCGTGATGTGGTTGTTCATGTTGATTACCGCGTGCGTGATTCTGACCTGGGCGGGGTTGACCCACCAGTTCACCCGCAAGGCGATCACTGGTGAAGATCAAGTGCCGACAGCTTCACCTGCCGCGGCTGTGGCTCAGGCTTAAGCCCATCCGCAAAAACCGAATAAAGTCCCAAAGCCGGCCTGGCTCAGGCCGGCTTTTTTCGTTTCCAAGACCTGTCCGAGTAATCGCTGGGAAAGGAAGCCAGCCTCCTGGCGATTCGCTCCAAGTCAATTTGCCGATATAATATAAGGTGATCAGGAAAGGCCGATGACACGGCCCCTCCCGGATGAAGGGACGCACGATCGTGAAAAACGTACATACCCATTCGCATCGGCAAACCATGGGCCGGCAGGGCGTGGCTGGCACCGCACTACCTTTGGCAGTGAGCGTCGGCAACGTTGTACCTGGTACGCCGGCGACTGTCGTACCCGTTGATATTGGCAGTCAACCGGCTGCAGCCCCTGTGGCCATGTCAGCCCAGGCTGGCCAGCCTTGGCCGATTCCGCGCCGGCGATTTGAATTATCCACGCTGCTGGTTTCTGAATTTGCCTGTCTATTGCTCATTGCGCCGTTCTATCTGATATTGGGGCACGGTTCGCAACTTTATTCCCTGCGGGAGATCAGCGCGCCGGTGTTTCACACCACGGTAACGCAAAGCGTTGAGGCCATTGAATTAATCATGGGCATTTTGGCGATGCTGGCACTTCCGTTTTTATCCCGCGCCCGCCGGGCAACCTGGATGCTGATCATGGGATTTTCGATTCTGGCGATGACGTATTTTCTCGCCAACCAGCAGGGGCCGTTGATGGTGATTCTGGTGGAATACCCCGCCGTGGCCTTGTTGGCTTTGGTCTGCCTTGACGCCCTTACCGGGATACGCCCCGCCGCGGTTCACAGCGAATTATTAAATACCCGCCAATTAGCCTTTGGTGCTGTGGTCACCATTTTATGGTTTCTGCCTATGGTGGAATTATTTACCTGCCGCACGGTAGACAGCATAGTCTCCGCCCAGAAGTCGCCCTGGGCCCATGATGTCATGGCGGCGGCGATTCTGGGCGCTGAGGCTGCGGGCATCATCGCGTTGGCGGGTTATTTTTCCCCCTTTAACCGCTGGGTTAATACCGCAGGCCGGCTATGTGGAACATTGGCTTTAACAGTCACAATGGGTATGGGTTTGTGGTGTGCCATGCGTGATTCGGAACTCATCAGCGCTCAGCAGCAATGGCTGCACCCCGAATTGTTGTGGATTTTCATTCTCATTTCCGCAGCGCTATTGCTGGTATGGTCCGGCCTGACCCAAAAATTCATCCTCACCGCCGCCAACGAACACGGCGAAGCCGAGTAACACTACACCCCGGAGTCTTGGGGGAAAAAGCTTATGAGTGGTTGTACTAAAATGGCCTACGCCAATTTTTTATTTCCCGCGACTGAATACGGACCCCTCAAAAACCAACCAAAAACACTTTATTTGCGTGGGCACGCATTGTCGGGAAAGTGCCAGTCAGTACCCGCAAACGCAGTGCTATCAAGGGGTTTCGATTCCGGAAATTAAATTTTTCAGGCTAAACTCCGGTGTAACCATCTCTTCCACCACTTCCGGCGGGTCTTGCGGGAATTGCGCTAAATGGAAAAACTTTTGCGCCCATTGAGCATATTTACGTGCTAAGCTTAACTCCGTCAAATGTCTTTTTCGCCGCATGTCGCGGCGAAACCGCAACCCGCCCGGTTCGGAGGGTAGATAAAGTATCCTTAACTGGATGCGACGTTTCTTTTTGGAGGAGTCATTTTATGACGACGAACATGCGAAAAACTCTGGTGGCTCTGGCGGTGGGAGCGATGTTCACCGCATCCGGGGCCGCCATGGCCGCAACCGTGACTTGGGACAGCAGCGGAACCAGCCCCACCACGCCGGTCGACGGTTCCGGATCGTGGAATAATACAGGCACCAACTGGTCCAATGGTTCGACTGACTCGTCTTGGGCGACCAGCGGCGGCTATAGTACCACCGCGTCGTTTGGTTCGAATAACGGTGCGGCCGGAACAGTGACGCTGGGCGCGAACATTACGGCGGCCGGTTTGACGTTCAATCCAGCCACCAGCGGTGATTATACCATTGCGGGCAGCGGGTCGTATGTGATGACACTCACTGGAGGCGGGGTACTGACAGGCGCGCCAGTTGTGACGAATGCCAATGCGACGATTTCAGCCGGGACCTACTTTCAATATGGGGTTAATTTTACGGGAAGTGGGCAGTTGACGTTAAGCGGGGCCATCACGAATGTAACGGGAAATAGTGCGGCAAACTTCAGCGGCGGTGGCACGGTCAATATCAACAGCAACTTCAACGCGGGAAGTTCGAGCTATATGTCTTGGGCTGCGGGGGGCAGCGTGGTGAATATCAATAATAACGCCACATTCACTGCGCCGTTTTTATTTGAGGTCGGTAATAACACTGGCACGACAACCATTAATATCAACAGCGGTGGTGTAATGGCCAACACCGGCCAGTACCTGTTCTGCTATGCTGGCGGCCAAGGCAGCACCGTCAACGTCAATGCCGGCGGACAGATGCAAGCCTACCAGATAGAGCTCGGCCAGACCCAGCCAGGCGTTTTAAACCTCAATGGAGGTTTGATTAACGCGGACTGGATTCATACGAACAACGCCATCGGCGGTACGCTGAACCTCAATGGAGGCACGTTGGAGGCGTCCGGTGCTGCCGGACCAGCCGGGTTGTACAGCCCTTGGATCGCATCCACCGCCTCTAATCCGATGACCGTTAACGTGCTCAACGGCGGTGTGACGTTTGAAGTGCCAACCAGTTACAACGCGGTCGTTTCCGCCGCATTGTTACAGGGAACTAATGCTGACGCATCGCTTTCCACCGGCGGTATTGCCCTTGCCGGCGGCGGCGGCACGTTGACGCTGGAGAACCAGGAAACGTACACCGGCCCGACCTCGATTCAGTCGGGGACGCTGGCTCTGGTGCATGGTGGCAGCATTGCCGACAGTTCTGTGTTGATGATCAACGCCACCGGCGTGTTCGATATTTCAGCCACAAACACCACGCCGACGGCTCTGAAAGGTCTGAACCTGAGCAGCGGCACGATCACTTTTGGGATGAACGGCAGCCAGGTGTCGAATATTCTGGTTAGCAGCGCAGCAGGCGTCGCCGGAATCAATACGATCAACGTCTATGGCGTTCACGGAGCCACGACGCTTACTTATGGCACGTACAATCTGATCAGCGACACCGTGGGTGGATTGACCGGAACCTTCGTATTCGGCAACGGCAAGGATACCGCTGACGCTGTACTCGGAAGCAACAGTTATCTGTTAACGCTGAGCAACTCCAATACTGCGGAAATGCTTACGGTTAGCGCCGTACCTGAACCGGCCACGCTGGGCCTGTTCGCAATCGGCGGCATGGCATTGGTGCTGATCGGCCGGAAACGTAAGGCCCGGGCGTAAATGCGGCTCGCCTCTGTCCCAACAGTGGTCGGGGTGTTCAGGAAAGAACAAAGCGGCCGCGGTAATCCGCGGCCCCTTTTCAACTTCTTCGTAGTTCCAGGAGATAAGATCATGTCTGCTATTCAATGTGACTCCACCTCTCACCGTATCTTGTATATGAATCAACGAATGGAAACTTCCCCGGAAGTGCGGGACGAATTATGCGGGAACCGTCTCCCGGCGCGCCGGGAAAGATCGGGGAGATCGGTTTTGCATCCCGGCGAGCCGGGAGGAAAGTTTAACCGTTTCCGCCAGCCTCTACACGGTTTTACGCTCGTGGAACTGCTCGTGGTCATTTCTATCATTGCCCTGCTGATCTCCCTGCTGTTGCCAGCGCTGGCCAAAGCTCGTTCATTGGCCTTGGCGACGATTTGTGAATCCAACCTGCGGCAGATCGGCACCGGCGTGCAGGAGTACGCGCAGGAATATGAGGATGCGATTCTGCCGGCTGGTTACGCCTATACCCGGACGGATGCTGGGACTGATCCGTGGCCGGCAATCATGATCAAAGCGGGCATTGTGCCAAGTCCGGGGAACAATCTGACAGCTGGTGCGGCCGAATCCACCATGTTTGTCGATCCGGCATTACCGGTGTCGGACGTATCCCGAGTGGATGGTAATGGTAATCTCATCGGGCACAGGGGAACTTCACCGATGTATTGGACCGGTGACGGCACACTACGGCAACAAACGCAGGTCAGCGTGTTGGGATTGCCGCAGATGACCATAGATTGGTCTTACGGCATGAATGCGGGGTTCTATTTTCTTAATCCCTTGAATCCACCGCCTTGGAACTTTAATGTAAGCGGCGGTTACTACGCCAACGCCAATCCATCGTTTGTGCTGGTCGATCAGAACCAGGTCCCCGGTGGACAGGTTTCATCGGGATATAAGATGAACAAGGTCGATGATCCCTCGCAACTATGTTTTATTTATGATGGTATGTGGTATTGTGAGTATAATTACGGATCAATGTCGGGATCAGGACCCTATGCAAACCCGGTGGCCAACCTGTTCGTATATGGTCGGCATAACCGCCCATCCACCGCCGGAATTACCGATCAGGTCGGCGATGTGAATGTCTGCATGCTGGATGGCTCTGTTGGCGAGTATCGTGACGATCAACTGCCAACCACCATCAATACGCGTTTCGGAGGCATGATTGCTACCAGCGGGCCCGGCTGGAACATGATGCCGACGTTCAACCTTCAGAAACTTGAAGTAAATGGACAATGATGACCGTGGCAAATATTTACAAATTATACGTATGTTGTTCCTGCCGATTGCTTAAGAGACAGGGTAATTATTGTGTTTTATAAAATGAAACCAAGCGATTCACACATTATCGTTCGTGCTGTGGCCGTAGCGGCGGTCGCGTGCGCAGTGGGTGTATCTGCCTTGCCAGCGGGGGCAGCAAGCAACGATGTTACTATTTCCAACGGCGGCCTCTCGGTGACGTTTAACCTTTCCTGGGGCGCGGTGGTAACTGGCATTGCCAATACCAGCGTGGCCAACGGATTGAATATCGTGGACAGTCACGATGTGGGCCGGGAGTTGCAAATGGATCAGTTTCTCTATCAAAATATTGGCGGTAGTAACCAATTGATGATTAACCCCACCCAGGCCGGGGCGGGCGGCCACCAAGCCTATTATCAGCATCCCAATGGCATCGCGATTCCCGAAACCGGCAGTCCGGTCACGAGTTGGTCGGCCAGCGCCAATCAATTCAAGGCGGTCATCACGCCTCTGGATTATGACACGGGCAATCCCACCGACTGGGTTTACGTGGAGGACGTGAATATCAATTCCCAGGGGGTTGCCAATTTTCATTACACCTGCTACGACTACCAGCCGGGGACATACAGTGTCAATACCGAGGTTCCCACACTCTACTCGGATCGCACCAACGCCTTTATGTACCCGGCCTCAAACGGCTCGCCGCAAACGGTCACCGGGTCTCCAACTTGGCCGCAACCTGGGATCACCTCAAATGGGTGGATTGGCAACGTTGATACTACTAATAACCTTGGGATTTTCTATACCACTCCGGCGGGTCTGCCTGAAACCTACGGCACTTTTCCCGGTGCCGCCGTTTCCGACGCACTGCCGCTGGGTAAAACGAACGTGGTGGAATATGGGCTAACCGTCAACCCCGGCACCATTTTGTCGAGCCAGTTCTCGGTAGCGGTAAGCACCCCGCAAAATGGCCCCTCGTTGATCTCCAGCCAGTTGCCGGCGGTCTCTACAATCACAACAAGCCTTATCAACAATGGCGCATTTGCCACCAATGCCGCAGTATATACCAAATCGCCGGGGTATTCGCAGGGAGGAAGCCCGGGGGCACCCATGGGATGGACCTCAAGCGGTGGGAACACCGGCATCAACGGGCCGGACACGGGGTTCTTTGGTAGCAGCGGTTACCAGCCCTTTGCGCCAAAGAGCACCGCTGGCGTAAGCGATTTCAGCTTCCTTCAAGGGAAGGGAGCATTCGTCGCCCAGACTGCAGCCACCACTGTCGGCCAGTCGTACACGATGGCGTTCGATGCGGCGCAACGGAGCAGCGACACGACTGCTATGCTGGAGGTGATTCTCACGAACGCGACCAATGGCAGTCAGATAATCACCCTGACGCCAACCATAACCGATACGGGTTTCACCCCTTTTTTCATGAATTTCACCGCGATTTCAGGATCGACCAACATTGAGTTCCTCAACACCAGCCCGGCAGGAATAGATGATACTGTCGATGTGTCAAATGTATCCATGGCGGTAACTGCGGTGCCGGAACCGGCCACGCTGGGCATGTTCGCCATCGACAGCATGGCGCTGGTGCTGGTCGGGCGGAAGCGTAATGTATGAATTGCGTTACACGCAAAATTCGGTTTTGATGGCGAACCGTCCGTGCGATAGGTGAGCGCTGGGTTACGGACACATTGGCCGAAAAAGTTTTACACCCTTTAATCATGGCGGGGCCGGTCTCACAGTGCCAATGTTCATTGATGTTCTGATGGAGTAAATATGGTGGTAAGAATTCACAGACCGCTGCTTTTTACGTTTATGGCGGTTGTGGCCTTATGCGTGGTCGCAGTTGTCGCCTGTAAAGGAAAAAGCCTGCCCGCGCCGCAGATGAGTTACTTGGATAATGGCCAACTCCGAGTGGGAGTGAACTTGGCCATGGGGGGGGCGATAACCTATCTGGCTCAATCCGGGGGCAAGATGAATCTGATCAATCACTTTGATCTGGGACGCGAAATTCAAATGTCGGACTATTCCGGCCCGAACCCTTACATTCCGCCGGGCAAGACAATCGCTTCAGCCTGGCGGGGGCTGGGCTGGAATCCGGTGCAAGCCGGGGATGCGTTTAAGAATCCCTCCAGGGTTGTTTATTTTAGGAATAATGGCCGTAGTCTGGTGGTACGATGCATTCCCATGATCTGGCCCTTGGATAACGTACCAGCGCGATGTACCTTTCAAACGCGCATTATCTTGCACGGCGATACCGTGCATATACACTGCCGCATGGTGGTCTTCAGGAAGGATTTAACGCAATATCCGGCCCATCCTCAGGAATGTCCGGCGATTTACACCGTCGGTAAATTATGGCGGCTGGTCGCGTACACCGGAAGGAAACCCTATACAGACGCGGCCGTTACAGTGCTGGACCCACCCTCAGTTCTGGCAAGGAAGATGCAGGTATTCGCCGGCAAACGGAAGGGCGATCCGTGGATTCCATTTAATGCCACGGAAAACTGGGCGGCTTTGGTCAACAGAGCGGGGTTCGGTTTGGGCATCTGGGCACCTGGTGACTATAAATTCTCCGGTGGTTTTTTCGGAGCCAATCGCGGCACTGGCGGCCCCGCCGATAGTCAGACGGGCTACATCGCGCCGAATTTCTATGACATCATGGATCATAATATTGTATACCGATATCACTATGTACTGATTGTCGGCTCGGTGGGACAGATTCGGTCGTGGGTGTACAGGCATGCACCTCGCCCCGGCCCGCCGGAATGGACGTTCACTCGCGATCGCCAGCATTGGTATTACATCGACGCGCACGACAGTGGTTGGCCCATCAAGGGTTGCCTGAATGTATCGCTGGCCGACAGACATCCAGAATTGATGGGGCCTCCAGTGTTCTGGTGGGCTGAGAAAGCGCCTGTGCTGTATATTGATGCCGCATTCAAGACCACGGCAAAAGCCGGTGCGGTATGGTGGCGCGGCTTTAGGGACCCAGTATTTTCACCCCACTCCCGTGTGGTATTTCCTATTAATGGGGACGGCCTTTATCATCGTTACGTAATCCGTCTGGCGGGTAATAAAGCGTATCACGGTGCCATGGCGCAGTTGCGGCTTGATCCGGTGCTCGCGGGCCAAAGCGGTGCGTGGGTCAAGATACGTTCAATTGGCTTCGTGCGTTAAGTTCGACCTCCGCGCCAGCCTAAAAAGGATCGGCGGCGTTGGAGCTAACATAAAGGCCTCCAAACGAAGGTTTTTTTGCAACCGTTCACGCGGTAGGAGGTGGGCGAGCCGGAATGGTTGGTGGTGGTTTCCTCATCGGCATACAGCAATTCCCCCAGCTTCTGCCGCATGTGCCATTTCAGGTAATAGGCCAGTACATAGGAAGATGTGGGCCTTGACGTGATCGGTATTACGTAGAAAGAACGGCCGCACCTTCAAATCCACCTGCTTGAGGCAACGGAAGGCTTTCCCCACATTTTCAATGTCTTTATAGCCCTGCACCACATCCGGTGCCAGCCACGCCTCTTGGGCTTCACTGGTGCGAATGCAATACAGCCCGTCACTGGTTCATCGCGCAGAAGGCACCGCAGGGCCTCAATCTTGGCATGGGGCCAATGGGAAATATTGGCCACGGTGCGTTTATGGACGATGGGGCCTTCGCGTGACGATCCTCCCACGAACGTGGTGGGGCGGGAATTACGATTTGGAACATGTTCCATATACATGCACACATCATATAACTAATATATTGTCAAGCATACCAGTATGACAGCATACCAGTATTATTTACATGGGTACGCATTGCCGATAAAAACATCCCGAAAACTCATCAAACGCAATACTATCAAGGGAGTTCTCTTCCGAAAATCCCATTTATTGGCCTAAACTCCAGCTTAAGTAAACCATATTGCTTTAGGGCATACCACGGAAGGGATGGACGAGATCAACCATTTATTCTGCGGCGGTATTCTCGGGGGGTTGTGCCCACGTAACGCCGAAATAATATCGAAAGCCGGGCGGCGTTAGCGAAACCCGCACGCGATGCGATCATTGGCATGGCCATGTCTGTTTGCAAAAGCAACTGCTTGGCCAGTTCCACGCGGGCACGGCGGATTTCTTCTTGAGGCGTTGACCCCAGAGACTTGCGGAATTTCTGCTCGAGCCGCCGTCGCGAAATTGCCACTTCCTGAGTTACATGCGCAACGCTGATGGGTTTGCGAATGTTGTCGCGGATGAAAAGAACAGCATTGCGAACATCGGGGTCGTCGATGCTTAATATATCTGTGGATGCCCGCGTGACCACGACTCCCGGCGAAAATAGGCGATGACTTTCCATGGGTGCTTCGCCTCGCATCATTTTTTCCAGAAGTTCCGCAGCCGCGAATCCAATTTCCTCGGCCGGTTGCGCGATGCTCGATAACGACGGACGCGCTAACGCGCAGAGGACTTCATCATTATCCACGCCTAAAACCGCCGCACTATCCGGCACGGTAATGCCCGCTTCATTGCAGCATAAAAGCACAATCATCGCGAAAAGATCGCAACTGGCAAAAACCGCCACCGGTTTTGGCAATTTGCGCAGCCATGCTTTCAAGCACCTGTTATCCGTGACCCAAAATGGAGATGGGCGGGCCGCTTTTTCCGCATCGGAAATCTGGATGGTCTGGCATGAAAACCCCGCTTTCTGCAATGCCGAAGCAAAAGACCTCCCCCTCACTTCAGAGAACCAGAGGTTGGCACCGTCAACGTACCCAAATGATTTGAATCCCTGCCCCATCAGATATTCCGCCGCAGCTCGTCCGATCTTGTCATCATCCACGCTGACGCGTGCGCAGTGAGGATATTCAAGGCAGTTGCTCATATCAACCGCTGGAACCCCCATCCCCTTAACAAATTTCACGAGGTCCGGGTTTTCGATCGACCCGATAATGCCGTCCGGCTTCCATGCCGCAAGCGCCTCGTGAACAGAATCCACTGGCAGCGCACCACGCCAGTGCCAATGCGGAAGTCCCACCGCAAAGCGAGAAATTCCCCGCAGCACATCGCGTTGAATCGCAGTTCGCATATTAAACAAAAGGGCGATGCGGCGTTCGCTTATATCCATTCCTGTTGACCTCGGACGAACTCTAAAATCGAAAGCACCAAATTAACCACTCCGCGCCAATATGTCGATTGCATTTATAATACCGTTGGCCGGAAATAGCCAAAAATAGGCCAAGACGCCCCATGCGTTGCTCAAAACGGAAAAATATTTGCGCTTATTGAGCTGATGATTCATGCTATAGTGGTCGACATTCCCGGGGGCGTTGCATGATGTTTCCGCATCGCACCGGTTGGGTTTTTTGGAACAGAAATAAATTCACGCAT
>JAJZGH010000085.1 GCA_021798635.1 Planctomycetota bacterium | reverse complement strand
TCACCGCCCTGGAACTGGACACCGCCTTTTTCTTAGCCTTGAACTGGGCACCGCAAAGCCCCGACTATCGCTGGACGGGCTGATTGAGCGCTGGTGCGTTTTCCATTTTTATTGTTATAATCCACGACGTATCGCGGGTGTAACTCAATGGCAGAGTGCCAGCCTTCCAAGCTGGCTGTTGTGGGTTCGAGTCCCATCGCCCGCTGTTGACCGCAAGTAGCGTGCAGGAACCGATTAGAATGGCCACGGAACACTGATCAATGATCAAAGCGGTTGGGGTGACAAATGGTCGCGCTGAACGAAAAATTTCACCACAAAGGCACACTACGGAGGTTACGGGGTACAGGAGCCGGGCGAGCATCCAGGATTCAGGAGTTAGGAGTTAGAATACTTTGGAAGCGCTGGGCCGCTGAATGCGAGATGCCGGACGCAGGCCAGGGGTTACAGTTTCTCGATGATCTGCCCATTGATCAGTGCTCATTGGTCATTGAGCGCAACGCCCGCAACAGAAATTACGATCCTACCCTTGGCCGCTGGATCAATCAAGACCCCGCGGGGTATATCAATGGGGCCAATACGTATCAGTTTGTGGAATCTAACCCCGTGAACGCGGTGGATCCTTGGGGGTTACAGATGCACCACATCATCCCGCAGGGTCTGTATGACTTGGATAACGACACTCGGATACCTTTCAGCCAGGCCGCCGTTAGAGTCTTCAAGGAAGCGACGTTGGACGCTCCCTACCATGTGAACTTCACCAAGCAGCACTTCGCCTATAACAACGCAGTGAGGGCTGCAATCGAAAAATATCTTGCGGATCACGGGATATGCCCAACCGAGATGACGACGCAGGAGGCGAAAAATCTGGTCAAGGCCATCCGCAGTTCCAACAACAAGATCATAAAGTGGTTCCTAAAAGGCATTACGACCACGCCCAGTTTTCTGGATAAGCTTGGCGACTTTCTGAAGAGGTTTACGGAGGGCACGGAGAACATTCCGATGTTTATCGTTCTCCCCGTCGACATCCTTCGAGATTTGGTGCCCCAACCGATCAATGCGGGAGCGCCGCCCCCCACCGCATGATGTTTGGATGAGCAACTCGCTGCGTATTTATCGCACTTCCCCCGGCCCGTTGTATTTCGCAGCGGCGCACCGGGGGCACGCGAGTGTTTAGGTTCTATAGAAGGGATCTGAAATGTCGCCATTCGAGCAACTTGAATCACGGTACCAAATCCAGCTTCCAGAGGACTTCTTGACGCTGCGCGCACGGGTTGAGAAATCGGGGGCATTAACGCTTACGGATGAATATGAGATTCTTGATCCCGATGATATCGTTATGCGGAAGCCGGGCGTTCTTTGGCCGGAATTGATTCCAGTAATACAGAATCGATACGACGGCTGTGCAATTTGCCTGCGTGCGCCGCTGGTGCAGGGAGAAGGGTATTTTTGGGATTGGTTCGACGGTGAGACGGCGAAGTTGACTTCACTGGGCCGGGACTTCAGCGCGGTATTGCGGACAATCATGGTTGATCTTTATCGCGCGAGCTTCGAGGATTCAGATCCGGCGCGTGCCTCCGCGCTGCTTGACGAGAGCCGGCGAATGGCCGAGATACCCGGGGTGGTCCCGGACAAGCGAGATGATCTGGTAAAGGAGTTTATGGATGGCGGGGAAGCGTCGTGCGTAACGGACCTACGGAACGCGTGTGGAATACGGGGCATTGTTTCCGTTATTCATGCGGCCGAGGCCGATGACGCCCGGCAACACGCGAATGTCGGCAAGGCCATTGAAATATTACGTGAGGTGCTAGCTGGCGACCCGCGATTTTTGAATGCCCACTGGTGTCTCGGCGCGTTGGAGGCGGCAAGAGGGCGGCCCGACGTGGCAACTCGTCACTTCACGCATGTGGCGGAGAGGGAATGGGGGCGGATGTGGCCGGCGCATAATCTGGTGCCATGTGCTTGGCATACGGACCTGGCAGTGGTGGCCGACTTCCTGCTCCGTAATGCTGATCTTTATAAGTTGGTCTCCTTGTCACCGATCATCGGGGAAGTTTTTGCGTCCGGGGCGGCGGCAGATGGCACCGCTTGGGAACAAGCCCTGGAAAAATCTGTTAAATCCGGTGATTGGTTTACCGCGCGAATAATCGCGCTCAACGGCATGATTGACGCACGTTGGCCGCCCGGGGGATGGCCGGAAGAATACAATACCCGCTGCGCCCAGGCACTTGTTCTCGCGTGCCATAAACTCGGGTTCGCCGGGCGCGTCGAGGGCCTCTTGAATCTGTGGAAATGAACGCCGACACTATCGTCAATCAGGTGGAAAATATCTATAACGGCTTGGGCCAGTTGGCGTTCCAGTATCAAGCCGCGGCTTCGCCGAGATCAGGTGAATTTAGAGAGTTGAGCAGTAGAGCGGATTGGGCTCCCGCCCAATAGAACAGGCGAGCAGGAGAAAGTTGAGCAGTAGAGCGAATAAGGCTGGAACAAAGATGGCGGCTGTTGCAGAGAAACCGGGAAAACTCCTCGGCGCAGTGGATGTTTCCACGACGCCGTTTGTGCAGTATACTTACACCAGTGCAAGCAACGGTTCAAGGTTGGCAAGCATGGTCTATCCCAACGGCAGAACAATTGATTACAACTATTCAGGTGCCAACCTGAATGGCACCCTGGATAATGCCATCGGCCGATTGGATTCTATCAGTGACGGTGCAAATTCAGGCGAAGCTGGCCAGGTGCTGGAGCAATACAGCTATCCTGGCTTGAGTACCATCGTCGCAAGAAATCATCCGCAGACGAATATCAATCTGACATTCGTCAACAGCAGCGGCTTCGGTGGCCCGGAATATCCCGGCTTGGATCAATTCGGTCGGATCGTCAACCAGAATTGGATTAACTCCAGCACCGGTGCCTTCATCCAAGATGTCATTTACAGTTATGACGCCAATTCGAACAGCACCGGTGCCTACAACCGGATGGATAACGCCTATTCACAGTACTTCACGTATGATCCGTTGAATAGATTAAGCAGCTACACTCAGCCCGGTTCCCCGACTCAAAGCTGGACCTTGGACAGCCAAGGCAACTGGAGTTCGTACACCTCCAACGGCACAACCCAAACCCAAACCGCCAATGCCCAAAATCAGATTACCAGCATCAGCGGCAGTGTTTCGCCGACCTACGACCCGAACGGAAATATGATTTCCGATCAGAGCGGCAACAGGTACACCTACAACGCCTGGAATCAGTTGGTGTCGGTGTCCAATTCCAGTGGCGCCGTTGTCGCTCAGTACACATATAGCGCGATGGGGTACAGAGTCACCGAAGCATACCCGCAAGGTGGCACCGGCATTCCTGCCGGTGAGATTAACTACATCTATTACGATTCCCAATGGCAGGCCATTGAAACCCGGACCAACGGCACGGCCAACAGCAACGTGACCAGCCAGACGGTCTGGTCTGCCGCGTACATCAATGCGGCAGTTCTGCGCGATACGTATTCCGCCGGAGTAATCCAACCAAGTTCCCGTGTTTATTTCCTGCAAGATGCCAACTGGAACACTACCGCCATTGTGGGCCTCGTCAGCGCCAATTGGCAGGTCGTACAGAGATATGTATATAGTCCGTATGGCACGATTACCGTATTGAACGCAGATTGGAGCACGCCGCCTGCGGGTACGCAGCCCACTGTAAGTAATCTCTACCAAGGCATGACGTTGGATTCGGTGACTGGCTTGTATTATGCAAGAAATCGCAACTATTCGCCGACCCTCGGCCGATGGATCAATCAAGACCCCGCAGGTTACATTAACGGGGCGAATACCTATCAGTTTGTTGAATCCAATCCGGTGAATGCGGTGGATCCAGCGGGATTGGACGCGGTGGTGCTTATTTCACCCGGAGAAGCAAATATCCTCGGCCACGCTTATGGCCATGCGGCAGTGATGGTTGGCAACAACACCAGCGGTTGGTGGTACTATAGCAAGAACGCGCCTCACAACGGCTCCCCCTCTGGAAATGTCCGGAAATGGTACCCCAATCTCCAATCGTTTTGGAACGCGAAATCGAAATCGGAGGGTGGCACGCACAGGCAGAGGTACCCCGACGCCATGCGAATCCCCGAGCCTTACAATCGGGATGCGGCAATGAAAAAGGATGCAAATGGAATTTGGAACCAGCCCTATCATTGGAATAGCACAAACTGCGCTGATCTGGTACAGAATGCGCTGAACGCCGGCGGAATTCCCACTGGTAATATCCTCCTTTGGCCCTCATGGAGTTGGGAGCCGCCGATCCCGAATAATATGTGGAATAACTTGCTGAATGAATACTTGGACGGGCAATTGCCAAGCGGTACCAAATTACTGAATCTTCCGCCGCCACCACCGCCCTAATCTCTAGGGAATGAATATTGCCGGCGGACTGTCTAGGCCAGAGCCATCCGCCAAGCCCCCCGTGGTGAGCGGGGCAACGCTACGTAAAGCATTCATTGTCGGAAGGCTGGACACGAAATCACGCTGTAGGTGCGAAGGGCCAACCTCAATATTTGGATGGAATTTGAAGGTGCGAATGATATTCTCGAGGATGGGGCCGCTTGCAACGGATATAGTCGGCGTGCTAACGTCGGCAATGCTAATACCGTTGACGCTAAGTGTCGTGTTCTGTATGTTTGCGTCGTCCGGTGTACTCGGCGGTTACGAGGCTTGGGGCAGCGAACGTGGGCAGTTCTATACTGCCCTTATGGTGATGAGCCAGCCGCTGTTCTCTGTCCTATCGGCGTGGCGGGCGTATACCGATCCGGCACTTACGACGGGACGGCGGGCAGCGTTTCGTGCGGTTTCAACAATCACTCTCGGTGTGGCTGTCGCCGATTCCGTGTGGATGTCCGGCTTCGTGCTCGCCACCATGATAGTTCCGGCGATGGCTCGCCGTTTTACGTACCGCTCGGTTCTGTCACTGCCGCTTGAGATCGCCTTCGTGGTGGCAGCTACGTTCCTCACGGCCGTTGTGCTTCTACTGCCCCCGTGCGCCACTGCAGTGATGGCCAGCCGTGCCTGCAGAGGTGCATGCCAAACCAGCCCAGAAAAGCCCCGCCGCCTCAGGCCTGCGGCGATTCCTCTTAGCGTGTTAGCTTATCTCGCATTGATGGTTACGACATGGATAGCTGGTTCCTGGAAATTTTCCAAGGGTACCGCCAGTGACTCATTAATGCTTCCGCTAATTTTATGGCTGTCCGGGGCAACAATTGGATGTGCCACATCTTTCGCTGCGCTGTCAATTCGGACAGGGCTGGATACTGCACGGAGGCGATGGTTCTTCGCCGCTGCGCTCTTGGGGTTCGTGATCGGCCTCGGAATCCTGTTCCATCTCTGTACAGAGAGTACCGGGGGCGAGATATGGCCGCCGTTGTTCATCATAAAATGATGTCGGAATTTTGTGGTGGGCCAGGTGCGCCGTGCAAAGACAAAGTGCTCCAGCGAGTGCAAGTCTCGCCCCGGTAAAGGTCCTTGCGACCGGTAAAGCTATCCCAGCGGCGGCGGAAGTAATGAAGGTGTTGGAGCCTAAGAGACAAGTGGCGGCGTGTGGCTGCTCTGCGAACTGGCAGACCGCAAGGAAATGAGCATCGTTGAAATCGTGAGATGCTCCCGCCAAACTTTGTGGCGTTTTTGTGGCGTTTGGCATTGCGACAGCCTGCAATGTCATAAGAAAACAAAAATCCGATCACTTGCAAAACAATCCCGTCATCATTGGGCCATTCATTATTTTCTTTCCGACTCCAGTGCAAGCCGCACCAACGCCCTTATCGCCAACTTGATTGACGGTCCCAGCAAATTCCAATTTTCGATTATTGCTGACAAATCCGAATCGGGCACAAAGTATGGTTGCGCCGGTGGTTGCGCTGTTTGCAAATCCACTGTTTTTCCCAAGTTCTCGTCCCGTTCTGCCAGCCTTCCAAGCTGGCTGTTGTGGGTTCGAGTCCCATCGCCCGCTTTCAATCGCGTGCAAACTTCCCAGGAGTCGGTGCCCCATACTCCGCAATAACACAACGGTAACCCCCGGGCCTCCTTGAAACGGTTGGCGCACGCGGGAAAACCCGGGAGCGTGCCCTGCCCCTTACAGATTCAATCTGTGAGATTGCCGCCTTTATTGCTTTGCTGATCAGGCTTGGGCGTCAAATTCCTCGAATTTTAGTATATCCCTTTGACTCTTGGCGTCGGCTTGGTAGAAATGCGCAATTCTATCCAAGACAGTCGCAGTAGCTGGCCATTGCGCTCGCAGTCGATCAGCCATTTCCGTAAACTGAACAGCAAGCCTTTCCTCGCATTTTCCGCCGTCGATAATGTGATATCCGCGGCGGTTCAACATTCCGCCGGAAATCCCTTTTCGGATCTCGGCTGCATCATCTTGTTCAAGTAAGTCGCGTACCGGTTTGCATGGCCATGTTCCGTCACTGTCTTTGGGACTCCACGCGAGGACCATGCCGATCTGAAAGTCCGCAACCCCGGCCCGGTCAGCATCGGCGGCGAGTCGTCTGGCCTCCTTCACCCAGGCGGCGAAAGTGTCCCCATTGAAGCCGCCGCTGGAGAATGGATACGAAGTCTTATTTTGTCCCTGCGTCGTTTTGCAAGCATCAACAAGGCCTGGGGGCTGATCCCAGTTCTGCAGAAGATGAAAGACGGCGCTGGCGATTTGCTGGCCGTTTTCGTCAAGAGGCATTCTGTTGGCTTCGCTGTGCGCATGGAAGGCCAGCTTCAAAATGTCAATAAAGCATTGAGGTGATTCGGCCATGAGCCTTTTCAACGAGCGAGCCTCACGAGTTCCAGGCCTATGGACCACCGAAAACCACTGCCATTCTATTTCTGCCAATACTTGTGTTTCAACGCCTGCCTCTTCCAGGCACCCGAGCAGGCGGTCGATGGCAGAAGCAGGTAATCCGGGCGGAAGGGGAAACCACTCGTTCTTCGGATCGTGATGGGCCAAGTCGCGGAGTAACTGTACAACGAAATCAGGATCAAAATTGGCCGGTATTCGATTCCCCTTTGGACCGTCCTGCACGCGGGCGTAAAGGCTGGCCAGATCAGCGGCCCTCGCGAGTCGCCCAGCTCCGACCAATTCTCTACAGGCCCGGCCAAGGTCGCGGTCCGGCTTAGCGAGAAGTTGCAGTGGCACCCTTTGCCAATATTGCTTGGCGAGGTCGGCATGCCATTGGGGCATTCGGTCCCATGTTTCCGCTTCATAAGGCAATCCGCATGCCAAATTGAAATATGCGTTACAATTCCAAGATACCGAGCCGCATTCAAGAATTTCGTCGAGCCATTCCCGGTTCCCGTCGCAATAGCGCTTTGAGACGTAGCCCAGGCCAAGACGAAGCACCGGGGGAATGCCCTCTTGGGATAATTTCTGACCGAGGGCGACCTTAAGCACTTTTGGATCAAGGCTTCCCACATCGGGCAACCCTGCCAGCGAGATCCCGACCTCCTCCGGGCGGTCAACCATTTCCGCAAACTCAAAGACGCCCTCGACGCCTTGGGCTCTTAAGACCTCCCCGATCGCGTCGGCCCTCAGGAGTTTAAGCTGGATCTCGCGCGCTTCCATGTTTGGGACGAATGGCTGCGGAAGTTCTGGCCAAGCGGTAAACAGCCATTTGAAGCGATCCTTCGGATCCGGCGATTGTAAATGGTTCTGTAGCGCCTCTAGTTCGCTGATTATACCAGCGGGCAGCGCGCAGCTTTGATTTGGAAACTGCCGGTGGCGGCTAATTAGTTTTCGGATTTCGTCGGCGAGTTTTTCCTTGTCCTCATTACTGCTAATCGTGGTGGCTGCGGAGCGCATGTGTTTCACGACCTCTGTAATCATTTCCGGTGCTAAATGGATCAAATGGGGCACCAATTCCAATAATTCTTTCCATCGGACCGCGCTGTTGCCGGCCCATTCCAGCATCTTCGAGAGCAATTTGCCTGCGAAATTGGCAATCTCCTGGAGGGATCTTTTCGAACCTGACGTGCCAGCACCGTTGGCGCTCCAGCTTTCCCGCCAACGCGGCTCTGCTGTATTCATTACCAAGCCACCTTGGGTAGTGCGTCGCATGAGGCTTAGGGCCAACCCCCCAGGTTACCTCCGAAAAGCTGTTGTAAAGGCTGCAGATTGCGTTAAACCGGCCTGCATCGTCAATATTTGTGCGGGGGCGAGCCGGAAGAAAAATGTCGCTTAATGTGTTCGCTGGACGATTGGCGGTCGTTCCGCCCGCATCCAATTCGGAAAGCCGGGCCAAAACACGGATGACCCGGAAAAAGTACTGTTGAGGCCACGCCAATCGTTCGAGGGCCCACAGAAGATAGGTATGCGCGCTGTGGCCACCAAGCAGGCCCGATTCCTCAAATAGTTCTGGTACTGCCGCGCTGTCCTTTAATAGATCTTCGGCGCATTTCAGGAATGACTCCGGCGAGGCCTCGGCTAAATCTGGGAGCCAATATGCCAATGAGCACCACGCATCCGCGCGAGGCAGTTTTGTGGGGGAAAGCAGGTCGCTGACCAGTCGGTCTACGCTAGCTTGGCCAAGGCCCGTGGGAATCTCTTTATCGTGCAGCGCGAGTTGGATCAGGGAGGTTACCAAGCCGGACCGAAGCTGCTCCGAGTACGGATGTGTAACACCGTAGATGGGTGCCGCCCGCCGCTTGCCTGCTGGGAGTTTGACCGCCGGATCGGCCATGCCGAGAACCTTAATCGCTTCATCACGAAACCTCCCGAGTAAGTTTTGGGACAATTTTGGGGCAAGCTCCTTCCACGCAAAATCGAGAGCTTTCCAATCCCAGATGTTGCCGCGTCGTATCATTGGCCCCGAAGCGCCTTCCCAATTGGAAGCAATTTTTTCGGCTTCCTCATAAGTTGTTGCCGCTAATCTTGCAACGACGGCCCGGTCGTCGGCATTAGCTGTATCCCACCGGCCAACGAGCAGCAGTGGCAGTAGGTCTACAGCGGCGTGGTCTTTGCACCAAGGCATTGTTTCATCCGAGCCCAGCGAAAGTCCCCAAAGAAGGGCAGTTAGGCTGCCCCTGCTCTGGTGAGCAATCCGTTTGGCGGCTGGTGGTGGAATTTCTGCCGACTCTAGGGCAGCGTGGGCATCCAGTAGATGGATGTCGCCCAGCAGAATTGGCGCGGGATTAGGTTGTCGCCCCGGGCTGTGACGATCGCGCAGATCGATGATACACACCGGAGACAGCGGTAGCGCAAACGCCCGTCTGCGTGACTCAACGGTTGTCGGGACAATCACATGTTCGGATTGCAGCCCAGAAATCCACTCCGCCGCCTCGGGTGTATCGAGAAAGATGGTGCGATTTTTGAGCAACTCTCCATTCGAGCCTGTCGTCTGGCGAACTACGGCCGCAATGAAATTGCAGGCTTCTTCGGGTGATTCGCCTTGGATGGCGATGAGGCGTCGGCCTGCGGCCAGACTTTCACAAATTTCTTTTGCGGAAGTGGCTCGGCCACCGATTATCAACTCCGGCGGGATCCTGGTCTGGCCATATTGTGCCTCTAGCTCCTTCCAATAAAGCTCGATGTCGCGGAGGCCGGTAACCGGAACTCCCATTTGCGCCATTAGCCATCGTTTTACCGCAGGTGCCAAGTCCAGCCACGCCTGAAGGTCAACGGCATCAATGGCGCGTACTTCGCGCCACTTTCCGCTCTTTTTTTCTTGGCAATCCACGCGGCCTTATCTTCCCATATGTGCGGTGTGACAGCGACATAGGCATCGCTTGTCGCATCGGCGACAGCGCGGGAACGCTTCGCGAAGTCTTTACCTACCTTCTTCCCGACACCTTCGCCGGTCCCCATTTCCCAGAGCGCACTTCCGTCCGGCACGAACTGATTCCCTGTCTTTACGTGAGTTCGGCCGTCGGGTCCGTGCAGTCTGATGGCGTCTCCCTCAGGGAACCGGAAACCTTGAACGGCTGCGGTTGCATTGATAAGCCTGGAAATCAACCCCGGAAGTAATTCCTGCGCCCTCCGGCTCGTCGGTTTGAACCACTGGCTTAGCTGGTCGGCTGTGATTGAAAATAACATCTTTGCACCTATAGCAGATTAGCAACAAAACATCTCATTCCGAATTTTAACGTAATCAAAGGCACACACCTCACAGAGTCGAGCAGCTTCGGCTGGCGGGTAGTCGTGCCGCATCACCTGTGTGACAAGCGAACCCGGCGCTGGCGGAATCAACCTGACCAAATCGAAACTGGGGCCGGCTGGGAAAAACTGCGGCGCATCACGGACACAGCAGATAATCATGCGGCACCCGCCCCGATTTGCTATGCCGGTGCAGTGTGGGACAGCGTCGCCTTCGCTGACGACGACAACGCACTCGCTGTTCATTCCAGGCAGCCACCGAGCCGCTTTTTCATGCTCCAGACCGACGGTTCGCTGGAAATACATTTCCCGCCTTGGAGAGGACATCCGGGCGACGGAGGCGGCAAGGAAACGGCATATCTCCTTATACGACTTTCCGTATATTCGCAATACTTTCGGATCGCTGTCGCCTTGCAACCATTGCATAATCGAATCCGCGCAATTGGTACGATCTGCAATCACGAAATCACCGTCCAATTTGCCACCGATTGCGTATTCCCGCCAGATTTGGTCTAACGATCTCAGGCCTTCGGCAGCGCCGCCCCAATTGAATGACGCGGCTACCCAAGGGGCAAGGGATAGCCAGCCCACGAGCTGATCAATTGAAATGGTCTTAACATCCTTCCACTGCTTCATCTGCTGCTTGCCGTTGCGCCATTCGTCGGCACTGGGCCACGCATGGGGCGTGGCAAAAACAAATGTCTGGCCGAGCCTTTGTTCAATTGGGATACTCTTCAAACGCTCCTTGAAGTCGGCTTCAGCCTTTTCTCGGGGATTTTTCCTTGTGCTCAGCTCCCAATGTGAGATACCTGCCGGCACAAAAGCGTTGCCACGATCGCATTCGATCCTCCCATCCGGCCCCCGCCAAGAGACACTTTTGCCGCCGGGGATGGCAATGTGGGTGATATCCGGGCATGAGGCGATGGCAAGATTGGCGACGTGGTCAGGCAATTCGCCGATTGCCGCTTGGGTTGTTGCCCATTGGCTGACACTGGATCGCAGTAGTTCATACAACATTAATAGACCAAATACAGGCACAACTGATTGTAGAGTATACCTGTTTTGCCTGAACTTGCGACGGCATGGAAAGGGCGCGGAAAGGGCACGGCGCCGCTGGCGATTCCGAGCCCAACTCAATCTTGACCCCGCCGGGGCAGATTGGGTCACTCTGCATATTCTTTGCCAGAGCAGTGGAGCCTGTATAGGTTGCTTCCCCTGAGTGAGCAACCGCTTTTTTGGGGCACCAGTGGCCCTACGGCTCAACTTAGTCATGGTCCTGCAATTGTAGAGGCAGTCAACAGGCAGGCTCAGCGGGCAAACAAAGGAGTTGCATCGGAATCATTTCACTGGTATAGTGGCTTTCAGCAAACGTTGAAGGATGGCATTTGAGTGAAAGAAAACGAATCCAAAATCCTGATCTCTGCTTTTGCAGCCGTGTCCCAGTGCTTCGATGACGTCCCTTTTTGCGCTTTGCGCTGGGAGCGGCCGGATGTCCCGGTCAGTACTGGGCGAACTGGCCGCATTGGGAAACTTCGCATCCAGAACGCAGGCGATCGCACGTTGCTGCTGGATGTAAAAAAAAGCGGCCAGCCTCGCATCGTCCGCGAAGCCGTCAACGCGCTGGCCCGCCGCCGGTCGTCTTTCAAGAACGCCTACGGTATCATTGTCGCGCCATTCATATCGGATGCCGCTGCCGAAATTCTCAAAGCCGAGGGCATGGGCTATGTGGATTTTGCGGGTAACTGCCGCCTTTGCCTCGGCAAGGTCTACATCGAGAAAACCGGACAATCAAACCCATTTACCGAAAAGCGCGACCTGCGATCCCTATACTCTCCCAAGGCCGAGCGCATTCTGCGTGCCCTGATGCTCGATCCCCACGCATGCTGGAGGGTCACGGCTTTAGCCGAATTTGTCGACGTTAGTTTAGGGCAGGTCTCGAACGTGAAGAAACTCCTTAGTGCCCGGGAATGGTTGCAGTCGGGAAGTTCCGGCTTCTCGCTTGCACAGCCCGAAGCCCTGCTGGCCGAATGGTCAGTTGCGTACCGCTTCACTCGTAATAGGGTCGGAAATTTCTATGCCATGGCATCAATCGACGAGATCGAGCGTGCGATTGCAGGCAAAAGCCAGAAGGATAAGCCGTTGGGCACGTTGACAGCCTTTTCCGCCGCTGCACGGTTTGCACCCGCGGTGCGGTACCAGCGTGTTTCAGCCTATGTGAATAATCCAATGGAAGCGGTAGCCGAGAAATTCGGCTGGAAACGGGTCGCCAGCGGCAGCAATATCAGCCTCATCGAACCCTACGATCAAGGCGTGCTGATAGATAGCCGAGAAAGCAACGGTATCCAAGTCGTTTCACCGCTGCAGGCTTACTTGGATCTGCACGGGAATGTTGCCCGGGGTGAGGAAGCCGCCGCGGCGCTTTTGCGCGAGGTTCTCAGACCTTCATGGTGAACTCCCGCGCCGATTACTCGCAACAGGCAACCCGTGCGGCCTATATGGTCATGCTGGAGCTGGTGCACATTTTGGGAGAGTACCGCAACGATATCGTCCTGGTTGGCGGCTGGGTGCCGGAACTGCTTTTTAGTAAAGCGCAACCGCGGCATATCGGCAGCACAGATGTGGACCTTGCGGTCAATCACCGCACGATTGATGAAGAGAAATATCGCACCATCCTCGAATATCTTCGTGAACACAGCTACGTGGACGGGTCCCAACCGTTTATCTTCTTTCGCACGGTGATGGTGGATGGTCGGCCGATCAGAGTACAAGTGGATTTACTCTCTGGTGAGTACGGCGGTGCCGGAAAACAGCGCCGCCATCAGTCCGTCCAAAATATCAAGGCTCGCAAGGCTCGCGGATGTGATCTGGCATTTCTGATGGCTGAGGACGTGAAAATCGAGGGGGCGCTGCCTAACGGCGGGAAAGACAGCGTCTCTGTGAAAGTGGCGGGGATCGTGCCATTTCTGGTGATGAAGGGAATGGCACTGGCGGACCGCCTGAAGGCCAAGGATGCGTGGGATATCGTTTTTTGTCTGCGCAATTATCGCGGGGGCAATGCAGCTTTGGCGGAGGCCTTTCGGCCGCATCTTCGCAACAATTTGCTGGCCGAGGGAATGGCCAAAATCCACGACAAGTTTCAGTCGGTGACGCACGTCGGCCCCGTGTCATGCGCAGATTTTGAGGAGATCACTGATCACGAGGCCCGGGACCTGCGAACACGCGATGCCTTCGAGCGCGTGAACGATTTGCTTCAACGGCTCGGCATCGCTTGAGGTGAATCGCGCCGCCACACGATGGGGCCGCTGCTTGACTATCCGAAGCATCGAAGTTTTGCACATAGCGTTTCGTCGAGCATATGTAGATTCGGATGTCTGATTATACGAGAAGGCCGCCTTTGACCATCAAATTGTCCGCGAATCAACCCGTCCTGTCTCCCGCAACCCGACAGCGATTCTGGGGACCGCTGGGAACGCCAGTGGCACCGCTTTCCCGACCATTGGGAGCCTTTGAAGAACCTTCCAAAACATCACAGAGCCGCCAGCTCTTCCGGTGGTGGGACGCAAAGGATGAGCAGTCGATATTTCAGGTATTGCAGCGGCGGTCAGCGGGCAGGTTCACCAAACAATCAAAGCAGTTGCATTGGATATATTTCATTGACATAGCGGCTTTCAACAAATGTTGAAGGATGGTAATTGGATGAAATAGATGAATCCAAATTCCTCGGCCGCACTCCTGCCGCCAACCAAAGTTGCTGATATATTGGTTTGCGTAAACGGACTTTATATGCCTGTTTATGCAAAGTTATTTCCGGAGCCGCGCATGGCGACAGCCTTGCGTGAATCTTGGATCCGTTACGGTGTCGCCGGCTTGCGGATTGCTTTCACCAGCGAGTAAAGCGACATGCCGAACGGCTTGAGCCGGTGCGGCCGGGTCAGCCGTTTAATCACGCCGGTGAGAATCGCAGATGGTGATTACTTATCAACGCGTCGGTGGAGGTTGAAAGTTGATCCCGCAAGCCCACGTTATCGCATGGCGGGCCACAGCGCCGTGGCCGGACGACGCACAGGTAGAGCAATATCTCGTACTTTCACGTGCGGTCGTAGAGTAATTCGGTGACGGCGATCTATCAAATCTCCTTGCCTTGCGCGGCGGCACGGCATTAAATAAACTGTTCCTCTCGCCCGGAGTTCGCTATTCCGAAGACATTGACCTCGTACAGACGAAGCCGGGCGCTGTCGGCTCGTTGATTGATGCAATTCGGGCCAAACTTGATCCGTGGCTTGGAAGGCCGAAACAAGAAAAGGCTGAAGAGCACTTTTCGCCGTCCTGCCGTTTCCGGGTCAAATGCTACGATTTTGCCACGCCCGCATTCACGGTGGCGTGTTGTTGATCGCCGATTCAATTTTATTCAGGGCGGCAATAATTTTCTCGAAGGCAGGAAAAGCACCAAAAATCATTTCCCGCATGTTTTCATAATCGCGCCGCAGTTCATCGAGTCGCCCTTCCGGTGGAACCAGGCGTAGTGAACCGGGGCGGGCTTTTGCATATTGGGCGGCAGCAGATGCGAAGAAAACGATTTTGTGTGCGGCAACTTGAAGCAGCAATTCTGTGTTTTTCATTGCGTTACGGCCGACGTCCTGCTCATACATGCAAACCAAATCATAATAATGGCGTGATTGACGGCCACACATAACCTTATCAGTCGGAGCGTGGTGCCAAGCATGTAGGATGGTCGCTTTCTCCCAGAAGGTGCGCTCGGCGGCCAAAGCACGCACAGTACATGCCGGCGACGGAAAGAGATCCGGAAAATCCTCCGCGGCATAGGGTGTTACCGTCCCTTCAGTCGCCGGCCAATGATCCGAGCGGGCACCGATTTCCAAACGGACAACGGAATGAATGTAGGCGGGACCACCGGATGTTGCCCCTATATCACTGTTGGGGTAGTGAAACAGCAAGGTCTGGTGATTGGAATCCTCGACCGCATTATCCAAAGACCACGTTTTTCCGGCAGCCTGCCCGAGTGAGGTTTCGAACGCCCCGCGAAGCTCAGGAAGCAGTGAATCTTCGATGAACTGCCGACAGGCTACGGTAAGCGCGTGCAGTTGTTTTTGTCGCTGCTTGCCGGTTTTAGCGGCTGCAGGATCAGAATCGTCGCCAAATCCTAAATCACGTCGGTTGACGGATATGTCGATATCCTATGAAAAACGCTCAATGACCTTGAAGACCTTGGCCAGCGAGGTGCCTCCCTTGAAGAGCAACCCTGCCGGTGGGCGCTTCAGCGTAAACAACCGTTTGAGAGTCCAGCAAACCCAGAAATCCTTCTCGATGATGGACGGACTCAAGCCGCGATGGGCCGCCACGGCACGGAACAAATCGGCTCGATCTTCCGGGGAACGCTTAGCGAAGTCATCCATGTGCGGCCTCTTACTTTTCCTCAGGGCGTGATAGCTGGCGGACGATGGCGGCTATCCAGTCGGTGGTGTAGCGGGCGTCTCTCAACAGCGATTCTTTATCTCGCGGACTGATTGCTGCTCTAAGTAGACCTACAACCTGCGCGTCGACGGCGGGTTTCCCAATGTACCGCAAGGCTTGGAAGACCAAGGCGCTGGTTGGACTGCCGAGGGGCAGTTCCTTCGGGGCCACGTGTCTGATCTCCAATTCCATCTTTTTTCCTATGCGGACATGTCGGGATCGCCCATCACTTAAGTAGACGAATTTGGCGGGTACCTGGGTGGACAGGCCAAAAATATTGGCGGCGGCTGCACCCGAGGGTATCATCCGGCTTCCAGTCCGGCGACCAACGGCTTGGGCGATCTGATCCACATCGGGCGTCAGCGTAATTCCCAGCTTGGCATTGACTCGGGGGTAATAATAGAGGCCTCGGGCCAGACGTTGTAAATCGCCGGATCGAACCAGGCGGGAAAAAGCCTGGTCGGTGGCGTAGCGTGATCCCATATCAAGGAAGTCTTTCGGGGTGAAAATAGCGCCCCGGCCGCCTGACCGAATACGCTTAAGAATCATTTTTTTCAGGGCATCCATAAAGCCGTCCTTGTCAGAAAAGTGTATACGTTTATCTGACGGATTGCAACTTGTGTCGCAATTTATTGTGTCAAAATTTATAGTTGAAATCGGGGGGCGACGGAATTTGTCCCGACCAAATGGTCGTGCGGAGAAACCCCACAGGACCGCCAGCTCTGCCGCCGGTGGAACGCAACGGATGAGCAGTCGATATTTCAGGTATTGCAGCGGCGGTCAGCGGGCAGGTTCACCAAACAAGCAAAACGGTTGCATTGGAAATATTTCATTGACATAGCGGCTTTCAACAAATGTTGAAAGCATGTTATTGGATGAAGGAATATTTTGACGTCATTGCCCCGTTAGAGAGTCGTTCGGCGGGATCGCTACCTGCCTCCGGGCGCGTCCACGTTTCACGTGCGGTCGTATAATCACACGGACAGGTTCGTACACTGCGCTGCATGGCTATAATAATCGGTATCCAAAAGCTTGGAGTAGCTATGATTATAGAATTAATGCAAAAACTTGGGGCCGGCGTCACGCAATCGGCAAGTGCGGCGGTTGTCGCCAGTGGAGGTGCGGCTTTACTACTTGGTGGGTGTGCCTCTTCGTCGCTGTCGTCAGGTGCCTCCACCAAGGCCTCCTATCCGGCACCATCGTGGGTGGCAGGGCCATCGGCACCGTTGCCGGAAGGATTCCCCGCCCCCGGCCCGATCGGCGAAGTAATTATTAAGAAATATCCGGCGTGTCGCATTGCCATGACGAAGCGCAGCGCGGGCACCAGCGGCAGCGGAGAGTTATTTATGCCGCTGTTTCGGCATATTGAATCGAACGATATTGCGATGAGCTCACCTGTGGTGATGACATATAACAAAGACGCCAGCGGTAATGAAGCCATGGCATCGATGGCCTTTATTTATGGCAAAGCCAGTATTGGCCAGGATGGTGTCGAGGGAAAGGTGACTGTGGAGAATCAGCCGCCGATGCTGGTGGCCAGTATTGGCGTGCGAGGACAATATACGGCGGGACGTTTTGAACGGGCGGAGAAAAAAGTGGCGCAATGGCTCGCGGCGCACGCCAGCCAATATAAGGCGGACGGCGACGCCCGGTATCTGGCTTATAACAGTCCGTTTGTGCTGCCCTGGCTTAAGTATGGCGAGGTTCAGATTCCAGTAAGGGAAGTTTTAAACACTCCAAAGCAATAGGAGCGTGCACGGGTAATGGCCCGGTTGTAACGGCGTATTGGCCTCGGTAAGCGCCGGCTCAGGCCCAGGACCGATGGAGACGTGAAGAAAGCGTTCCGGAAATGTTATGCCACTTCCGCCATTTCCGGGATGTTCAGCCATTGCGTAAGTTGTTCCGGGGCGGTGCGGTGCACGAATTGTCGGAAGGTTTCATCGTCATCCACGCGATTGGTTTTATACGCATCGACAATTTGAGTAATGGATTTATGTACATAATCCGCGGGAACTTTTTTCAGGGCAACTTTGGCAAAGCCCGCATCTCCGCCCAGTCCGCCACCGAGAACAATCTGATAGGCTTCCGTGCCGCGCTGGCCCCGGAAGTTGCATACCACGCCCATCAGGCCGATGTCGGCAATCTGATATTGTGAGCAACTGTTGGGGCAGCCCGTGACACTGATCATAATGGG
>JAJZGH010000084.1 GCA_021798635.1 Planctomycetota bacterium | reverse complement strand
CGAATTTGGCCGTCCCAGTCCACGGACATAAATCGAAATGTCGGATCCACCTGCTGATTCACCACCGTAAGCTTAAGCTTGTAATGCTCAGCGATCGGTTGCCAGTAATGCACGCCGGCCCCGCCCAGCGGATCGACACCGATAGTGATCCCTGATTCGCCAATGACCTGCATATCCACGACATTGCCCAGATCCGCGACATACGCACGAATGTAATTGTGTTGATGCGTTGTTCCGGCTGAAAGTGCTCTCTCCAGCGGCATACGCTTGATACCGCGCAAGCGTGATTTCAAAAACATATTGGCTTGGGCTTCAATCCAGGAAGTGGCGGTGGTGTCCGCGGGACCGCCGGTGGGCGGATTGTATTTAATTCCACCGTCATGTGGGGGATTATGGGAGGGAGTAATGATCATGCCATCGGCCAGGCCGGTTTTACGCTTGCGGTTGTACGTGATAATGGCATGTGAAACCGCGGGCGTGGGCGTGTAATCTGTGCCGGTGGCGATCATCACATCCACCGAATTGGCGGCCAGCACTTCCAGAGCGGTGGCGTGCGCGGGGGCGGAAAGAGCGTGGCTGTCCATGCCTAAAAACAGCGGTCCATCAATGCCATGGAGCTTCCGATACAGACAGACCGCCTGGGTAATAGCGAGAATATGCCATTGGTTAAAGGCAGTATCAAAAGCACATCCGCGATGGCCGGAAGTACCAAAACTGACACGCTGGGCAGCAACCGCCGGATCGGGCGTTTGCGAATAATAGGCGGTAATGAGTTTGGGCACGTTAAGGAGGATTTCAGACGGGGCTGTTTTTCCGGCCAGTTTGCTGATAGTCACTACATCATTCCCTTTTTTTGTTATTCATACTCGGCAACTTTCAAAAACCGCAGGGCATTGTATATCCAGCGCATTTATCCATGGGCGGCCTGATCCATCATGTAAACAAGCTCTCCGTCAAGGGGATGCACGTTGGCGGCGGGAATCACTTCCGGATTCACATTTTTAGAAAGCAATTGCCGCACCACCTTTTTTTTCTTCTCACCAGCCATCAGAAACACCGCTTTTCGCGCCTGGTTAATCAACGGGAACGTAAACGTGATGCGATCCACCGGCGGCGGCAGCGTGCCGGGCGGACTCCAGGTGACAAGTTTGTGGGTCTCATGCCGGGCGGAATGCCCGGGAAACAGGGAGGCGGTGTGGCCGTCATCACCCAGCCCAAGAAGAATTAAATCAAAGCGCGGAGCGGCAGAGCCGAAAAACGCCTGGATTCGCTTTTCATAATCCGCGGCAGCGGCGGGCGGCGGCAGTTGCGTGTGTACAGTAAAAATTTGCTCGGATGCAATGGGTAATCCATGGAGCATGGTTCGTCGGACCATTCCAAGATTGCTGACTGGATCATCCGCCGGGACGGCCCGTTCATCTCCCATAAAGATAAACCATTTCGCCCAGTTTCCCTGCGCGGAGAAATCGCGCTTAATAATTTCATAAGCCGCCTCCGGCGTTGATCCACCCGACAGGGCAAGTGTGAATCTCCCCCGCGTGGCAATTGCGGTGGCAGCGCCCTGCATGATCATTTCCGCCGCCGCGTGGGCCAATGCCGGAGCGTCTTTCAAGATCACAACTTTTTTTTCCAGCGACATACCTGAAACTCCTGGCTCCGAACAACACTTTTGTACGCCGCATCCTGCCGGAAGGCGGTCAAACTTCCTTAAGCGGGATCGTCCTGCCCCGGCTCAGCGGCTGGCGGCACCAGTGATTTTCTGAAAATCGCCAGCACTTTGTCCAATGGCACCACAAAAAGTTTATTGTCCGGTTCAAATTCCACGGGAATCGCCTCACGCGGATCAAAAAGCACTTTGTCATATTGACGAATCGGAAAATCGGTATCGTTTTCAATTTGTTTGGAAATGGCAATGACCCGTCCGGTTAATGTCGGAATTTCATGATTACCCGGCAACACGATGCCGCTCTTGGTTTCGCGCCGGTTCTCATCCTTGCGGATGACCACACGCTTGCCCACCGGCTCAATGATGTCAAATTTAACACGCTTGGATCGACTTGTTTCCGGTTGATCGCTCACAATAAAATCTCCACGCCATAAAAATAATCCAGCGGAATGACCAGCCACCAGCGCACGCCAATGCCTGTTCAAACCATCTATCAATAAGTGTAGGGCCACGAAGTACAATTGACCAGCGGAGCGCGTGCGGAGCGCGGCCGGCAATATCCGCATTTCCGAGTATGGGTGCCTGCCCGACAAAACCTGCATTTCGACTCATGGCCGAATATTGGCCATGAGAAAGCACTCATTTAATTTTGCCGACAAAAGTTGTTGCATTTGCGGTTCGTTTACGTATTCAATCATGTGGCTCCCGTATACCATCATGCTTTGCGAAAGCGTGGCGGCATATTTGGCGCGGCACGCTTGAAAGGGTTTTGCAAAACGGCCTGCAAAAGGAGCAGCGATTGAGCCGCAGTTTCACAGCTTATACTATTGCGGCAGGGTTAATCATGGCCCTGTTGGTTGCGACCCAACCGGACCGGGCCGGTGCTGCGGCGGTGCCCGGCAGTCCGCGGGAAATTCTCCAACGCCTGGGCATGCGGCCAATTCATGTCCATGATCCTTCGCCAATCATCCGGTGTGGAAATCAGTTCTGGCTTTTTTCCACCGGGCCGGGAATTATCAGCTATCATTCCACGGATCTTAAAAACTGGAAACCGGGGCCGCGGGCCTTTGCGCATTTACCCATCTGGGCGCACCGGGCAGTTCCAGGTAACCATAATTTTCCCTGGGCACCGGATGTCATATTTCTGCATAACCGCTATTTGCTCTACTATGCCGTATCCACTTTTGGGGCCAAGCGATCGGTAATTGGTCTGGCGGTCAACCGCACATTAGATCCGAAGAGTCCACAATTTCACTGGCGGGATCGGGGATTGGTGATCGGCTCGAATCGCCGTGACAGCTTTAATGCCATTGATCCGGCTGTAATTCGTACCGCCACCGGGCAGCTCTGGATGTCGTTCGGCTCATTTTCATCCGGAATTAAACTTATCCGCCTTAATGAGCAGACCGGGCTTGCCAGCCGGCGCTGGAGGAAGAATTATTCTCTGGCATGGCACAGAACTATTGAAGCGTCGCAGATTTTTCAGCACGGCGGCTGGTACTATCTATTTGTGAACTGGGGCTACTGCTGCCGGGGAATCCACAGCACGTATAACATTCGAGTCGGGCGCAGCCGGAACATCACCGGTCCCTATTTTGATGCGCGCGGAATCAATATGCTGCGAGGCGGGGGCACGCTTTTTCTGGATACCATCGGACCCTTTATTGGGCCGGGGCAGGCGGGGGTGTTTGATGATCATGGCACCCTTTATTTCACATGCCATTTTTACAACGGCCTCCTGCACGGCTTGTCGCAGCTAAGCATTATGCGGCTGGTGTTTAATGATTCTCAATGGCCGCGGCTGGTGCTCTGGCCGGCAACGTCGCCCTTGACCCGGTGATCGGGGCAACATGTATCCGCTCGCCGATTCCTTGAAGCGGCCAGTGGGACAAAAGGAAAGAACTCTGGCACCGAATAATCAGTGGCGTGTAAATACCATGACGAATCACCCGCGCCGCACTAGAATGGCCATGCAGATGGATACATGTACTTTAGAACTTAAAATACCGCGACCGGCGCGAGCCCTGTTTGCCGGACTATTTGTAAGCCCCGGCAACTGGCGGCACCGCGATGACGTGCGCACGGACTTTGAACTTATTCTGGTGCGGCGCGGAATATTGACCATGTGGGAAGAAGATCGGAAATTTACAGTTAATACGAATCAGACGTTGTTACTCTGGCCAAACCGCCAGCATGGCGGCGTGCAGGTTCATGACCGCAGGCTTGCGTTCTACTGGCTGCACTTTTCAATTTCCGGGTCAGGGGGCAAAGGTGCGGCGGTTTCCACGTTGCCGCAGATCGGCACCCCCGCCCGCCCCGATCGTTTGCAGGAATTATTTCACCGCTTTTTATCCGATTTTGGTGCCGGTGATGACTGGAAATCCGGCCCGCTGAATGACCCGCGCGCGGACCTGCTGCTTTTACAGATTCTCTCGGAAGCGGCCGCACAGCATGATTCCGAGAAATCCGCCCATGAACCGGCCCTGGCACAAAACATCCGCGCTTATATTGACGCCCACTTTTTTGAACCCATCGGTCCGGCGGATGTGGTGAAGTCGCTACGCTACAGCGGCGTATACCTGCGGCAAACCTTCCGCCATGCCACGGGCCTTACGTTAAGCCAGGCAATTCAGAATCGCCGTATGATGGAAGCCCGGCGGCTGCTTCTGGAAACGACCCTGACACTCAAGGAAATTGCATTCCGCTGCGGCTTTGATGACGAGGGTTATTTTTGCCGGGTATTTCGCAAAAATGAGGGGGTCAATCCCACCGTGTTCCGCAACACCCGCCTCAAGCTGCCAATCAATGTTATTTGACCGCTTACACATCCGCCAAGGCGCGCCGTGCTTTGGGTGACACCCGGCGGGCCAGCGAGCGGATATGCACCGTTACCACCAGCGATAGAAGCACTGCGACTGCAAAGAAATAAATGCCGATTTCCGGCGATGCTTTTAATGCCCCGCCGGATTTGGTAATGACGACGATCATCGCCACGACAAACACATCGAGCATGGACCAGCGTCCTAGAATTTCCAGCCACTTAAACGCGCTTAGTCGCTGATCATCCGTAAATTTTCCAAACCAGAGCACCAGCAAAATGCAGAGCTTGGCAAACGGGAAAAATATTGAAAACGTCAGTAGAATCAACCCCAGGCCGTAATGTCCCCCGCGCAACAGGCCGACGGTTCCCGACCATAACGAATACTGACTTTTCCAGAAAATAAATTTCTTAATGGATAATACGGGCAGGCATTGCGCGGTCACCAGCAGTCCCAGCAGAAGAATCAGATAAACCACAATATCCAGGCGTTTGGGATAATATTGCGACAGTGATTTGCGTTTTGCGTTTGCCAATTCCAACTGCCCTTCCTGCCGACCGCCCGGCTTGATAGTCAAGACAACGGATTAATTTACACGAAAATATTAGAAGTGTCGCCTCTGCCTTGCCCCCAGTCGCACGGGTTTTTGTATCCGGTTATCGGGGATTCGGGCGAAAGCAGCTCCTGGGAATTCACAAGTTGAGCAACTGCGTATAGACTACGCTCACTCTGATGGTGCAACCGGTGCCGTCAGACTCGCGAACGTCCCGGGCGAAGGCGCATTGGGAATCATCGAACCTGCGGATGACGATCCCGCGATTCGCATAAAGCGGCGGAAGAACCAGGTACGACGGCAAAAACCCGGATATGGGAATTTTTCATGCAGGCTCAATGGATAGCTAAACAAAGGTCGCCGACCCAGGCTGCTTACGCCCGGCGTTGCCTGCTGATGAGCGCCTGCCTTGCAGCTTTAATGACCGGCGGCCTGCTGTCAGCCCAAACCGTATCTACTCCGTCCAAGGCTGCCGTGCACAAAAGCAACCAGCCCGCCCGGCATCACTTGCTGAGAAAACCACAAACGCCCAGCCCGTTCAACGGCTGGCCGGTAAAATCAGTTGAAATTTCCGGCAGCGTTCCCAGTGATCGTGCGGTGATTGAAAATCAGATTCGTGTGGTACCAGGTTCGGGTTATAACCGCGCGGAAGTCGGAGTGGATGTACGCTCTATTGCCTCGCTGGGAAGATTTTCTTCGGTACGCGCGGACGTTATCCCCACGGCACATCATGAGGTCATTGTCCGTTATATTGTTAAAGAGCGGCCGGTCATTCGCTCCGTGGAAATCATTGGCAATGAGCATGTTAAAACCGACGCAATAGTGGATTCACTGATGGCTCATCCCGGCGGAGCCGTGGATCCGTTTATTTTTCAGACCGACCGGCATGACATTGTGCGCCTGTATCACAGCAAGGGATTTCTATTTGCGCGCGTGAGCGTTAACCAAAAAGCTTTGGCCAACGGCCTGGTGCAATACCATGTCACGGAAGGGCCGCGGGTATATATCAGCAAAGTTTCATTTGTCGGAAACAATTACTATCCGAGCTGGTTTTTGCATTTCAAAACCGACGTGACCGCCCGGTGGAAATTATTCTGGCTTATTCCCATCCACGATGGTGTATTACAGCATTCGGATCTGGAAACAGATTTAGCGACGCTCCGGGATCTGTGGCTGAAAAAGGGCTTTCTGGATTGTCGGACATCCTATAATTTGCAATACACGCCGGATTTTAAGCATGTGCGGGTGCAATACATTATTCATCCCGGCACGCGGTATCGCATCGGCAAGATTATCTTTAAGGGCAACCACGTATTAACGACCGCCGATCTGATAAAAAATGTCACCATGCCGCCGGGCCACTATTATAATCGGGGCCTCATTGAAGCTACGAAAGATCGAATTGCCGACATCTACGGAAAACTCGGCTACATATACAGTCGCGTGGCTCCGTCTTATGCGTACACGTCGCAAAAGGGCGTGGTGAATCTGGTGATCCGGATTTCCGAGGGGCAGGCGTATCAGGTAGGCCGGGTTATTATTCGGGGCAACGCCAAGGTGGAAGATCACGTGGTGCGCCGCCAAGTACGGCTTTACCCGGGAAAGCTGTACGACACAACCGTCGTGAGAAGATCCACTTCCCGCATTCAGGATTTAGGGCTTTTTACTCATGCCAATATTACGCCCATCGGCCACCAGCCCAAAACCCGCAATGCTCTGGTGAATCTGGATCAGGGACAAACGGCGCAATTTATGATCGGTGCCGGCGTGTCCTCCAGTGCCGGCCTGATCGGGCAGATCAGCGTGACGCAGAAAAATTTTGATATCACCGATACCCCCCACTCGCTGGGAGAATTTTTGCGGGGGCAGGCCTTTCAGGGCAACGGCCAATATTTTAATATTACGCTGGAACCTGGAACAGTGTATCAATTATATCGCGTTACCTTTGGCGAGCCTTATCTGTGGGACAGCCCTTACAGCTTCCGCAACAGCGCTTATTACTTTACCGAGTATTACAACACGTACAACCTTAATCGCCTGGGTGATCGCGTCACGCTGGGGCGGCGAATCACGAACCATCTGGAAGTAACGATGGCGTTCCGCTGGGAGGATGTGAATGTCAACAATATTACCGATGTCGGCCCACCGGGATTTAATCCAACCCAACCTGACGCGGCAGCGGAAATTTTTGCACAGGCAGGCTCGCATTACTTAAGCAGCATCAAACCAGCCATCGTATTTAATGATACCAACAGCAGTATTTTCCCCACCCGCGGCGTGGTGGCGGGCGTTTCGATGGAACAATTTGGGGCTATGGGCGGCGGCTATACCTTTACGAAATTTAATATTTTCGGCACCTATTATCACACGCTTTATACCGATTTATTCGGCCAGAAAACCGTCCTGATGTTGAAGAACGACTTCGGCTTTATTCCCTGGGGAACGTCGGTATTTTTTGAACGCTTTTATGCCGGCGGCATCGGCTCATTACGCGGCTACACCTATCAGGGCGTCACCCCGCGATCCGGTCCGCTGCAGGACGGCATCGGCGGCAACTTTATGGACGTGGCCACCGCCGAGGTAAACTTCCCGGTGTACAAGAAAGTTTTGCGCGGCGTCGTATTCGTGGATGCCGGCGATGTGGAGCCGAACGTGCATCTGGGCACCACGGTCGTGGATGCGGGTATCGGAATCCGAGTCGTGCTGCCCTTCTTCGGAAAACTGCCGCTGGGCATCGACTTGGCGTACCCGATCCACCATAACCAAAACGATCATATTGAATATATCAGTTTCGCCCTGGGCATACCGATGTAATCAGAGCCGCCGGGCGATATAATATCTTTTGGGTTATCAAGCCGGTCATGAAGTACTTGCAAGGATACTCTTGATGCAATGGCATAAACGCTATTCTTACAGGCAGTCGCTTCGCGTGCTGGTGCTTTCCGCGATGTTGCTGTGCGGCGTTATGAACACTGCCCGGGCCGCACAACCCAAACTTCCAAGTCTCGCCGTGCTGCCCTTTGTGCCCGCAACCCGAAACGTCAGAAATTTGGCCGGCAGGATGCGCTTTGCCGTGGCGAAAAAAATGTCACGTAACGGCCATTATAAGCGGGTCGATGACCATGACGTCAACATGATGATCGACGCCTTGCAACTGCCCTGGACACCGCCGGTCACGACCGCGACTATTCAATCCGTTATTAAATCACTGGCGACCGATCAGACCGTCGCCGGCTTTCTCACCGGGCGGCGGCTTACGCTGGAATTGTTTATTGGCACAACATTAACCAGAACCGTTTCCGCGACGATTCCTCCCAATAATACCAGTCCGCGATTAACCATCGAAAAGATGCTCACCAATCTATGCAGCCTGCAGTTTCAGCATGTACGATCCTGGCAAATTGATCCCAATGCCGCGTTGAAAAAAATATTTGACGCTCGAGCCAATCTGGTAAAAGATTCGCAGTTTGCCCGGGCGGTGCAAAATGGTTCCCGTGCCCGGGCTTGGGATGTTTTCCTGATGAAGCGGGAATATCACCCTCCGTTGATTTCCAAGCCTGGAGCAAAGACGCTGGCTGCAAATCATGCCGCTGTTGTGCCACAGAGCGTCGTTACACCAGCCGCCCGCGGCTACTGCCTGATGCTCCGCACTGATTTGAACATAGCGCAAAACAACGGTCTGGCATGTGAAAGTACGTGGATACCCGTGACTCAGGGCCATCGGTACCGTTTTATGGTGCAATATCACAGCGATGGCCCGCGGATTCGGATTTTTATCAACGGTTTTGACTACAGCCCGGACCAATTCAGCAGCCCCAACAATCCCGCAAGCCAACGGCGGGAGATTTACCGCTGTCAGGTTTTGCCGGTTAAAAAAAACACCGGATGGAGTCAGACCGGAATCGACTTTACGCCGCAATCACTTAAAGGCATGAGAAAAAAATTCCCCATTCGCTGGGTACGCATCGACTTTTACTCCTACCTGAATCCCGGCAACGCCTTTTTCCGCAATGTGCAATTAAAAGATATTTCCCCCCAACCGAAGGGAAAATAACCGTCCGCACGTCAGCACCCAACCACGACGCCCCCGCGACAATCAGGTTTAATGTACCGGCGTCCCCTTAACTCAATGCGGCAGCGTTGAGTTCAACGCGGAATATAATCTGATCCCACGATACACTTCAACCCGTCACGATTTGTTCTCAATTTCCCCCCCGGATTCCAATTCCCCCCCAAAACGGAGAGATAGGGATTCGAACCCTAGTAGGACTTGCGCCCTAACCGGTTTTCGAAACCGGCGCCTTCAGCCGCTCAGCCATCTCTCCTTTGCAAGCACTCTTGAGGCTTGGCAATGGATGTCATTATCATGCACGCATCATTGGCGGAAGGCAAGCGATGGTTCGCCTGCGGTTATGCGCGGGTCCATCAATCGAATTTTCAGGTAGCTACTTGAGCGTCATGCCTTAGGACCCTTCAGATTCGCCGGATGCGGGCGGCTCCGCACCGGATGAAACAGTCAAAGTTATCGGACGGGTCGTGTCCTGCCGGGCCAGTTGGCCGCAGGCGGCGGCGATGTCCCGGCCGCGGCTGCGCCGCACATGCACATTCACTCCGCTGCCGCGCAAGGCGGTTTGAAATTCCAGCATTGTTTTTCCGGATGGCCTGCGGAACGGCAACTCCGGCACCTCGTTGTAATAAATCAAATTCACATTGGCCCGCAGCTTTTTGGCAATAACCGCCAATTCACCGGCATGTTCCGGCAACGTATTAACCCCGTCGAGCATGATATATTCCAGCGTTAATTCCCGTCCGGTCGTCTGAAAATAATATTGCCCCGCTTCCACAATTGCCGCAATGGTTATACCGCGTGCCCAGGGAATGATGCGCTTGCGCAATGCGTCATTTGGCGCGTGCAGGCTTACCGCCAGTGTCACGGGAAGACCGGTATCAGCCAATTGTTTAATCTGCGGCGGCAGCCCAACCGTGCTGACGGTAATTTTCCGCCCGCCGATTTTCAACCCCCAGTCCGCCATCAGGATGCGAATCGCAGTAACCGTGGCGTCAAAATTCGCCAGCGGCTCGCCCATTCCCATAAACACCACATTGCTTAGCCGCATTTTTTCAGGCAGCAAGGCCGTTAACCGCAAAGCCTGTTCCACAATCTGCCCCGGCCGCAGGTTATTTTTAAGCCCCTGCAATCCGCTGGCGCAGAACACACATCCCACCGGGCAGCCTACTTGCGTGGAAAGGCAGGCGGTTCGCCGATGTGCCACGGTGATGTTGCCCTGATCATCGGTGCGATCATCATCGGAGGGAATCATCACGCTTTCGGTCAATCCGCCATCGGCCCAGCGGATCAGTATTTTCTCGGTTTCATCCGAGGCCCGCACCTGCCGGGTCATTTCACCGGTAAACAGCGTATAGTGTTCCGCCAGCATGGCTCGGTCGTTAAGCGAAAGATTGGTCATCTGCTCAAAGGATGCGGCCCGCTTTTTGTAAATCCATTCAATAATTTGCGCCGCCCGATATTTCGGCATTCCAAATTCCGCAGTTTGGGCCTGCAGGTCCCCGGGGGATAAATCCAAGATGGAAATCTTCGCGTCATTCATGCTCAAATTATAACCGATAGCCAGGAGCCTGTCCGAGTAATCTCCGCAGGAATCACAGAAAAGCGTTGATGACGCCGGGCCTCCCTATTATTAATTCGGCCGGCCATACTGGTCCCGTAAGCCTTTTTGTAAGCATGTTCGGGTTTGCCCCGGTCAATTAGCATCCGGACCGATGGGGTCCTGTCCAGAGCCGACAGCGGAGGGTATTCTTTGAGTTTCAGGCCGCCGGCGCGATGTGATAGCCGAGGCTCCTGCGGCGAAAAATCATTCCACTTCCGCAACGACCGGATTAGCCAGAATGCCAATCTTCTCAATCTCGACTTCCATCTGGTCGCCGGGTTGAAGCCATAGCGGCGGTTTGCGGGCCATGCCGACGCCTTCCGGTGTGCCGGTTAAAATCACTGTTCCGGGCAGCAGGGTCGTGGAGCCGGAAAGAAATTCAATGATGCGCTCGACGGAAAAAATCATGTCCGCGGTACTGGATTGCTGCCGCGTTTGACCATTCACGCGCGTCTGGATTCGCAAATTGTTCGGATCGCCGATTTCGTCCGGCGTAACAATCGCCGGCCCCAGGGGGCAGAAGGTGTCAAATGTTTTTCCGCGACACCATTGTGATCCACCCCGCTGGATCTGCCAGTCGCGCGCGGAAATATCATTGGCGGCGGTAAATCCCAATACATAATCAAGCGCCTCATCCGCCGAAACATTTTTGGCCTTGCGTCCGATCACAATAGCTAATTCGCATTCGTAATCCACCTGATCGCTGTTGAGATGCCGCGGCAACGCCACGGGATCACCGGGGTTTTGAACCGCTGCGGGATTTTTCAGAAACAGCACCGGAAATTCCGGGATGCGCGCATTTGTTTCCGCGGCGTGCCGCCGATAATTCAAACCGATACAGAAAATAGCCGTCGGCTGAACCGGAGCCAGCAGTTTCACCGGTCGCAGCCGCTGGTGTGTGATCGTAAAGGATTCAAACAGATCACCCGTGATGAGCCGGACCTGGCCGTCGGGTTCCTGTGCGCCGCAATGGCATTGACCCTGAGCATCAGAAAATCGCACGATCTTCATTCATTGATCCTTTATGCTTTCCAACACGGACGCAGTTTAAACTACAATCTGATTTTTTAACACTTCGCCGCGCAAGGCCCGAACTACTTCTTCCGCAGCCAGGCGTTGCAGTCTGGGCACACTTTGATCGCTGAACCACCCGATGTGCGACGTCAGGATGGAAGTGTTACAGTGCCGCAACGGATGGTCCGCCGGGAGCGGTTCAGGATCAAATACATCAATCCCTGCACCGGCAATCGTTCGGCTTCGCAACGCGTCCGCCAGAGCCGCCGCGTCGACCAACCCACCCCGGGCGGTGTTGATAAGGATGGCGGTGGCTTTCATCTTTGCCAGGGTGGACGCGTTGATAAGATGCCTGGTTTCCGGCGTCAGCGGGATATGCAGCGACAGCACGTCCGTCTGCCTGAACATATCTTCCAAGGTTAATTGCATGATACCATTGGCAGCAAATACTTCCGGCTTAACATACGGATCATACGCCGCCAGCCGGCAGCCAAATGCGCCTGCACGCGCCAGTACAGCGCGGGCGATGCGCCCGAAGCCCGCGGTGGCAAAGGTCATTGTGCTTAACGCGGGCATCGGATGATCCGGAGTTATTTTCCATGTTCCTGCCCGGACGCGGCGATCTATCTCGGGCAGTTGGCGAGCCAGTGACAGAGCCAGCGCCACGGCATGGTCGGCGACCTCATCGATGCAATAATCAGGTACGTTGCAAACTGGAATACCACGGGCTTTGGCGGCGACGAGGTCCACATTGTCCACGCCAATGCCATAACGCACGATGACCCGGCACTTGTTAAGGCCGTTAATCACTTCGGCGGTTATCGGTGCCCATTGCACCAGCAACGCATCGGCATCGGCCGCCGCCGAAAGGACCGCCTCGGGAGACTTGCATTGACCAGCCAAAAGATCATGGCCGGCGGAATTTATGATGTGTCGTTCCTGGTGAATATCTGAAAACCCGTAGTCGGTAATAAATACTTTCATGCGGACTCCAGATAGTCATGGACAACAGTTCCCGGAATTAATGTAAATTCGGCACGCCAGAAATAGGCATCGGCCGTTTTTATCACCGGTAATTCATAAAGTGGAGCCAGGATATGAGGCCGCAGCTCCACTGAGCAGGGCCCGTGCCAGCATTCATGCACCTTAACATCGGTTAAGGCGCGGCTGGTAATCTGGCGGACCGCAGGCTGTCCATCAATATGCCGCAACAACTTGAAATTCAGATTCACCGCAAAGTCAAACGTATCGCGTTTTAAATCCGCAAGGTCTCCGCGTTGATGCTTGTAGCCCATGGTGCCGGTGACTATATCAATGCCGTTGCGTTCCAGAATACCCACAATAAGATCACCCCGGAATTCCACCCGTGGATTCCCCCATTTCTTGGGCTGACCGTGTATGCCGCGCCCCTGCGCCAAGCCGCCATCACTGTTGAGAAAAAGAAAAGGCGAGAATCCGCCGCTGATTTTTCCGGGCAATTCGGCGCCCAGCATGACATTGCACTCTCCATAACGCCCGAGATAGTCCACGTCATTCATATTGTAAATGTGAATCAGCACGCGATCACTGATCGGCACCAGGGGCGCGGGGATCAGTCGGCGCACCGCTTCGGGGGTCGTTCGGTAGACCAGCGTCAACACCTCGACATCGCGGAAGGTAAACGGAAAAGGGGGTTCCAACGGCGCGGCTAACGGCGTGGACCATGCCTCAGCGGGATCCATAGTCATGGGGCCTCCTCAGTGCGCGGGGCAGAAGCCGGAGCCGTTTTGCCGACACGCTCATAATAGTGTGCGGGAATTTTATTAGGGTCTTTGTAGATATACCATACGCAGGGATCTTCAGCGTTTTCGGGATATTCGGTCACGCGCATGGGATGACCATAGTTTTCAATCGCCATGATTTCATTGACCATCGAACAATGGGCGCAGTAATAGCAGACCCGTTGCCTGCCCCAGGTCCAGGAATGCGGACCTTTCGAAAAACCGAAAAGTTCAGGTCGCGGTTCCGCGCCGCTCTCCACCCGCTGGCGCGCCACACCGCCGCTGCCGCACGGTGCTAATGTCAGCTTATAACGATCTGGTTCCTCGGCAACCTCGATGTCCCCCTGTCTGCCCGGCCCCATGAGGTGACCGCGCAATCCTTCAACTGTCAGTTGCAACTGGGTCGTGACATCACTGGCCATGACTTTGTCATAACGGGCGCGATAGTAGCTGCCCAGGACCGACCGCATCGCTTTTTCCAGATCATCTTCGCCATAAGTGTCGGCAATATACGTAAAAAAGGACCACGACCAGTTGACGAACATATCATGAACCACCTGCCATTCCAGCCGGGCATATTCAACAATTTTTCTTGCTTCCGTCACATCGCCGCGTTCCATCGCCTCATAGGCGAAGCGCAGCGATGAAATACCCACCTCGCTGGGTTGGTCCTGCCGCAGATCGCGTTGAATCAACTGCGAAAGCTCAATATTCATTTTTTATTCCCTTTAACAGGTCAGCATGAATCCACCGCAGACATTAATTTCCTGCGCGGTAATAAAACCGGCGTGGTCAGACGCCAGAAACGCTATCAGATTGGCGACATCTTCCACCGTTCCCAGGCGCTGCAGCGGCGTATCGTCCGTCCAATTCCGGATCAGTTCCTCGGCCGGCTTGCCGGTTATGTGCTCAAGTTCCTGAAAATTACGCTTCCACATATCGGTCAGCACCACCGCCGGGCAGACCGTGTTGACGGTAATTCCCTTTTTGCCATAAGCCAGTGCCAGGGACTCTGTGACGTTCGCCACGGCCGCCTTGGCTGCGGCGTAATGAGCGGAAAAGGCCCGTCCCTTTCGTCCGGCGTTGGAACCGAGGTTGATGATACGTCCGCCGCGCTGCGGTTCCATAACTTCCGCTGCGGCCACGGCGAGAAAATAAAGTGATTTCAGATTAGTATCCAGCACCTCATCCCATTCATCCGGGCGGATTTTATTGGCGGCGGTGAAATGACACACGCCTGCTGAATTCACCAGAATGTCGAGGTGGGCCGCATGAGCCATTGTCTGTACGATGACATCGGATACGGCCGCCGCAGGGCGCAAATCCTTTACAATCGTCAGATGTCCGCCGCCGATATCAGGAAGACCATCCATGGTTTCAGCAAGCGCTTGACCGTTACGATCCACGCCGACAATGCGGGCACCGCACTGGGCCAGCATCCGGGCAGTTGCCCGTCCGAACCCGCTGCCGGCACCGGTGATGATTGCGGTTTTATCTTGGAAATTCAGAGCCATCATAGTTTACCAATCTGAAGAGTTGGATGATGTTTTTCCACCAGGGGATCATAGAGCGGAAGAACCATATCCCCCTGCCGGGCCAGTCTGGCATAAAGCCTGTGATGCTCCTCGAGGGATTCGCTAAGTCCCAGAGCAATGCGCTGGTCATAATTGCGGTACGTAAAGATGGCATCGGTCATGGCCACACGACCGGCTGAGGTCTGAATGGAAAAAACCATGCTGGAACGATGGTGGCCCCCGCAGAACCACGATCGAATGCCGGGAATAAATTCGGTTTCCTCATCCGGCAGCAATTGAATGCGGGAAGCCGCCTGCATCACCAGATGACTCAAAACGGAGGGTGGAAAGACAAGATGACGGGGCAGTTGCGGAATCTCGGGATCCGGGGCATGGAAGTCAATCCAGCCGCGGCGCGACATCCAGAGCCGTGCATTGGAGAATTGATCCAGACCACCGGTGGCATAGGCGGTCAGCGGTGTAACCAGCACATCGTTGATCTGCGCGGGATCAATTCCGCGGGATGCCAAAGCGCGAACTATCCAGTTTTCAGGCCCCACCACGGGTGCATGGCCGTCTTCACCGGTTGCGGCTCTGGCCCAGGAGGTCCAGTGTTGATGCAGAGCGGAGACATCCTGTGGAAACCCGGTGTTCAACAGAACGCGGTGCCGGCCGTTGGTAATTAAACATGCCCAAAAAGTCAGATTTTCCCAACCGGTAAGCCGCTCCATCCAATAGACTTCCGCCGCCGGCACCCGGGTTTCACCCATTTTTAACAGTGTAATCTGGTACGGTTTCATAATTGCGCGTTCCAACCTCCGTCTACTGAAACCGTTGTCCCAGTGACATACGATGCCTCCCGGCTCACCAGAAAATTTAGCGCCGCCTTGAGATCATCCGGTCGGCCCAGGCGGCCCAGCGGACAATGCGCTTTGAGCCACGGTGAAACTGCAGCGGTATCACGTGATACGGCATCATTCATATCCGTGTGAATCCAGCCTGGAGCGATGGCATTGACTGTGACAGCATACGGGCCGAGTTCCAGGGCCATTCCCTGCATGAGCAGATCAAGGCCGGCTTTGGTGGCGCAATAATGTGTTTGCGTGGCGTTGGATCGAAATGCACCGATGCTGGTGGTAATAACTATCCGGCCGCCCTGACCGGCTGCCACCATTATTTTCGCCGCTTCCTGTGCCACGTAGAAGGTCCCGCTTAAATTGACGCCTATATGCCGGGACCACATCTCATCCGTGACCTCTAAAAACGGCATGAAGCGGCAAATCCCAGCATTGCTGATAATGATATCCAGACCGCCCAGCAGTGATGCCGCCCGATGCACCATCTCCCGCGCCGCTTCGGGCTTGGCCACATCGGCCTCAATTTCATGACAGGGAGATGGAGATATTGTTCCCAAGCGCCGGCACAACTGGCGGGCATTATCACCATCCCCACAATGATTGATGACCACGGAGCATTCGCTTTCGGCCAACGCCTCGGCATAAGCCGCCCCAATTCCGCGCGATCCGCCGGTTATCAGCGCCCGGGTTCCGAAACAGGTGCTCATAGCATTGCCTCCTCTGGGGCGGACGGTGCGGAATCAAAGGCGGCGGCGATTTGCCGAGCACAATGGCGCAATTTCGGCAACAGGGTTTGCATCGCCAAGGTTCTTCCTGCCGCGGAATAATTACGCGGGCGAAGGTACGAGCACGCCAATGCCGCCACACATTCCCCGTCACGCGACCTCACGGCAAGGGCCAAGTCATATACTCCGCAATACAAATGACTTTCCACACACTCATAGCCACTTCGGCCAATACGCGCCAGCCTGGGGTTTAAAGCCTTAACACGGTCTGGCTTAATACTATTTCTTTTGATAAAGGCCTCATACTCCGCAGGTGGCATGGAGGCCAGAAATACTCTTCCCGAAGCGCTAAGTATCGGATCGTGCGGCGTGCCGGCGTTGATGCCGAGTTGCAAATACCCTGGTCCGGGCACATTGGCCAGTATGAGCAGACGATCCTCAGCCAACACACTTATATGAACAGCCTCGCCGGAAGTTTGTGCGAACCGGCGCATGGGTAGGCGCGAACGCGTCAGCAGATCCTGGAATGGCGGGCATGCCTGGCCCATGCGAAATAGTTTGCTGCTGACCCGATACGTTCCGCCGGCATCGCGAAACAGATAACCGCGCTGATGCAGGCACGCCACCACGCGCTGAAGTTCCGATACGGAACGTCCGCAGAGGCGGGCAACGGCGGTCAGCGTCAGCGGCGTGTCCACCCCGCTGACGTGTTCGAGCACATCCAGGCCACGTTCCAGTGCCGGTATAGCCGATCCGGACAATGCAGATTTCTTCTTATTATTATTAGCGCTATGCATAATTATGAATGATAATTCTATTTTATACGGCTGTCAAACGCCCCATTATACGGAGCATTATACGGACATCATCCAACCGGCATTGGAGCCGATGTTGACTGGAGAATTATCTTGGATTATCATTTACGAGTATGTTTATCGCTAATGATAGCTTTAGGACCGTGCGCATGAGACTGCCGGGGCCGGCACCTTATAAGCCGCGGATGATCTGATCCGTATGCGCGGAGCCGCCGGCGAAGCGGAACGGTCCGGGAATTATCATTGGCCAGCCGATGGGCGCACGGGCTTTGCGGCGGGACGCACCGGGTAACCGGAAAATCACCGCAGGAAATTCGCGCATGACATCGGGTCCCATCACGAACAGGCCAGTGCTCTGTCACGCCTACAAATTAGGATTGACGGAGGGCCAGGGGGTTGTGGGCGCGAAGCAAGGAGGAAAGTGTATGGGCACATACATTGACGACGAGCGCCAAAGCCCGCGACCTCCTGG
>JAJZGH010000083.1 GCA_021798635.1 Planctomycetota bacterium | reverse complement strand
TCGCATGAATATCATCCTTAAATGATGATCGCGTGGAGGCGAATCGACGCTGGTAGTTAGCTATATGCAGGTGATACTGCTTTATTTCATTTTGCGCATTGACCAGTGCGGAATCCACTTGTGACAGGGCCAGCACCAGAGACTTTCCAGTCATTCCGGCCTTGGCCAGCACCTGATACACCGGTCCGGATGGACCAATGAGCTGCGAGACGCGTGCACCGCTGTTGCCGCTGATCTCAACTTCCAATTGATTTATTTGCCCGACCAACTGCCGCACCACGGTATTGCTGGGCGAGGCGTTGGCTTTAAGATCGGCAACAATCTGAAGATTCTGATCTTCGGTGGATGCAATCAGCCCCAGATTCTGTTGATCCGCAGAAGCTGTTTGTTCCACCTTACCCAATTTAAGGTACAGCAGAATGGCGACTACCGTCACCACGAGAAACAGACCGATGAAAACAATAAGTGCGTAAGGTGGCGCGCTGCGCTGTGTGCGAACTGTTGCCATAGGTGAAAGCCTCCGTAGCCAAACATCCTGACCGGCATGCCGCAGCCTCGTGACGCCATCGACCATCCAATAATCGAACCCCGGGCCACGACAGCTTCGGCGCTGTGCTAAAACTATCACCGCGAATGGCGATTGGGTCAAGCGAAAAATATGCAAAATCTCGGACGGCACTCACCGGCGTGCCGGCCAACCCACCGGGCCGCCTGCGGCAAGGGCGTGCAAAAAGCTGCTGTTATCGACGAAATACGGCCAAATTCGCTTATTTTTTACGCTTCGCACATCGGACAGATCAAAACCCGATCCCTCTGGCCGCTTGCAAAACAATAAAAGCGATGAGGAGTGATTTTCATCTTTTTTTGAAATAGGACTTCGCAAACCCGCCGCGGTCTGCGTACAACCTCGGCGACAGGCGTCCCAAAATTACGCGCACCGGCGGCGTCCTAAACCCATTACATGAGATTATCACACCTGGCCTGCATAAAAAATGTGGAATATTTTATTGATACCTCTCCAGGCACATGCTACACTTTAAGATGTAACAGCTAAGCGCGACGCACTACGGTTGACCGCTTAGCTCGCCGCTGATTTGGCGGGTGTGTGATTGCGCCACGGTCACATGCTTGATCCCCTTTCAGAGCGGCGATGGAGAGGATCCCCGATGAAAATGCGAATCAACCGACAGGCTTTAAGTGTTTGCGCGCTGTTAGCGGTAGCAGTTTCGGTACGCCCGGCTCAGGCCCAAAGCGGCGTTACTTTTACCATCGACGCATCGCAAAATAATCAAGCCATTTCCCAATACATCTATGGCGTTAACCAACCGATTGCATCCGGTTCCAATCTTACATACGACCGCCTCGGTGGAAACCGTTGGACGGCCTACAACTGGACCAACAATTATTCGAATGCCGGAAGTGATTATTACTATTCCAATGATACATTTCTGGGCGGCGGATCAACACCAGGCGGTGCCATGATTCCAGGTATTAACAACGCTGCCGCTAACAATGCGGGGCTGTTGCTGACGGTTCCCATGGCCGGCTATGTGTCGGCTGCCAAATCCGGCTATGCGAGTGCCACCGCCAATCCGGCAACGTCACCTTATTTTGTCCCCTCCTATGCCAGCGCGCCGGCCTCGGTTACCGGCATGTCCACCAACCCCGTGTACCAAAGCCAATTTGTGAACTGGGTTAAAGCCAATTATCCTCAGGATTTTACCGCCGGCAGCACGACCCCCATTAATTTTCAACTCGATAACGAACCGGATTTGTGGTCCAGCACCCATCCGGAAGTACACCCCGCGCCCGTGACGTATTCGGAATTGCTGCAAAAAACGATTCAATATTCCACGATGATAAAAAGCATTGCGCCCAACAGCCTGGTGTATGGCCCTGTGAGCTACGGCTGGGAGGGATATCAGACGCTACAAAATGCACCTGATTCCGCCGCCAATAATACCGCTATTGACCCTTACACCGGAAAAGCCTACGGAAATTTTCTTTCCTATTATCTGGCGCAAATGCACCAGGCCGGCACCGCCGCCGGAAAGCGCCTGCTGGATGTGCTGGATCTGCATTGGTACCCGGAAGCCAGCGCGAACGGCACGCGAATTACCACCGAAAGCTCAACGGATCCTGCGGTGGTAGCGGCCCGATTGCAGGCACCTCGGTCGCTGTGGGATCCAACTTATGTTGAATCAAGCTGGATTACCCAAAGCCTCGGTGGCAACCCTATTGATCTGCTGCCGACACTGCAAAGCGAAATTAACGCCAATTATTCCGGAACGAAACTTTCCTTCAGCGAATATAACTACGGCGGAGGTTCGGATATTTCCGGTGCCATCGCGGAAGCCGATGTGCTGGGAATATTCGGCAAGTACGGCGTCTATTCCGCCAACGAATGGGCCTTGGCATCCAGCGAACCCTATACGCAAGCCGGTTTTGCCATGTACCGCAACTACAACGGCAAGGGAGCAACCTTTGGCAATACGTCCATATCTGCCAGCACCAGCGATGTGGCGGGTACTTCAGTTTATGCCAGTTTGGATTCCAAAGATCCCTCGCACATGGTGGTGATCGCCATTAACAAAACCGCCGCCGCCATCACGGTAACCATTAACCTGGACCACACTAAAACTTTTGACTTGGCTCAGGTGTATCAGCTTACCGGCAGCAGTTCCACCCCGTTCTCCGCAGGCAATATAGCGATCACGAATCCGGCCTTTTTCACCTACACCATGCCCGCCTACAGCGTAAGCACGTTGAATCTCGTCGATGCTCCGGAACCGGGGGTAGGCCTCATACTGATTGTCGGAATGCTGGCCGCGGCGCTGCTGCTGGTCCCGCGTATTTCGCGCCGACAATCCTATTAAAAGAGGAAATAGCGCTGCGCCATAGGTAATATTTCGGCCGGTTGGCACGTCAGATGCACGCCATCGGCGGTGACGCGATAGGTTTCCGGATCGACTTCAATGGCGGGTAGCGCATAATTGAGTTTCATGTCCCGCTTGGTGATAGTCCGGCACGCCTTGACGGCTGCAATATTTTTTTTCAGGCCGTAACGCTCGGTAATGCCGCTGGCGGCGGCGGCGGCACTTACGAACGCCAGACTGGTTTTGGCCGGCGCTCTGCCGAAGGCCCCGAACATGGGTCGCATGATTACCGGTTGCGGGGTAGGAATGGAGGCATTGGGATCGCCCATCTGGGCCCAGGCCACAAAGCCGCCCTTCATTACAAGTTCCGGTTTGACTCCAAAAAACGCGGGCCTCCAGAGCACCAGATCCGCGAGCTTACCCATTTCAACCGAGCCAATCAGATGTCCCACACCATGGGCTATGGCCGGGTTAATCGTGTACTTGGCCACATAACGCCGGATGCGGAAATTGTCATCACCGGTGGAATCCTCCGGAAGTGACCCACGTTGTCGACGCATTTTATCTGCAGTTTGCCACGTGCGCGTAATGACCTCGCCCACGCGACCCATGGCCTGAGAATCGGAACTGATGATGCTGATGGCTCCAAGATCATGGAGGATATCTTCAGCAGCAATTGTTTGGCCACGGATACGGCTCTCCGCAAATGCCACATCCTCCGGCAGGTCAGAATCGAGGTGATGGCATACCATCAGCATATCGAGATGTTCATTCAGGGTATTGACGGTAAACGGGCGCGTGGGGTTGGTAGAACTCGGCAATACGTTGCTTTGTCCGCATACCCGGAGAATATCCGGGGCGTGGCCGCCGCCGGCACCCTCGGAATGATACGTGTGTATCGTACGCCCTCGAAATGCCGCGATGGAACTTTCAACAAAGCCCGATTCATTAAGCGTATCGGTGTGGATGGTCACCTGAACGTCATAATTTTCCGCTACAGTCAGACAGCAATCAATGGCGGCGGGCGTGGTGCCCCAATCTTCATGCAGTTTCAGACCGATCGCGCCGGCTTCAATTTGCGCACCAAGTCCCTCCGGCGATGCCGTGTTACCCTTTCCGGTAAAGCCGAAATTTAACGGCAGATCGTCGGTAGCCCCCAGCATCGCTTCCACATGGAAGGCCCCGGGCGTGCAGGTTGTTGCGCATGTTCCGGTAGCCGGACCTGTGCCCCCGCCGATCATGGTGGTCAGACCGGAGGCAATCGCCTCATGGGCCAATTGGGGGCAGATGAAATGGATGTGAGCGTCAATGCCGCCGGCAGTAAGGATCAGCCCTTCGCCGGCGATGACTTCAGTAGTAACGCCAAAAATCATTCCGGGAGTTACGCCCGCCATGACGTTGGGGTTGCCTGCCTTGCCAATGGCGGAAATGCGGCCGCTTTTGATTCCTACATCCGCCTTGTAGACACCGGTATAGTCTACTATCAGAGCGTTGGTGATCAACACATCTAATACCAGGGCCGGATCAACGCCCGCGGCCTGCCCCATTCCCTCCCGCAGTACTTTTCCGCCTCCAAATTTACACTCATCTCCGTAATGCGTGAGATCCCGTTCAACGCGAAGAATCAAGTCCGTGTCGGCCAGGCGCACGGTGTCGCCGGTGGTCGGACCATACATGCCGGCATAGGCGGCGCGTGAAATCTGATAACTCATGTTACTGCTCCGTAGATTGAAACCCTTCCTGGGCCACGCGGTTCAGGGCCTCCGCGCGGCCCTGATCCGACACGGGACCCGATGCCACATTATTGCCGCCGCGAATGACCTTAGCGCCCGCAATCGATACAAGTTGCACAGTTTTTCCTTCACCCGGCTCAAAGCGAACCGCCGTGCCGGCGGGTATATCCAGCCGCATGCCGTAGGCCGCACCGCGTGCAAACTTCAATGCCTTATTAACTTCAATGAAATGGTAGTGACTGCCGACCTGAATGGGACGGTCACCGGTGTTCACCACCATGATGGTTGCCGTCGGGCGATTGGCATTCAGTGTCAGCGCTCCGTCAGCCGGGCATATCTGTCCCGGCACGCATGGCGTCTGCGGTGCTTGAAATACGGCAGCGTCGGGAATTGGAAGGAAACTGCCGTAAAGCGCCAGGGCCAGATCCCCATTTTCCCGCACCACAGGGTAGTGCACGGTAACCAACTTTGTGCCATCCGGAAATGTCCCTTCAACCTGCACTTCGGTGATCATGTCTGGAACACCGTCCATCACCTGTCGGCGACCCAGCATGGTCCGTCCGATTTCCATGAGGTGGGCAACGCTTTGACCGTCACGGATCAGTTCCAGCAATTGTGCAGCAATAAGAGCAATCGACTCCGGCAAATTCAGCCGCAGGCCGCGGGCCAGGCGTTTCTGTGCCAGGTACCCCGCCTGGTGCAAGACCAACTTATCCAATTCACGCGGTGTCAGGTGCATGTTCCAACTCCTTTACCATTTACGCAACCAGAGTTCCACGCCCATGACTGCGGCGGCCTGGGCCAGTTCTCTTTGCAGAAATCGCCCGACGTTTTCCGTTGAATCGCCCGCCACTCGCAGAAGAAATCCATCAGCCAATTCGCTGATGCCAAAGATGACGCTGTCTTTTGGTTCTATTGGCATATCATGCAGTCGCTGCAGCAGGACGCGGGCGGCGCGGGTAAATCGCGGCCCAAGACATATCACGGTGGCCAGAGCGTTGACTGCGTGGAATCCAATCGTGTTCGAGATGTTGGACATAGTATTATCCAGCTCAAGGGCGTCGATGAGTATGGGTGCCGCGTTAATAAAGACGCTCTGACGGCTCAGATAGCGGGCAAACTTCCAGCGTTCGCCGCATTGCCATCGCCCGCTGGTAAACCAGTCAACCGCCAGCAACGAACTGGCGGCATGAAGATAAAAGTTCTGTTCCTGCTGATAGTCTGCGTGGGCAAAGCAGACCACTGGATCAGGGGCGAACAGGATGGCTGCATCCGGGGCCATGTGCACATTCAGACTTTGACGGACTTCGCCGCATCCTCCGGATTTAAAAATCTTGGTAGAGGCCTGGGTCGTGACATACGCCCGTGCGCCTTGCTGCACATGTAAATCAACATGGATGCAATCGCCGCCGAGCAGGCCGCCGCCCAGGCTTCCCATCACCAGCCAGCCCACTTCGCTGCCGGTACGCGGTGCCAGTAGTTGCAACGGTGCACAACTGCCGATGGACACCACACGCGTGTTCTTCCCCTGCAGCGCGAAAGCAGCATGGCCGATTATTGCTATGCGTTGAAGTCGGACCCCCGATTCACTGACCTCGGAAAAGTCGGTGGGAACCCCTGAGAGTGGATCGCTGCATGTCGCCTGGGATATCATGGGAACGCTCCAGACCATCCGCTTGCGCCCCGGCCGGCCGTGCACGGTCCACTCCCGATCGGGTTGAGAGAAGCGCCCTTGAGTAACCGCTTTATCCCATGCAGTTCAAACACTTAAATGCTCCTGGATCACCCCGGCATGCAACTGATCCGTATTTCCGTTGGCGACAATTCGCCCGCGATTCATGATGTAGAAGTGATCTCCATACTCACGGACGAAATCGACATATTGCTCCACCAGCAGAACCGTCATGTTGTGTTCTTGCACCAGCTTTCTTAGCACGTGGCCGATCTGGGTAATAATATTGGGCTGGATACCTTCGGTGGGTTCATCCAGCAACAGAATTTTCGGCATCCCCACCAGAGCACGGGCAATCGCCAACTGCTGCTGTTGGCCGCCCGAAAGATCGCCGCCCAGTCGTCCGGACATGGTTTTGATAATCGGGAACATTTCCACCACTGAATCAGGAATTGCTTTTGTTCGCCCGCCGGCAGCCTGCATTCCGACGATCAAATTCTCGCTTACCGTAAGCTTGGGAAATATCCGCCGCCCCTGGGGAACAAGGCCGATGCCGCTTCTGGCCCGCTTGAAAGCAGGCCAGTTGGTGACGATTTGTCCATCGAAGTTTATTATTCCGGCACTGGATTTTAACAGCCCCATGATCGCCCCCACCAGCGTGGTTTTCCCCACGCCATTGCGTCCCATCAGGCAGGTGATACTTCCCCTGGAAACGTCCAGGTTCACGCCGCGCAGGGCTTGCACAGCGCCGTAAGAAAATTCGAGATCCCGGATTGACAGCAACATATCACCCAACTTTAAGTCCTCGCTGTGTATTTTAGTTACCGCCCCAGATAGGCTTCAATGACTTTTGGATCCTGCTGAACCTGATCCATGGGGCCGTCCGCCAGCACCTGGCCTTCATTCAGGACAGTCACGCGGGAGTTCAGGCGGCGCACAAACTCCATATCATGTTCAATGACAATGATGGTGTGATGCCCCTTGAGTTCCAGCAGCAGTTCGGCGGTCAGGGCCGTCTGGGCGTCGGTAAGACCAGCCGCGGGTTCATCCACCAGTAACAATTCCGGGCCGGCCGCCATCAACATACTTATTTCCAGCCACTGGCGCTGTCCATGGCTTAATGTACCGGCCAGACAATGCGCCACATCCAGCAGGCGCACGCGACGTAAGATGGCGTATATTTTTTCTGTGTCTTCCTGTGATTGGTGCCGGAATATATTCTGAAACACGCGTCTTCTGCCCGGCAGCGCCAAATCCATATTTTCATACACGGTCAGGCTGGGGAAAATGGTGGGGGTCTGGAATTTTCGCCCCACGCCCAGGGCCGCAATGTCGGTGTCACGACGATGGGTAATGTCCATTCCCTTAAAAAACACTCGCCCGCCACTGGGATGCGTTTTGCCGCTGATCACGTCACAGAGCGTGGTTTTGCCTGCACCGTTGGGGCCTATTACAACGCGTAATTCATTATGAAACACGCCGAAGCGATAGATATCCAAAGCCCGGAAGCCATCAAAATCAACTGTCACGTCCTCCAAAAACACCGCGTAGGCAGGTGGTGTTCCCACAACAGAAGCAGAGGAATCCATCGGAGCATGTATCATGCGTGCGCCTCCTCGACCGCCGGCCGTGACTCCGCCGCAATGACACTGCCGCGTGGACGCCCGATGAACCGCACCAACCACCGCGCGAAGGCGACAGAAGTGAGAATTCCCGCCAGGAGAATAAATTTAATTGGAATTTCCGGCATGACGGTCAAGGGCGTTGCAATGGTGTGTTGCAGCGCTGCGGGCATAAGGCCCAGCGCTTCACACAGGACAAATGCCATGACAGTTGCCAGGGGTATCACAGAAAGGGCCAGTTGCAGCCCGCTATCGCGAATTCGCAGGTTCTCTTCCAGTTCATCCCACAGCCCCACCAGTCCGTTGGAAAATAAGAGCGTCACGGCGATAAACAGGCCGCCCTCAAAAAATGACCACATCGCCGGCATATCCGAACTTAGAATACTGTACGCATAGCGCACCACCAGTGCACCGATAATGGCCCCCCATAAGCGCCCGCGCCCACCGACGGCTACCAGCACAACCATAAGAATTGACGACTCCACGGCCATTGTGCCAGGGGTAATAATCCCATTTTGCGGTACATACAACATTCCTCCGATGGCCGCAATGACCGCGCCAACGACAAACGCGAAGACTTTAAACGCATAAGGCTTATAGCCGGCGAAGTGCAGACGCAGTTCCCGATCACGAATTGCGATCAATATTCTGCCGAACCGGCTTTTGGTGAGCTTGAAAAGCGCCAGGTACAGCAAGCCCAGAACTACCGCGGTGAGAAAATACAGGCCCAGTATCCAAGCATGACTGTGTTGCAACGGCGGATAAAAATTGGTCAAACCGTCGGTGCCCCCCAGTAACAACTCGTTGCGGCAAAACAGCAGATACGCGGCCCAGGCCAGAGCCTGTGTGATAATTGCAAAATAGACTCCGCGCACGCGACTGCGGAAAATAAAAAAGCCAAAAATACCGGCAACAACCGCCGGGATAAAAATCCCCATGGCCAAAGTAAAGGGAAGCGACGCAAAGGGTTTCCAGAAATCCGGTAGTGTTGATTGATTATTAAAGAAGAAAAATTGCGGAATGTTGTTATAGGCTTTTTGAACCTGCCCCCCACCTTGCGGCAGGCTTAGAAACATGCCGATCGCATATCCACCAAGGCAGAAGAAAAAAGCCTGGCACAGCGACAGCAATCCTGCGTATCCCCAAACCAGATCAATTCCCAGGGCGACAATCGCGAAGCATAGGTAGCGGCCCAGAATATTGATGCTTAAATCTGAAACTGCGCCCGTACTATTAAGAATCGGAATCAATACATAAAACAAGATCACAACTGCGATTACCGCAATAATCCGCAATTGCTTGATACGCGGATCCAAAAGCGGCGGTCGGGGAATCGCACCGTCGGAACTGACGGCTACAGGCATCTCCGAAGTTTTTTCTGATAATGGACTGGCCACAAATTACCTTCTGTTCTTATGGGAGATTCTCTGCAACGGGAGATTGAACCGCCTGCCGGCTAATGGTCCATCGACCGCCCCTTCGCTGCAAATAATCCCGACGGCTTCCATTGCAGAAAAGCAATCACAATAATTAGAACGAATACTTTGCCGTAAACGGGTTGCACCCAAGGTTCAATGAACTTTTCCAGGAACCCCAGCCCGGTCCCGGCGCAAATAACACCTGCAAGATTCCCCACGCCGCCGGTTACAACGACCAGAAAACTTTCAACAATATAGGATTGGCCCATGCGCGGATCCAAGGTTGAAAATAGCGGCACTGCGCATCCCGCCAATCCTGCCAGCCCGGTGCCCAGCGAAAAAGTCAGCATGTCCACCATACGTGTGTGCACGCCCAGGGCCGCCGCCATTTCACGATCCTGCGTGGTAGCGCGCAACAGCAGTCCAAGCCTGGTTTTCCTGATCAGGGCATACACAGCGATAATACATCCGGCACAAAATACGATGATAAAGAGCCGGTTTTTTGGAAAAATTAATCCGGGCATCACCCATAGTCCGCCGGAAAGCCAGGAGGGCGCGATAATGGCATTGTTATTTCCAAAGACCACGCGAATCAATTCAATGAGAATCAGGCTCAAACCAAAAGTAGCCAGAAGCGTTTCCAGCGGATGACCGTATAAGCGCCGGATGATGGCCCATTCGCACACGGCTCCCGCCAGGGCCGATACCAGGAACGCTGCCGGAATTGCGCAGATAAAGTACCAGTTATAGTCCGAGGGCGGCAAATACGTTCTAAATACTTCGGCCACGCCGAAAGTGGTAAATGCACCGATGGTCAGGAACTCTCCCTGCGCCATATTGATAACGCCCATCAGGCCGAAAATAATTGCTAAACCCAGGGCAATCAGCACGTAAATACTGGCAAGAGACAATCCCGCAAAGGAGTCAAATAAGAGGTTGGTCAGTTCGGTATAACCGTTGATCTGATCGAGGGAATTTCGCACGGCCACGGCCATCGGAGAGGTCGGTGTTTTACGCAACTTTCGCCAGGCTCGTTTGAGCAGTTCCATCGCTCGTGTGGAGTGGATTTGCCCCAGTGCCACGGCCGCGTGCATTTTTTGCACCGGTGTTCCATGCCGCAGAAGAATGCGCGCGATGCTTTCCCGCAGCAGCCGATGAATGCGTGAAGAATGGGGTTGCGCCAACTGCTGCCGCAGCGGGGGCAGGTAGGCCAGACTACCGGCGTTACCCAGGGCGACAATGGCCTGCTGCCGGGCTGATTGGCCGGGAACATACATTGAAAGCGTGTTAATCGTCTGCTCGAGCTGATCAGAATCAGCGTCTGGCACGGTCAGCGTGTTCTCAGCGATGGAATCAGAAAGCACGGGTTTACCGTGAGCCATCACCGGTTGTCCCGTCATCGCGTCCAGCACAGGATAAAGCTTTCCTCTGGCTGGGTCTATCACCGGGGAACCATACATCACCAGTTGCGTGCCGCGCATGGCCAGCAGACCATTCTGGTAAGCCTGCAGCGCGGTTATCAAGTGATAATTCCCATCGGCCGCGATTTGCTTTAACGCCGCTGAAACCTCCGCGTCGGAGGCTGAACTGAGTTGGGTCATGAGCTGCGCTGGTGTGACAGGCTCCGTTGGTGCCGCGGCGTGGGCTTTGGTTGCAAGCACCGTCATAAGCCCAGCGAGACATACGATCCGAATTATCGGTGCGAATTTCAGAATGTCAGCCTCCAATGTGCTAAGCCGGTCTAACTGGAGCACGAAGGGATCGGACAAGTGCAAGCCTGTCCGTCCCTTCGGCGTTGGAAGGAGAATCGACGCGACAACCGCGCCGATGAAGGCTTATTTAGGGGCATTCTTCATCGCCATCTTGATATAAGGACTGAAGGCCACGGGCTTGACCCAACCTTTGCTCTTCCAGACAATCCGGAATTGGCCATCCGCGAGAATCTTGCCGACATAGACGGGTTTATACAGATTGTGATTCTTCGCGACTTTCACCATGCCGCCGGGAGTCATCATTTTTAGCCCGATCATGGCTTTAGCAACTTTCATCGGAGCAAAGGATTTGGCTTTCTCACATGCCGCAGCCCAGAGATACACGCCGGTATAAGCGCACTCAATTGGATCATCGGTCACGCGGGCCATGCCGCCGGGCAGATGGTTGGACATGCACCACATTTTAAAATCATGGACGAATTTTTTGTTGGTCTTGCTGCGCAGCGACTGGAAATAGTTCCAGCACGCATAATGCCCCACCAGTTTGGTCGTATCCATGGATCGCAGTTCATCTTCGGCAATGGAATAGGCCATGATGGGACAGGATTCAGCGGTTAAACCCTGATTGGCAAATTCGGTGTAGAACGGCACATTACTGCTGCCATTAAGCGTGGACAGCACACACGCATGGCCGGCCTGCGCAAAGGCCTTGATTTTGGAAACCACGGTCTGGAAATCCGTGTAGCCCAGCGGAACATACATCACTTTAATCCGCGATTTCGGCACGCCGTGGCTTAATAAATATCCCTCCATAATTTCATTGGCTGTGCGGGGAAATACATAATCGCTGCCCAGCAGGAAAAAACGCTTTCGCTTCCCGCCGGGCTTGCTCATCAGATATTTTACCGATGGAATTAGTTGCTGATTGGGCACCGCGCCCATGTAAAAGATATTGGGACTGTATTCTTCGCCTTCATACTGCACGGGGTAAATCAACAACCCGTGATCTGCCTGAACCACCGGCAGAACGGACTTTCGACTTACGGATGTCCAGCATCCGAAGATGACTTTCACTTTGTCTTTTGCAATAAGCGTATTGGCATCTTGGGCAAATAAATCCCAATTGGACGCGGGATTTACTATGACCGGATCAATCTGCTTGCCCAGCACCCCGCCTTTGGCGTTGATTTCATGGATCGCCATAAGCTCAACGTCATGTAAGGACGTTTCGGAAATGGCCATGGTGCCGGTCAGGGAATGCAATATTCCAACCTTGACCGTCCCGGCTCCATGCGCGACGCCCGCGCTGGCGACACCGGCCGCCAGGACTGCGGCAATTGAGACACGCGACGACAGCTTCCTGCGGCACCGTCGAACAAACTGTATTGAGGATGAAAGCAAGCCAGACATGACAGCTCCTAAAAAAGGAACGACACAAAAACTACCGTCGGACATTTTTCCTGCCGTGTGAATCAAACGATCCAAAACGGCAAACACCCAAGCGGTATCTAACCCGGTTACGTTAACCAGGAATTAGCCACTGCCGTAAACTGATGCAAATAACGTGCCATGCGCCGCGGGTAGAACCGCATTGCGATGAAGTCCATCATTAAGGGGAATATACGCAGATATTTTCGCCCGCGATTGCCTATGCAGCGCGCAACGGGTCGTCTGACTGGTCATTTGCTATGCGGGAAACAAACGCTGTCGGCCCCGTGCCGCAGGCAGCCATGATGCCATCGCGGCTGTTGTCGAGCGGGTGTGTTGCGTCATCGGTGATCCCCGTGCAACTGCATACGCCACGGTGTGTCCATAGGTCGCGTACGGCAAACCAAAGCGTGCTCACGAATTCCCTGGTTTTCCGGCACAATCAATATGTGGGGTCAGTGTGCATGATCATGCGGCCGCCCCAGGGCGTGGTGCAGCGCGTGCACGATATGCCGGGCGATTTCGGCCACACCCTGATCATGTTTAACTTGTGCAAAAATAAAGGGGCCGTCCTGCCGCATTAATAGAGCGTCGCGTTGCATAATGGCCAGATCAGCTCCGACGGCGGAGGCCAGATCGGTTTTATTTATTACCAGCAGGTCGGATTTGGTCATACCGGGTCCGCCTTTTCGCGGAATTTTATCACCGCCAGCCACGTCAATGACATATACAGTGTAATCCGCAAGCTCGCGGCTGAAGTCGGCAGCGAGATTGTCTCCGCCGGACTCAACAAACATCAGCTCCGGAGAAAAACGCCGATGCAGGCGTTCTAAAGTCAGCAAATTAGCGGAAATATCCTCGCGGATGGCGGAATGGGGGCACCCACCTGTTTCGACGGCGACGATACGCTCGGCGGGAAGCGCGGCGTTTTTTGTGAGAAATTCGCCGTCTTCCCGTGTGAATATGTCGTTGGTAACCACCGCCAGGCTCATAGTATCGCGCAGGTGCCGGCACAGAGCCAGCACCAGAGCCGTTTTTCCACTGCCAACCGGTCCGCCGATTCCCACGGTGTAGGCCCGTTGGTGGTAATCCCGGCTCAGCGGCTTAGCCCGTTGCGGAAATGACCCGGGATGGTCGGTAGGATCATGGCTGTGGCCCACATCGGAATTTATTCTGTGCATAAACACTGCTCCTTAATAAACTAACTCTGGAACAAGCGGGAATAGAGACGGTCGTGGCTGCCATGGCAAATATCTAAGAGAGGACATGGCATGGCGGCGTGCTCGGGCAGTCGATTCAGTGCTGCGGCAGCGGCCTGATCTATAAGATCCGTCATGGCAGGAAGCATGGGCAAACTTTCCAGGGAACCAACAATTCCCAGCCTTACCGCAGCCGACAGCGTTTGTCGCACGGTGCCAAACAATAACAGTCTCACGGCTGCCAATGGTTCAATAGTCACCAGACCGCAGACGGCTCCAAATACGGGGCCGAAATGTCCGTTAAATTCGCAGATGCAGTGCGCTTCCTGCAAACGCTTGAGTTCCCCCGGACCAAACGCTCGCTGGGCTGCAAGCAGCAACGCACTGCCCTGAAGAATACTGGCCCGGCGCGCCACGTGATTGGTGCACATGACATGATACAAGCTATCTAAGGATCGGATTCGCGTAGGAGTTTGGCTGGCTGCCGCCACAAACGGCGCCGTCTGCATGGAAACTTGCCGGATCAGATCGTGGCAGAAGTCGCTGATATTTTCACGACGCACCAGGCCATGGCGCCATGCGGATTCCAAACCCGAGGAATGGGCAAAACCTCCCGTGGGAAAGCTGGTATCAGCCAGTTGCCAGAGAATATATTCCGTTGCTGAGTTCATTGCGCCCCCGCCCTCGCATAGGGCAGCTTTCGGCATGTTGTGACTTGGCAGAACATCCACGCCAGGGATAGACTGGCAATAATTAAGCCTTTTAATTCCCGTGCAGCCGCCTCGATGGGCGGGACGTTAGACAGGGGCGTCGTGCCTTTGGAACAGGCGCAATGTGCAATGCAGCCGCCGATGGCCCGGGGTTGAAACATTCTCGGCACCCTTCGAGCATAGAGAAGTGCCCTGACACGCAGCATAGAATCCTGCCAGCACCTCCGCCCAAAAATTATTAACCTCATTCGCCAGGGAATTTATACCACATTCGTACAACGCCCGACAACCGGTGAAGATCATCAGTAGCTATTTGCCGGAAATTGGGGCTGCGGGGAAATGGATCCAATGGAAACCGCAGGTACACGCCCCCGTCGCAGATTATGATGCAACCCCTGCCGAATAAAAGGTACCTGACACCTTTTTTAAATAAAGGTGTCAGGTACCTTTTCCGCGGGAAATTGCGCTATGTCGGGTGACGCTGGGGCTTGGGAGCGATGGAGGGGTTGGTTTTGTGTTATTATTTCCGGACTGATTGGGGAGCGGTTTGGATGGGGAGATTTTTTGAAAGGGATGGCGGCATGAGAATGCAATTCTATATTGGACTGATGGCAGAGGTTTTAAGAAGCGCGCGGTCTTCGTGGCGTTGCAGTTTTCATTTTCCTGCCCTTCGTGTCCCGCGTAAGCTGGTGAAGGCTCCGCTGGCTGCCGTTATTGTCACATGTGGCGTTATGGCTGTAGCGGTGACCTTGGTAGCGGGTACGGGTGTTTCTGCGATGGCGGCGCAACGTGCCGGGACCACACTTCATAAAACCGCGACGAATCGAATCATCAGCCCGGTTGGCACGATGGCGATGGTGCCGAATTTTGCCATTGGGGTTGTGGGGGTTGGGAACCATGTGGTGGTGGAGGCGGCGGGAGATGCGTTTCGGCATACGTTGACGCTTATGAATGCGGAAAATCTGGGGATGCAATCTCAGGTCGGATTCCTCAAGGGGCGAGCATGGCGCAACACAATTCTTCCAGGCGTTTCGCGGCAAAGTCTATTCCAGGGTTTGGCCGCCGGGCCGCACGGTATGGTGTATGCCGCCGGAGGTATTTCCAATAATGTGCTGGCGTTGCAGGTGCTTCCTGGAGGAACGCTGAAGTTTCTTCGCAAATATCCATTGGCTTTTCAGGCGTTTCCGAAAAAGCAGTATCCGTATACGTATCAGGGCGAACACATTGATCCCGCGGGGGAAAAAGCTGCCGGAACATCCGGCGAAATTATTCCCTCGACCGGGGGGAAAAAGCATTCCGCCTGGGATTTTTATCCCGATTCTGCAGCGGTAGGACAGCGGGGCCGACATGTATTTACCACCGGACTGTTAAGTAACAGCGTGGCCCGGATTAACGTGCAAACCGGCCATACGCTTTACGCCAATGCCGGTGCCATGCCCTTTCAAGTGGTCACTGCGGATCATGGCCGTCGCCTGGTAGTCAGTGATTGGGGCGACAATGGCGTAACGGTTCTCAATGCTCGAACCCTGCAACCCGTGGGCTTTATTCGCATCGGCGGGCCTACCGGCCCAGGGAATCAACTGCCCGGAGTTCACCCCACCGCGCTGGCGGCGGTGGGAAAGTCCGCCAATGTCTGGGTGGCCTGCGCCAACGCAGATATTCTTACCGAGATCAACACCACGCACTTGGCTATTGTCGGTATGGCCATGGACCGCCCCTACCGTGATGCTCCGCCGGGATCATTTCCTGATGCGCTGGCCGTGGCGGACGGCAAGGTATTTGCCGGCAATGCGGGCAATGACGATGTGGCGGTTTTTAATGCCGCCACCGGCAAGCCGGAAGGCTTAATTCCTACCGGCTGGTATCCAACTAACCTATGTATCTATCAGCACGCTTTGTATGTGGTCTCCGCCAAGGGCCTGGGATCAGCGCCCAATCCGCATTATCAATGGGTTGGCGATTCCATGCCTGGCACGGTCCAACGCATTGCCCTTAATGATTTGCCCGCGCACCTGGCCGCCTGGACGCATACCGCTTTGGCAAATAATGGCTTTTCCCGAACGCAACGCGCAAAGTTGGCGGCGCAAAATAAAATTGCCGCGCGGTTTATTGGCCGCCATATCCGCGATGTGGTCTTTATTCTGCGGGAAAATAAAACCTTTGACGAAAACTTTGGCGATTATAAGCGGGCAGGAAAATGGGCTGATCCGCACCTGGATCTTTATAATCGCACAGAATTGCCGAATCTTTATGCCCTGGCCGATCGGTTCGGATTGTGCGTGAATTTTTATATGGACGGCGAAGTGACCGCACAGGGGCATCAATGGACGACCTCGGCGGAGGATTCTGATTACGTGCAGCGGACGTGGCCCATGTACTATTCCAATCGGGGTATTGTGCCCAACCCAGGTTGGTCGCAGAATCTTCAGGGGCAGGCTTATCAGACCAGCACCGGCTTCAGCGGAGCGGATAATCCCTATTCCGATTACATCAATCTAAGCACGCTTAAACACTGGTCGAATCCGTGGATCTCTTATCCCGGCGGCATGTTTATTTTTAATGATCTGCTGACGAATCATGTTTCATTTATGGATTTCGGAGAATTTGTGTCCCGCAATCAGGCCGGTGCAATCAGCCCGGAAATGGCCAAACATCTGGGCAAACACTTCCCGGCATGGAACCGCTTTATTCTCGATACGCACCGTGCACACGTGGTTCATGACTTTATTGCAGCTCACAAAAATAATTTACCGCACTTCATGTATATCTGGCTGCCGGATGATCATACCGCCGGCCGATCAGCGGGATATTACACGCCGCAGTATTATGTGGCCAACAATGATCTGGCCACCGGACGCATTGTTGCGCAACTAAGCCGCACCCCGCAATGGAAGCACATGGCGATATTTATTACCGAAGATGATGCGCAATCCGGGGCGGATCATATAGATGCCCATCGGTCATTTGCTGTCATTGTCAGCCCATGGATTAAGCCCGGCACACTCATTACACACCGCTATTCCCAGGTTAATCTCATGCGCACCATTGAAGCTATCACGGATGTCCCGCCCATGTCCCAGTGGGATGCCAACGCCCGGATACTCTCTGGCATCTGGACCAGGCACCCGAACTTTGCAGCGTATCATGTGCGCAGCATTCGCGTTGCCCGAAAATATAATCCCGGACGGCTGTGGCAGGGGGAACAACTGCGGCGTAAAGCGGGGAAAGCTGGTCATTGGCTTTCGCCCCGTTGGCTTAAAGCGCACGGAGCAGCGGCTGCAAAAATGGTTCATACCCGCTTTGCGCCCACAGAACTGATGAAAGTTCCCGGCCCGGAACAGATGCGGCAGGAATGGATTGCGGTAAAAGGTAAGGCCTCTTATCGACAGGTCATGGCGTATCTGCGGCACCTGGCCAAGACACAAGATCAGCCGCTGACACATTACATTGCCGGCGATGCCGGTGATGGGCCGGCCGGTGGAGATTAATGCGTGAAAAGCCTG
>JAJZGH010000344.1 GCA_021798635.1 Planctomycetota bacterium | reverse complement strand
CGGCATTGTGGCTGACGAACAGCCGAACCGGACACTGCGGTGTGGAAAGCATCAGCGAGTCACGCGCCGAACTGCGATCCGCCACTTGCCACTGCGGCCGGTTCCCCGCCGTGGTCGTGGCGTGAAAATGCCGCCCCGCCAGCATGGGCTGAACATGCAGCCGTAACGGCTCGCGCTGAGCGGAAGGCTCTAAGAGCTTGTAGCGAATGCTCACGGTGTCGTGACCGTGCGCCAAAACAAGCGATTTTTCGATCAGGGCGTCGCCACAGCGATAATGCCAGGTCGGTCCATTCTGATAGGAAAAATTGACTATATTTTCATACCCCGTAGGATCGATGACATCGGGAAACTCATTGGCGGATAGCGCATAACTCCGGTCCCCTATCCAGAGCCGATCTTCAACGTGCGCCAGCATCACATACCGTTCCACCGGCGGCCGGGCCGCCACGGTCAGATAGCCATGGTACTTGCGGGTATTGACGCCGGAAACGGTGCCGGAAGCAAAGCTCCCCAGACCGTTGGTGCACAACCATTCTAAATCAATCGACTTATCAAGATTTGTGCATGTTTTGGTATCGAACGTGATGGCATTCATAAAATCGGCTCCAACGGCAATTTTCTACACGTGTGTTGTACGCACTTTACACTTCAGATGCAAACGGGGCGGATACACAAGAGATACACCGGAGCTGCACGGCGGCGGCCCGGGGTGCGTGGGCCGTTCACTTTTGCGAAGGGCCACGCCCACGTCGAGTGGGCCGTCCTTGCCGGGGAAAACCGTTGGCTGTTTCGCCCTCTCAGTCGTGGCCCAGGGTTCATCCGCGGCCCAGCGGCAGAAGTCGCCAACGGCGTCCATCTGTCTTTGAACTCGCTTTTTGACTGGCCGCCGATACCCTATCGCCTCAAAGGTAATTGCCCTGACTTCCGCGCAAGAAAGATGCAGTTGTAGTTACAGGGGAGCATTGTTGCCACACGGCGCGTGGCGTGCGATGATTTTGGCCATGACGATTCGGAAACCGTGGACGCATGACGAACTGCTGGTGGCCTTTCGGCTTTATTGCCGCACGCCGTTCGGCAAATTGCATCGGCTGAATCCAGATATTATCCGCCTGGCGCAGTTCATGGACCGCACCCCGTCGTCGGTGGGTATGAAAGCGTGTAACTTCGCCAGCCTTGATCCGGCGCAACAGGCCCGGAAGATCAAGGGACTTGGAAACGTGAGCCGAGATGACCGCCACTTATGGGAGGCATTTCAGGAAAATGCCGAGTCAATCGCAGCCGAAGCGGAAGCTGCTTATGACGAACTGATTAAGCGAGCCCCAGTGCCGACCGACATGGACGCGGAAATCGATACTGATTTCGCGCTCCCGACTGGGCCGACGGAAACCACTCGCACCACTCGTGCCCGCCGGGTGCAAGGATTTTTTCGCGACGCGGTGCTGACCAGTTATGAATCCCGCTGCGCGATTTCCGGCATTGCTGTCCCAGAACTGCTCAACGCCAGCCACCTTATTCCATGGAGCAAGGACATTGCCCGCCGAGCTGATCCGTGTAATGGGATTGCGCTTAACGCGCTTTATGATCGAGCGTTTGACCGCGGCCTGATCACATTTGATGAATCATTTCGACTGGTACTTTCTGACCGCTTGAAGGCTCGGAAAAAGGATCAGGAATTTCCGATACTGCTTGAGCAGGCGTTTCTCGCCGTGGAAGGCCAGCCGCTGCATTTGCCCAAACGATTCAAGCCTGATCCGGCGGCGCTTGGGTATCACCGCGAAAAGGTTTTCAGGTGAGTCGCCGCAAGAGCATCACCTGCGGCCCCCCGAACGTAGCCGGGGGAGACAAAGCACCTTAGCCTGCTGGCCGCCATCGGAAACAGCGGATAAAATTCTTATCGATGAAACCAGCTATGCCGAATGTCAACAGTCGTCGCGTCCCGGCAATCGAGCGGATATTCGCCCCGATTTACGGGCAACCATGCTGGGGCGTAAACTTCGAGCGGTATTTGAACCTGTCGCTCAATTTTGGTCCGCCGCATCTCTGCGTCCGTGAACCTCATTCCTCGGCCGCACGATCAAAAGTTGTGCGCCGCAAGGCCGCCCGCAGGCTGGTTACCGTCAGAGGCCGCTGGTGGCTCTGGATTTATGTCTCGTATTGGCGGCTGTCTTACAACGGTGTTATCGTCTCAAACCAGCGATGGCCCGCCCCGCGCAAGATGCCCGATATGCTTCATGATTTGGAAGGCCAAAAGCTTACCTGTGTAAGGGCGAACCCACAAACCGGTGCCACACGATTTGATTTCGATCTTGGGGCCAAGCTGGAGGTTTGGAAACTCGACGACGACGAGGTCTATGAACTCTGGACTCTCTACGTCTACTCACCACGCCGGCGGGTATTCTCACTGCACAGCGATGGTTCCCTCACGTCGGAATAGTTCCAACGCGGTCGGAAAATAAGGCCTGCCGCAGATGCAGCAGCGCAGGTATCTTCTTTTTTTCCCATCGTCGCCGGTATTGAATCTAATGAGTGATACTGCTAATAATGCAATTACTGCTTCAGTACCCCGCATGCCCATCCTCGATTTCCAGAGCCGCCGCCAGCACCAACGCTTTGCGAAGCATGAACCTGCCATATTCGCGACGAGGGCCTGTCCTGTAATCAGGTATTGCGGATTCTGTGGAAGTCGGACGGGGATCTGAATTTGCGGGGAAATTTGGCGGTGTTGAACGAGGCTGGAGTTGGGAATAATATAAGTCATGTCATAGGAGCGGTTCATGAAACAGCGGATTAAAAAACACACCTTATCCCCGGCGGCGGCACGGTGGGGTCGACGCATGGGTCGTGACGCGGCACTCATGCGAAAACTGGTTACCAAAAATCCCGGAATTCAGAAATTGTTGGCCCTGCATCGCGGGGGCCAAACGACCGAATCAATCTGGGTCGCCAAAATTATAATTCAAACCGGGCTTGGTGCGCTTCCGGTGCTAATACGCCAGCGCTGTGACTGGTCTCTTCCATCCGTCTGAAAATTTATACGGCCAACCTCAAATTTCCGCCATTGGGTCACCAGGCGTTGGGGGATGAAAGCCCGGCCGCGGCATCTGCCCACACGATTCTCGCCTGATTCAACGATTTTCAGGATTATCAATATTGTTCAGGGCCTGACGGAGAATTACGGGGCCAGTAGTAGCAGTACTGGCAGTACTGGCAGTAATTGCAGTACAGGCAGTAATAATCGGAAGGTGGCAGGTTTACTGGTACGCCAGGCGGCGTTGGCTCAAATAGTGCCCGGTTCGTTGCGGATTGGCGATGCAGGGCCTTTGCTGCCGATGCATCGCCGCACGCGGAATTTGATTATCCGTGTTATTATCGTCGTCTGTTGTGCGCCGCGTGGAAGTGCTTTGACGGGTGACAGGAGTTTGGACATGCTGACGAAAATCAGATGGAAACCAGGGATGCTATTAGCCATACCGGGTCTGCTTTCGGGCTTGATTAGCGGTTGTTCTAGTAGTCAGCCAGCCGAACCGCGCGCCGCCATGGCTGGCGGCCGAGCCTGCGGGACGCGGGTCGGTCAATCACGGCTAGCGGTTCCATGCACTGACGCAATTATCGGTGCAAACTGGGGCCGCATGAAGCCGATGGCCCAGGCACAACATCGCCCATGGGCCATGATGACCGTGCATTATTTCTCCGGCGTCGTCAAGCATAACCCCGTATACCTGTGGGACTTGGACGCCTGCGGCCACTTCCGCAATCATCCTCCTTCGTTCAGGCAGGAAGCCATCGGACTGGGCAATATCCCATGGTTTTATGCCAACCTGGCCATCACGCCAGTGCTCATGTGTTTCAACCCACCCTGGGCACAAGTATGTTCAGTTCCCAGGTGCATTTCGCCGATATATGAAGGTCATCTACCACTGCAGGGAGTTGTGGCCCCGGTGCCCGAATCCGGGCGCATTGATTGGCCCTATCCGGTGGTGCATATTTCCGGCGAGTTAGCGCCGACGAAGAAGTAGTTGTGTTCCGGTCGGCGTCGCGCTGGGTAATTAGCGGACGCTGGCGTCTGGGTCCGGCAGCGATCCGCCATCGGGCAGTATAAGTTGTGGAGTTTTACGTTTGTCATTACAAGAAATAGATCCTTTTCCCTGGTTTTTGCACAAAGATGTGCCGTTGCTGATCAACGGCCAGCGCGTCGAAATGAATATTCGTGCCG
>JAJZGH010000082.1 GCA_021798635.1 Planctomycetota bacterium | reverse complement strand
CCCGAGGTTCGACATGAATTTCTGACGCGTTGTCGCCGATAACGATAGATTCTCGCAGAACCCGTTTTATCAAGGTTGGCAGGGCTAATTCTTCTCCCTCGCCCTCTCCAAACGCAATAACCAATTTCCCGGCGCGCGAATTCATCCGTGTATCGGCTCCGGCTGACTTGGATCGGCCACCGTCAGGAACTCGCCTGGCGTCATCAATCCGTTATGCAGGGCAAGCAGGTCATCCGGGGCCAGTGGAGCAATCTGCGTTCCCTTGGGGGAGAATTTCACCCAGCGGATCGCCTCGCCCGGAAACGCATCAAGAAGTTGCGGACTGTGCGTCGTCAATATGAACTGCGTACCGAGCTTCGAACTGGCGGATTTAATATGATCCGCCAGCAGGGCCAGCGCACCCGGAAATATCCCCTTTTCCGGCTCTTCAAATAAAATCACCTGCGGCGTAGGATTCTGATAAATGGCAATCAGATGCGCGAGAAACCGGCGGAAACCTTCGGACTGTCTGGGTAGGTCAATGGAGATTATCTGCTCCCCGAGCTGGTAAGATGCCGCGACCCGGCTATTGGAGAATGGCGTAACGGTAATTGCTATCAGGGAATCCGACAGGACTTTCAGGGCAGATTCAATATCCTGCCAGCTTGGAAGGGTCTGGATGCTGCCGAGGATTCCGTCAATGACTTGTAGGGCATTGGCCCCGTCGAAACGAAGTGGCTTGGAACCTGTGGGTGTCGGCCCTCCTGAGGACGCCAATACGCTTCCGGGAAAATTGTAAGCGCTGATACTCTTCGCCAAGCTGATATACGCCACGTTTGCTTCGGGCAACCCCGTCAGCCAGCCCAGCATCACCGTTCCCATGGTGCCCACGCCCTTGAGCTTTGGTTCCTGCTCCCATTTGCCGGCCTTTTGGTGAAATACTGTTGTGCCCGCGTGAGAAAGACTTTCCTCCTGCACAAAGAAATTGGGAAATCGGGCAGTGAGTTTGTACTCGAAGTCATCCGAATAACCCGGAATGGAAAATAATACAGAAAATTCCACGTTGAACTCGCCGCTTTTCATGTTGGCCGGACGGAATGCATCCGACCCGCCAAACCGCATCAGCGGCTGGGATAGATTCGTTGGGTGGCTTCCATGGACAATCACCGTGCTTAAAAGCGTGAGCGCGTCGACAAAATTGGTCTTGCCCGTGCCGCTTCGCCCGGCCAGAACTGTAATATCCGCCAAGTCAACAGTGACATCGAGAAGGCTTCTGAAATTTCTGACTGTGAAGCGCTTAATCATCTGCAATCCTGTAAGGCCGCGGTACCGGATTCGTGGCTGGGTTTTATTGTACCACTGTCTTTTTCAATGCGGAAGCATGTGTCTTGCAGCATGGGTCTTGCAACGGCAATCAGGTCGCACCCATTTTCCCAAGAAGGCAGTTACTTCCCCGTGCTGCTTCCGTAATGCACATGCAGGGTTGCGCGGGCTAAAATGTAGCCGGCCATCGCATGTTGCAGACAGGGTAGGCAATCTGGGGCGAATAACAATTTGCGGCTCAAGGCGTAGAGCATAATGCGGTAGTGGTGCGCGGGGCCGGGCGGGGGTGCGGGGCCGCCGTAACCGAATTGTCCGAAGGAATTTTTTCCCTGCCGGGCGGATGGCAGTTTGGCGATCCGCTTGGCGTGCGGTAGATTTCCCGGCAAGCCTTTGGCGGTCGGTGGGATATTAATTATCATCCAGTGGCGGAACGCCAGAGGCCCCGGTGCATCCGGGTCTATCATCACCACCACGAGAGAAACGGTTTTTCGCGGTATGTGGCTCCATGCCAGGGGTGGGGAAATATCCTTGCCGTCCGCGGTGAATTGTGCGGGCATGACCGCGTGGTTCTTAAACGCTGAAGACATTAAGGTCATAGGCTGTTGGGCCGGTCCGGCGGCCCGAGCGGTTATGCTCGTAGCCAGGCAGATCATTGCGCCAAAGATAAGAGCGTGTATCGCACGTTTTGCAGTCACGACGCAACGGGATTGTTTCATGGCGAAGGCTCCGTGAAATACCAGTGGCTGGTAATTGTATCAGAGGATGGCGGGGTGCTCCAGAATCCGGCTTGGCTACAAATCCGGTGTGACACCTTGGGCTGTCACCTGTCACCTGTTACCTTGCCAAGCGGCGGATATCGTCGATAATTCAGAACTTAACCGGTGCGTGATGGCACACCCGGAGACATTTATTTGGAGATACTGCAATGGAATTTCTGAAATTGCTTAGTGAAACACCGGGCGTTCCCGGCCGGGAAGAATTGGTTCGAGAGGTAATAAAGCAGGAAATTCACGGCCTGTTTGATGAGGTGCGGGTGGACAAGCTCGGCAGTTTAATCTGCCTGAAAAAGGCATCGAAAACTTCCGGCAACCAAGCGCCGCACAAGGTGATGATCGCCGCGCACATGGATCAAATCGGGTTTTATGTCCGCCATGTGGATGATAAGGGATTTATACGGGTCCATAACGCCGGTGGTTTTGATACGCGAAATTTATCCGCCAACCGTGTCTTGGTGCAGGGGCGAAAAAATCTTCCCGGCGTCATGAACCCGGCGGGAAAACCGATTCATATTGCCTCGGAGGAAGATCGCAAGAAGCAATTTTTGGTCAGCGATTTCATGGTGGATGTGGGCTTGCCGGGCAAGAAGGTAAAAGAACTTGTACAGGTGGGTGATCCGGTCACACTGGTGCGTGACTTTGCGCAGATCGGGGATTTTGTCTGTGGGCAGGCTATGGACAATCGGGCGGCGGTGTGGACGGCGGTGCGGGCGATTCAGCGGCTGAAAAAATCGAGTTATGATATTTATGTGGTCTTTACGGTGCAGGAAGAAGTCGGCCTGCGCGGAGCCGGTCCGGCGACGTTCGGTCTGGAACCGGATATCGCCATTGCTCTGGACACCACATTGGCCTGTGACACGCCGGGGATTCCTGATGACCAGACTGTCACACATGCGGGCAAGGGCGTGGGCATTAAAATCATGGATGGGGCTTCTATCAGCGATCGACCGCTGGTCGACAGCTTTGTTCAAACCGCCAAGAAAGAGAAAATCGCGTATCAATTGGAATTGCTGCCGCTCGGCGGGACCGACGCGGGTGCCATGCAACGCAGCCGCACCGGCTATCGCACCATCACGTTGAGCATTCCCACACGGTACATCCATACCGTCACAGAGATGGTACACCGCGATGATCTCCATGCCGCGCGCGATCTGTTGGCGGCGTGGCTGGGAGCTTAACTTAGCGTCCGCTGGATGCCGAGGGGTTGCCCACGATGGCGTTGACAAATATTTCCTTGATCGCGGTTCCCAGATTCTTAAACACCACCGGCGTGGTTGTCGGATGCGCCCAGGTGCCCGCCACCTGTACGGTGCTGACACTGGATTCCAGGGCATTAAGAATGGATTTGGCCTGAGGGATAAATGGAATATGCAGGTTCTTAAATGGCCGCACCGTGCCGATCACGTATCCCTTTAGTGTGCTCTGGGGCATACTCCATATATTGTCCAGTTCACCCGCCCCCAGAATTTCCACGCCCCGATCAAAATAATGCAGATAGGTAATTTGCGCGTTGCCGCCGTCAATGCGCCAGCGTGCTTCGCCCGTGCCACTGGGCTTTTGGGCCGCCAGCCGAACGTGCATGAGTCGATATACGGATGCCATAATAGTTGAGCCTGTTAAATTCGACTGCGAAATTTTCAAATCGCCAGAACCAATAGCGTTGCGCCAGTTATTGGATAAGGCCACAGCCGTAAGATGTCCCGACAGCAGCCCCGGTGTCGGCTGCGCTTTGGTAATCACGGTGCGGGTAAGTTGATCGAGATTAATGTTGTTAAAGGTCAAGCTGGTATCCGAAGAAAGAAGGCCCGCCTGATGCCGGGAAACCCGGGCCCACAGGTGCATCGTGCCACCCGCAAATGCCAATTGAGATCGATCCAGTAATATCGCATGATCGCTGATAAATGCATGCACGTTCAGTGAACCCAGTTCAATAGCGTCGAGCATGGCTTTCTGTGCAGTGAGATTCACCTGCAATTCCAGCGGTGCCAGCGGATGCGCGCCGGTCGTTGGCCCCAGAACAATATTGCCGGAAAATGTTCCCGTTAATCCCTTCGCCCAGGAATAGCCCAGCAGCAATGGTTTAGGGTTCGGCAGGCGGCATTGAAATACGCCGGAACTTTTTAAGGGCATATCTATATTCCAACTCCCCTGCCCTTTGAGGGTATTGCCCATTAAATCCAACGACGTATGCAGGATGGAAATGGTCCGCCCCGTTGCGATCACATGCGTTGCCGCCAAGCCCACGGGTAGCAGATGTTGAAATATCGTCGCATGCAAATCACCGGTGCCATGGATGCCGGAGTTGCGCCAGTTATAGCTTCCTGTTAGCGCACCGGAGACCAGCGTATCAAGCTGCACGGATGGAATATCCGCCGGCCAATCCGCGAGTTGTAATGTCATATCAATATCCGCCGGATTGAACTGGCTCCAGTGCGCGCTGGCGGTTGCGGTTGCACCGGCACCCATAAGTTTGATCGGCTTGAGTGACAATATCCCGTTGCTATAGCTAAGCGTTGCGCTGCCGTGGAGAATATCAATCGGAGCGATCAGCGCTTTGGGAACCGGTATAACCAGGTGATCCACCGATACTTCACCCTGCACGCTGGTCCTTTGCAGATCGCGACCAGGTACGCTGATTTTCAGGTTCATGCCCGCATAACCGCTCAAACCCACGGGCGGCGCAGGCAAAAGCAGCCCGGCCACGGCCGCGGCGGAAATGTGCTCTGTCTTCAAGGTCAGCCCCGCAAGTTGACCGGCGGTATTGGCATCAAAACGCACGGCAACTTGGCCGCCGAGTACCGCTACCGGATCGGCAGCGAGTATAATTTTTTTCTTGGTCAGTTCGCCTACCACGTGTACCGGCGGCAGCGCCAGCAGGTGATGATTCACCGTAAAATGCGTGCCCGCCAGCCGACCATCCAGATGCAACGCCAGCGGCATAACCCCGCCGTCCGCCAGGAGTTTCCCGGAAATCAGCCCGCCTAATGACCAACCCGCGTTGGCTTTGGTTGCATGATTCACCAGCGGAATACCTGTGACGGTGAGAATCAGATGCGTTGGATAATTCCCGGAAAATATACAGTTGCCGCTGGCCGCCAGACTCCACACCGGGCTTTTCACCAGCAGATTTTCCAACTGCATGCCGCCGGAGTTACCATAGGCGCTGATATGCACGTGGACATTGCGGGGCAGCTTCAGTACGGGAATGCTCGCGGAGCTCGCCCGCAGGTGCAGCCGCCAAAGCCCCACCACCGGGTTGTACAATCCGTGCAGATCCAAATATGGATCGGAAGCCAAGGTGCTTCGGGTAACCGTTACCTGGCCGGCGTTAATTGTTCCCGTGGCATGTAACCCCTTGAGTGTGACGAGCCTGGTGTGTTGCCAGGAAAGTTGGGGTGCCTCAAGCTGCCAATTCATAAGGCCGTGGAATTTTCCCTGGGCGGAGACCGTTGCCGCGGTATTCCACGCGCCATAGCGACACTGACCGCTGCTGGTGATATGCACCCCCAGCACGCGCCTGCCCGGCCAGGGAGAGCTTAATGATCCGCTCAAGGTGCCGCTTTGCATTTCGGTTCCAAACAGGGAAATTCCGTGCCACGCCGCCGTTGCGGATGCCGCCGCCTCCGCAGGGTTGAACACGCCGGACAGATGTAAACCACCACCGGCTAAATCCGCCCGCAGGGATTTAACATGAAACCCGCGGCTATCCGCCCAGATTTGCCCCCGATAAATATTCACCGGCACACTTAAATAACCCACCCGAATGCCAACATTTTCCGGATTAATCTGCCAATGATCTCCGGCATATTGAGCTTGGGCATTGCCATGGAGGCCAAATTTTCCGATATCAATACGCACATCATTGAGTCGCTCGCTAAGAGTATTGTTTAATAACCGCCCGCGCAATTGGGCACTTACCGATGCGGCTCCGCTCCAGGTCGGCCACATGCGTTTGAGCCACGGTCCCAGGCCCGTAGCCTGCACATGAACGCTGTGCAACCAAGATTGCCCGGGGACTAATATGCCCTGTGCCAGTAAATGCGACTGCGGCACTTGTGTGGATGCGGCATTTAAAGAAAACCGCCACGTCAGGGCACTGGTGGGTACGCCCTTAAATTCAATATTATCAATGGACATTTCCGGTTGGTGCGTTAATTCCACCAAGAGCGTGCCGTGATCAATCACGACACGCGGCAGACCCACGGATGCTAAATCCGCCCCGGGGTGCCGCAGTTTCCAGCTCTGCCAAGCCAGACGCAAGTCCTGCCATGCCGCCGGCAGGTTCCACCGGCCTTCATCCCCCTGATGCAGAATCACGCGCGGATCATTCAAAGAAATATTGGTAATCCCCAACTGCCCGGTCAGCAGCAGCCAGATAATGGCATGACTATTTATGGTCACCTTCGGAATTCGGGCGAATGGCCAATGCCGCAGCGGCAGGCCTATGCGCACATCCGTCAGCGTGGTCTTGCCAGTCAGGCCTATGCGCATGGTTTTGACATCAATCCGCAGGCCCAGACGCGACTGGATTTTACCCAGGACATACGTGCGCACGGCGGCGCTGTTCAGGATCCGCGGCGCGGCAATCCATACCCCGGCCACCACGATCGCCAGCAAGATCAAAAAGCTGATCAAGAACATCCGCATAGGATGCGTTCGGCGTGTGGTCGCAGGGTGCGAAGTTTCAGAACTTTTTAACGGATCCGTCATTGCAATGCTCACAAAGAGCCGGTCATTACATTACATAATTATTTACTGGGCATGAGTGCCCAGTATTGCTTACCGTCGCAGCGCCGATGGAATATTACCCGACGTTTCAGGCCCAAAACCTAAAAACCACCAGTCGTGCCGATACGTCCGGCCCACAAATGGCCCCGAGCTGGCCACAATTTCGCCACTGGTTCGCCAATACGCCACGTACGCGACGCTGGCATAAGCTTGTTGCGTGGTGTTTTGTAAAATGGAAATCTGCGGCAGCACCACCGGAAGAGATAAATTGGAACCTGCGTTATAACCCCCAAAAGCTATCGAGGGTATACCGATAAATGAATTTTCCTGATTCACGCCCAAGGCTCCCACGCGTAGTTCTAGTACAATTTGGGCTTTCGCGCGGGTGTTGGTGAGCCGCACACCCCCTTTGAGCAGGTGTGATCGCAAATCCGCCTCCAGGAAGGCTTGCCCAGGCATTTGACCGATGGGACGCAAAAAACGCAAGCTCACATACACCAGCCGATCACGTAGATTCGCAACAGATATTTTGCTGATCGCCAGCGATGCGGATCCAGATAACAAAAACTGCTCATCAGCCGTTTCCGGCGGCTGCGTAACGCGCAGGTTGGCGCAACCGCCACCCGCAAGCAGCATGCATAATAAAAATACTCCGCCGACACGTGCGTAGTTTTTCCGAGATTCTATTCGCATTCGTCGAAAACTTTCTCATCCGCCCGCGCTACTTGCACGGCGTACAAGCTTTAACGCCTGTCGGTCTATGATATTACCGGATTTTCAGATTTTCCCCACTTGCGGCTGCCACGCGATGCGCCACTCGCGGCCAAGGTAACGGCGTCTGGCAATTCGAACGCATCCCGCTGACAACTCAACGCTGCCGCATTGAGCCAAGGCGCGGCAGGGTTGGACACAGGACACCATTGCCCACGGAAAACACTTGATATTATGCTACCTGATTCTACCAGGCAAAATGGGCAAAGGCACGGTTGGCTTCGGCCATCTTGTGGACATTTTCGCGGGTTTGCATGGCCGTGCCTTCACGTCGGCTGGCCGCCAGCACTTCATCCGCGAGCCGTTCACTCATCGGCTTGCCCGACTTGGCGCGAACCGCTTCCAGCAGCCAGCGAATCGCCAGACTCTGCTGCCGCTTGCGGCTTACGGACATGGGCACCTGATAGTTCTGTCCACCTACCCGGCGTGACCGGGTTTCAATGTTGGGTTTGATGTTGTTCAGAGCGGCTTCAAAAACTTCATTGGGCTTGGCGTCTTTGACCCGCTGGCCGATGATGTCCATAGCACCGTAAAATACGCGCTTGGCTGTGGCTTTTTTGCCATCATACATCAGGCAGTTGATAAATTTTGAAATCAACAGTGAGTTATAAATGGCATCGGGTTTAAGCTGTGTGCTGCTAACGGTAAATGATTTTGCGCCCATGGCGGCTTCCTTTCGTTTCTCCGTATCGAATCACCAGGATTCGGGATACTTCAAGGTACGATAAAAACTGTTTCCCGCGCTTAAGCCGGCGGCTTAATCCGCGGTAACAGCAACTATTACTTAGGTTTCTTGGCTCCATACTTGGAACGGCTGCGGCGGCGAGCTTCCACGCCCGAGGCGTCAAGAACGCCGCGGACAATGTGATACCGCACGCCGGGCAAATCGCGTACTCGCCCGCCGCGCACCAGAACAATGCTGTGTTCCTGAAGGTTATGATCAATACCCGGAATATAAGCAGTCACTTCCTTGCCGTTGGAAAGCCGCACACGGGCCACTTTACGCAACGCGGAGTTAGGCTTCTTGGGGGTCATGGTCTTTACCAGCAGACACACCCCACGACGTTGCGGTGACGCTTCAAGGTCTTTAACCTTGTTGATGCGCTTAAGGCTGCGTCGCGGATTACGGAGCAATTGATTAATTGTCGGCATAATATACCTTACTTCATTTCACCAAACACAAGCCCGGTAGTGTAGCGGGAATCCCCGAATCATGCAAACCAACGCGACTGGACGAAAGTGCTGACTGCAACGCTGATGGATGTCCGATCATCAATCGGTTGCCCCGCCGGCCTACCAATATCTCGACAAATCCTGGCGACAGTCAGCCGCCCACCCCCACTTAACGCGTCAATGCGATAGGAAACCCAAACCGCGACAGCCAAGGGTAAAGTGGTAACCGCCGAATGCCGTGAACTTAAACCCAAGGCTACTTCAGGCCGGTTTTTCCTGCATCTGGCGGGGTGCCCTTTGGGTCGTCTTGGGGGACCGGCTTTGCAATCGGAAGCCGCCAGCCATGTTTGATCGCCATAAACCGCAGGCCAAAACAAAGAATCGCCCCCCCGACGGTTGTCGCAATGGGCGGAAGGTGCAACAGGCTGCCAACCACGACAACCGACGCGCCGGCAAGCGCGGCGACAGCGTAAAGATCGGCACGAAGTACCGTGGGGATTTCCGCCAAAAGAATGTCGCGCATGACCCCGCCGCCAATGCCGGTGAGCATCCCCAACAGCGCGGCCATAACCGGGTCTAGTCCGCATGCCATCGCCTTCTGCGCACCAGAGACCGCGAAGAGTGACAGGCCCGCTGCATCGAACAGCAGCACGGGAAGACGCAGGTGCTCAACTCCGGAATACCAGTAGAATGTGACCACCCCAGCGAGAACCGAAACCCCCAGATAGCGCCAATCGCGGATCGCGCCGGGAGGAATTGATCCGATCAGCACATCGCGGGTGATACCACCAAAATTTCCGGCGACAAATGAAAGCACGAGAATTCCAAACAGGTCAAGCCGCCGAGCTACGCCTGCAGCAGCACCGCTGATTGCGAAGACAAAAGTACCGATGAGATTCAGCGCAAATAGCAAGGTCATCGCCAGCCTCTTTTCCGGAACTTCATTATTATCCTGTACCCTGCGGTGCCGCTCATCACTGGGGCGCCCCTAACGCCGCAACCCAGGCCTGCGCCGCGACCACCAGAGCTTCAACGCCCGTGCGCAACGTTGGGTGAATAACCGGTGCGAACAGCGGACTATGATTGACCGGTAAGTCGTTTATTCGGCCCGCTTGCTGGGCCTTTGCGTAGGTTGCCGGATCGGTACCCCCCACGAACCAGAACACGGAAGGAACGTGCCATTGGACGCCAAAACATCCGAAATCCTCACTGGCAGGCGCGGGCCCCGTGTGCCGGACACGATCGGGAGTAAAGTACGCGCGGAACGCACTGGCGATCCGCTGACTTGCCGGCGCGTCATTAACATTCAGAGGATAACGGTCCAGCGGCGTTATTTCCGGTGCTCTGGGCGCGCCTGACGCCGCTGCCTCAGCGTTGACAATGCGCTCAATCGCGGAAAGCACGCGACTGCGCACAGCTTCATCAAATGTGCGAACATTCAGCTTGATCACGGCTTCATCAGGGATAACGTTCTCCTTGGTTCCCGCCTGCAGTACGCCAATAGTGACTACGGCCGCTTCAGCGGCGGCGACTTCGCGCGAAACAATCGTTTGCAGGCGCATGACAGTCGCTGCCGCCATCACTACAGGATCGATACTGGCCTGCGGCATTGAGCCATGAGCACCGCGGCCGAAAAGGCGAATTTGCAAACTATCAGCCGCCGATGTGATAGGACCGGCGCTTCCGGCAACCGTTCCCGCTGGCCCGACCATGACATGCTGACCGAGAACAACCACTGGCTTGGGAAAGCGTTTGAGCAGGCCGTCGTTAATCATGGCCTGCGCACCTTGCGCGGTCTCTTCACCGGGTTGGAACACCACAATGAGGGTTCCTTTCCACGCATCACGTTGCTGCGCGAACAGGGTAGCCGCTCCTGCCAGCCATGCGACGTGCATGTCATGACCACACATGTGCCCGACCGGCACAATCTGTCCCGTCTGATCCTTGGCCGTGACCTTGCTGGCATAGTCCAAGCCCGTCGCCTCCTCCACGGGCAGAGCGTCCATGTCGGCACGGAGCATCACAGTCGGACCATCGCCGTTGCGCAATAGACCGACAACGCCGGTCTGACCGATCCCCGTCGTCACATCGTAGCCCGCGGCGCGCAGTCGTTCAGCGGCCAAATGGGCTGTCTGTGTTTCTTGCATGGAGAGTTCCGGATGCGCATGGACTTGTTTGTACAACGCCTCGAGCGTGGGGATCAACTGATCAAGGTTTTTTAAAACTGCTTCCGAGGCATTTTCCGACCTTGTGCTCATAGCGGCCACCGTTCCAACTGTTGATCAACGTGCATGGTTTTTATCCGGTATCTTCCCCGATGTCAATAAACATTTCAGCAACCACGGGGCACGCTACCGCACAGCGATTGCCCGACCGGCTGGCGTTCCCGCCATTGCTGCCACCACCGTAGCGTGTGATACACCCAATGGCAGGTGGAGGCGGCCCGCCGACGCACCCACCGCCGCGCCCAGCGTTCAGTCGCATGACGCAACGGGGATGTGCGGTTATCGCTGGCACGGCCTGGGAGAAGCTGATTCACACTCCGGATAGATTAAGTTCAAAGTGAATAATGGGGGACTGGACATCGGATGTTACTTTAAAGCCCAGTTTGCCGGCCAGCAGGTGTTGGATTTCCATGTTTTCCGGTAACGCGGAGGCGAAGACGCGCGATACGCCTTCCATGCGGGCAATTTTGATCGCCTCTTCCAACAGTGCTGTGCCGATGCCCCGGTTTTGCCATACGTCCGATACAATCACCGCCGCTTCCGCTTCGGGTGTGCCGCGGATTTTTGACAGGCGACTTACACCGACAATTTCCGCTATACCATCCGGTCGTGTGTTTTGGGCCACCAGGGCAATTTCCCGGTCGTAATCATTCATGCACACGCGTACCAGTCGCTCGTGGGAAATGCGATCCTCCAATTTCATGATGTTGTAAAAACGATGACGCACCGTTTCATTGGATAACGAATGATGGAACTGAATCATCAGAGGCTCATCCTGCGGCATAATGGGCCGCAGAAGTATGGACTGGCCATCGTCGGTAATCACCGTGTGAACGTATTGCGTGGGATACGGGCGAATCGCCGGGCGCGGCAATGCCGAATCAGCGACATCAGCGCCATGCAATATCACACGGGCATCCAGCGCGATCAACTTATCCGCACTGACCAGCAGAGGATTGATATCAATTTCCTTGATGCGCGGATTTTCAATCACCAGCATGCTGAACCGCACCAGAATGCGCTCCAGCTCGGTAACATCCACCGCCGCCCGGCCGCGAATGCCTGTCAGAGCCTTGCTGATTTTCGTCTGGTTAATCATCTGCCGGGCCAAGGTGGAATTCAGCGGCGGCAACCCCAATGCGCGGTCGCGGAATAATTCAACCATTTGGCCGCCGGCACCGAACAAAAGCACCGGGCCGAATTGTGCGTCAATGGAAGACCCGAGAATTAATTCATAAGCATCCGTGAAGCGGACCATCGGTTGGACGGTAACGCCCTGAAATTGTGCGGCGCTGGCGCGGGCGGTGACCGAGATCTGAATTTTTTCAAATGCCTGTTTCACCGCAGCCGCCGTGGTCAGATTCAGTAGTACGCCGCCGACATCGGTTTTATGGGAAATGGTTTTGGAGAATACTTTTACCACTACGGGATAGCCGATTTTTTCCGCAGCCGCCACCGCCTCCTGGGAAGTGGCAGCGATCAGGGTGGGCGTAACGGGAATGCCGTAAGCTTCCAGCAGTCGCTTGGATTCCGGCTCAGTTAGCGGGGTGCGCTGTTCGGCTTGGGCTTCAGAAAATATCGCTTCAATGCTCATGCGGCTTTGCGAATCCAGAGACTTTTCGCCGCCGGACCGGGGAGTTTGATAGAGCGCTTTAAGGGTGCGATCATACTGCCAGAGATAGTTAAACGCGGTGGCGGCGGCATCCGGGTAGGCGAAGGTGGGAATGCCCGCGCGGTTAAGAATTTCTTCGCCGGCTCGCACCATCGGGCCGCCCATCCAGCTTGCCAGCACCGGCTTGGACTGGGCCTGGGCGGCGGTAATCAAGGCTTCGGCGGAGCGGGTGGCATCGGTCATATCCTGCGGCGTGAGGATTACCAGCATACCGTCGGCATTGGGATCGCGCGCGGCGATTTCCAGGGACTTGGCGTAACGCTCGGGCGAGGCATCGCCCAGAATATCCACAGGGTTACCATGCGACCATGGTCCCGGCAGCAGCGCGTTGAGTTCCTTCATCGCTGGTTCAGAAAGTTTGGTCAATTCGCCACCCCCCTGAATGAGTGCGTCCGTCGCCAGCACGCCGGGACCGCCGGCATTGGTGAGAATGGTCAGATGGCGGCCTTTGGGCCGGGATTGATGGGCCAGAACTTCAGCTAAATCAAACAACTCGCTGATTTCATTGACGCGTTGCACACCCACGCGACGGAATACCGCATCCAGCACTTCATCTGAGCCGGTCATGGAACCGGTGTGGCTTGCGGCCGCGGCAGCCGCGGCGGCGGTGCGCCCAGCTTTGATGACAATGATGGGTTTGGTCAAAGCCACTTCGCGCGCGGCGGAAATAAATTGGCGGGGGTTGCCGATGCTTTCCATATAAATCAAGATGGCTCTGGTGCGTGGATCATCGCCGAGATGGTCAATAAGATCCCCAAAACCGACATCCAACATAGACCCCAATGACACAAAGGAGCTAAAGCCAATCTGTTCGCGCAATGACCAATCCAGAATGGCGGTCAGCAGCGCGCCGGACTGTGATAAAAATGCGATGGAGCCGGGACGGGCGATGCCATGCGCAAATGAGGCGTTTAAGCCGATCAGGGGATTTTGCACGCCCAGACAATTTGGCCCGATGATGCGCATGGAATAGCGCCGGGCATGCACGGCAATTTGCTGTTCCAAGGCAACGCCGGGAGCGCCGAGTTCCTTGAAACCCGCGGAAATAATGATCGCTCCTGGAATGCCCGCGATTCCGCATTGTTCAACCAAATCCGGCACGGTTTGGGCGGGCGTGCAGATAATGGCCAGATCAACACGTTCCGGCACGTCATGAATGGTTGGATAAGCTTTAATTCCCAACACGCTGGGGCGTTTAAGATTCACCGGGAAAACCGTTCCCCCGAATGGCGATGAAATTAAATTCCACAGCAGCGTGCGGCCCACTGAACCGGGCGTTTCCGTGGCACCGATGACCGCAATATTCTGAGGATTCAACAGCGGCTGCAAGGGCCGCCGAACATGGCTGGAACCGGCATCGTTCACTTTTTTTGCGGCAAGTACTGTCACAGCGGACTCCTTATAACAATCACAGTAAGGCTCAAATGCCTAACCGTGAGGACAAGCAAAAGCATACTATTTTGCAGGTCCGTGTGATATAAGGGACTTGCTGAATCGGCAATAGGGAATTCACCGATTCATGTGCAAATAGGTTACGACCAACCGGATGTAATCATAAGAAACGGTCTGATCAAGAGCCACAAAAATGGGTTTTAAGCGGTCCATGCCATGCTGCTGACAGGCATCCGCAACGCGTCGCAATGTGGCGTCCGGCACCCATGCGGCGATGGACGCGGGCTTTTCAATGGTGATATACTCCGCCAGATACTCCACAACCGTGCTCTCCGTACGGTCCAGTGCTTCCGTGACCTGCTTAATGGATTGGCCTTGCGCAAATAGCTGAAATGCTTTATCTTTGGCGGCATTGGGGCGATTGCTTGCTGGCGGCTTGGCCGCAACTGGTGGGCGGGGGCTGGCTACATCTGTCGGGATGTTATGAATGCGGCAATAATCTGTAATAAGCGGAATAATGGTATCGCCCAGTGATTGAAGCTTCGCTTCACCAATGCCGTAAATCAGCCGCAGGGCGTCAAGTGTGGTGGGCCGGACGCGCGCTAATTCACGCAACGTCGCATCCGAAAGGATCACGTAGGGCGGCACACCGCGCTGGGCTGCGATATGTTTGCGCATGGCGCGCAAGGAATCAAACAGCGCATGATCCACGCCCTGCCAGGACACTTCTTTACTGCGGGACTTGCTGGATTCCTCGGCCGATTTTTGCACCAGTTGAATCAGCCGCACCTGCCGGCGGCCTTTCATAACGTCCACCGACGCATGATTCAATTTCAGAATCGGTGCCGATCGGCCCTCCCGCAGGATCATATTTTCCTGCATCAGCACGCCTTGTCCGACCAACTGATAAACGAAATTGCGCAGATCCGCCTTGGCGCGGTCCTTCAGCAGGCCGTGCACCGAGAGTTGATCATGTTTAAGCTGGCGGATTCTTTCCGTGTTTTCGCCCCGCAGAATCGCCAGGATGTGCCCCACCCCAAAACGCTGATCAGTGCGGGCTACCGTTGAAAGAATTTTTTGTGCAATTACCAACGCATCGGCCACCGGCTCGGTATCTCCCAGACAATGATCACAGGCCTGACAGGAAAGGTCCATGTCCGAGGCGGCTTCGGAATCCTGCGTGGGCGGTACATAGCGCTGACCAAAGTATTCCACCAGTGCCTTGTGCCGGCACGCCGCCCCCCGCGCGAAGCGATCCAGATCATCAAGATGGCGTAAGGCGGTGGGAACGTAATCCGCGCTGACCGGAGTACCCGCGAGTTTTGCTTCGGCGGCGGAGTTTTCAATCAGGGATTTCCAGGTCATGACATCCTGCCCGGAATAAAGCAGCACACATTCCGCCTCCAGGCCGTCGCGGCCGGCACGTCCGGTTTCCTGCTGATAAGCTTCAATGGATTTAGGCATGCCGGTATGGAGTACAAAACGGATATTGGAGCGATCGATGCCCATGCCAAATGCGATGGTCGCCACAATAAGATCGCATTGCTCCCGGGCAAATTCTTCCTGCACTTTGCGGCGAATTTCGGCCGTCATACCGGCGTGATATCCCAGTGCCTTCGGGCCGCCGCCCTTGTTACGAACATTCAATGCAGCGACAACATCATCTACATCCCGACGGCGCAGACAATAAATAATACCCGCCTCATCCTTATGGCGATCCAGCACTTCCTGGATCTGGCCCATCATGTCCTTCCGCGGTAGTACACGATAGATCAGATTGGGGCGGTCAAAATTTCCCACCAGGCGCACCGGATCATCCAGTTGCAACTGCTGGGCAATATCCGCCCGGACCGGTTCAGTGGCAGTGGCGGTGAAAGCATGAATGGAACAACCCGGAAATAATGTTTTGAGATTGGAAAGGCGGCGATACTCCGGGCGGAAATCATGCCCCCAATGGCTGACGCAATGCGCTTCATCAATGGCGAATGTCTGCACGCCTGAGTCGCGAAGCAGTTGCACAAAGGCCCCGCCATCCAATGATCCGCCGCCGCTTTGCTGCCCCACAAGTTTTTCCGGCGAAACAAACAGCATATCCAACTGGCCGCTGCGCAACTGCGATGCGGTTTGCCGGCGCTGGTCAGCATTCAGCGAAGAATCCATTTGCGCCGCCGCCACGCCCAACGTACGAAGCGAATCCACCTGATCCTTCATCAGGGCAATCAGCGGTGAAACCACCACCGTAGGCCCCCGGCCACAGCGGGCCAGATGAATGGCCGGAGCCTGATAACATAGCGATTTTCCGCCGCCGGTTGGCATAACCACCACCGAATCACGCTTGGCCAGCACCGCTTCCATGGCCTGCTGCTGCAACGGGCGCAGTTGGCGGTATCCCCAAATTTCTTCAATGAGCGACAGTAAATCCGGAAGCGAAACAGTGGCGGTATCAGACATCACAGCCCTCCAAAGCGGAAATTTTAACGTTTATGGAAGCCCAACGCCAGACGGTGCGTTATTTTGCGCTTACGAATTCTGCCAGGGGAATCACATCGACATTCTCTGCCAGTGCATAACGGCGTGTACCCGGATACACCACGTGCAGGTGATCTAATTTAAGATCTGTCAAAGCATGGCGAATGGAGGGCGTCATGGCGGGGGCGTCCATACGCTTGCACTCCACGCCAATGCGTTTGCCACCTTTGAATAAAAGCAAATCCAGCTCTGCCCCATTATGTGTAGCCCAAAAATATGCCTCTCCGGGATGAAAACATTTGATTATCTCCTCCATGGCATACCCCTCCCAGGAGGCCCCAACCTTGGGATGCTCCTCCAAATCGCGCTGATTGCTGACATTTAACAGTGCGTGCAATAAGCCCGAATCGCGCACGTATACCTTCGGAGCCTTAACCTGCCTTTTGCCAAGGTTCTCAAACCATGGCCGCACCTGCCGCACCATAAATACGTCGCTCATCAGATCCAGATAACGGCGCACCGTGGTCTCGTTAATCGCCAAAGCCCGGCCAATTTCCGCCGAATTCCAAATCTGCCCGTGGTAATGCGCCACCATCATCCAAAAGCGCCGCAGGGTTGCCGCGGGAATGCTCACCCCCAACTGCGGCATATCGCGCTCAAGAAACGTCTGCAGAAACTGCGCCCGCCACGTCAGTGAATCCGCGTTGCCACGCGCCGTGAAAGATAGCGGAAAGCCGCCCCGCAACCAGTGCTTCCCCATGGCCCCGGCACCGACATCCGAGAGCCGAAAACCCTCCATGGCGATCGTCTCCAGCCGCCCCGCCAGCGACTCCGAAGACTGCCGCAGCAGATCCGGTGACGCACTGCCAAGAATGAGAAACCGCGCGGCCAGTGGCCGACGGTCCGCCAGTACGCGTAGCAGCGGAAAAATTTCGGGTCTACGCTGAATCTCGTCAATTACCACCAGCCCCTTCAGCGGCCGCAGGGCCAAATCGGGCTGTGCCAAGCGAGCCACGCTCTGCGGATCCTCCAGATCAAAATAATTCAGCGACTCCGCCGGCACAAACTTCCGTGCCAGGGTGGTCTTGCCGCATTGCCTTGGCCCCAGCAACGCCACCACGCGGCTGCGTTTCAGTGCCGTGCGAATCAGTGCAATATCGGTCTTACGCTCAATCATGGCAGCATCATATACCATGAAAATCCTGCTGTCAATACCGGATTTTCATAGTAAATTATAGCTTCGCCGAAACGGGTAACTGTTGGCTCATCGCGGCACAAAGTTGCACGCCCTGCCCCCACAGCGCCCATCGCGACGGATCGGAACGCACCGCGTCGGCAGATCCACTTTTCGCGAAAAAACAGCCATCATCTCGACGCGGCAAACACGAGGCCAAATTAACCCATCGCCCATCCTGAT
>JAJZGH010000343.1 GCA_021798635.1 Planctomycetota bacterium | reverse complement strand
TGCGGCATAGATAAGCCTCGATGCCCCGGGGCAAGATGTTCCAGGGAAGGTGATATATATGTCTGAACGTGCCGTTTTTCTGGATCGGGACAATACCATCATCGCCAATGACGGGTACCTCGGTGATCCCGCCGCCGTTAAATTGCTCCCAGGTGCCGCGGCGGCCATCGCATCGCTGCGGCGGTTGGGATTTCGCATTATTGTTGTCAGCAATCAAAGCGGCGTGGCGCGGGGAATGTTTGACGAAGCCGCGGTGGAATCCGTCAATCAGGAAATGATCCGTCAGCTTAAGGAACAGGCCGGTGCCCATGTGGATGCCAGTTATTACTGCCCCTACCATCCCGATGCCACAGTTCCGGAATATAAACTGGATCATGAATGGCGCAAGCCCAAGCCCGGCATGCTCAAAGCCGCGCGGGAGGATTTTAATCTGGACCTTGCCCAGTGCTGGATGATCGGAGATCAGCCGCGTGATGTGGCGGCCGGGGCATCAGCGGGGTGCCGGACCATTCTTCTTTCTGATCCGGAAAAGCAATTGGAAGGCAATGACAATGTGCCGGCGATTACCCCCAACTTTATTGTTCGATCTTTGGCGGACGCAGCGCGTATTATTGTCCGCGAAGGCAACAGTCCCAATCGTGACCCCGCTCCGGTGCCCTTGCTGCCGGCGGATGTAACGGCATCCGTGGAAGACGCTCCCGCCCGCCCCGATCCCTCCGATCCCTCCGGTCCATCTGTTGGCGGAAACCTGCCGAGGGACACCGAAGCACTGGCGGCCGCTGTCGCGGCAAAATTAACGTATCACCCTCCTGAACCCCTCAAACCCCTGCTGGAGGATATTCTTCAGCAATTGCGCAGCGTGCAAAGGAAAAGTGATATCGCAGAATTTTCCCTTTCCTTACTCCTGGCCACCATCATTCAGGCTCTGGTCGTGCTGTGTCTGGTGCTGGGAGCTTGGGATGCACTTGCGGCAATTCATAGTGTCGCCACCGCCCACAATCCTTACTGGTGGAATTATCGCATTATGCATCAGGTTACGGCGTTGGAATGGATGGCCGCCGGCTTGATCCTCCAAGTAATGGTCGTGGCACTTTTACTGCGATACCGCAATAAACAATAGATCCTTCATTGGAGATAATCCTTATGCCCATCGGGCCTGTTATTGGTATATCCCCCGACAATCAAGCCGCCGACCAACCCCATCCGGTTTATGAACTTTCGAGCACCTACGCCTTGGCAATTGAAAAAGCCGGCGGAATTCCCTTCTTGCTCCACCATACCGCGAACCCCACGACCCAGGCCGCCTACATGAACCTTATTGATGGCCTGCTGATTCCCGGAGGCAATGACCTAGACCCGTCACTTTACGGCCAACCTCCGCATCCGACCATGCGCCCTATGGACTCCCTGCGTGAGAAATTCGATCTGGCCATGCTGGCGCTGGCCCAGGCCCGGAATATGCCGGTGCTGGGAATATGTTTGGGCTGCCAGGCCATGAACGTGCAGCGGGGCGGATCGCTTCATCAGTACCTGCCCGAGGTGGCGCGTGATCATCCCATCAGTCACGCCGGAAATCCGGCTCTTTCAACTGACAAAAATGTCTGGCATAATGTTTCGCTGTCGCAAGGGTCAAAATTGCGCGCTATACTTAATAGTGATCAGTTGACCGTCAACAGCCGCCATCGCCAGGCTGTTGATCGTCTGGGCACGGGATTGACGGCGTGTGCTGCCGGTTCCGATGGCGTAATAGAAGGCATCGAAGACAAGAAGTTGAAATTCTGGATCGGCGTGCAGTGGCACGCCGAAACGCTCATTGATCCGCCGCATACGGAATTGTTTAACGCGTTTATCGCCGCGGCAGCGATAAACATGAAGCGATCATGCTGACAGGAGACGCCCTAAATGGCCTTTGATTTCAAACCTTTTTTTAATCAGGCATTACCCTATAACCAGTTACTCCAGCGGTGTGCCAACGCGGAGCAGCGGCAGCGCTGGCAAAATCTCTATGACAGTGTGGTGGTGACACCAGATCAAGAATCGCTGCTGCAGAGCTTTCGCAGAAAAATGGACGTCTTGTGCCTTGTCGGGGTCTGGTGCGGTGATTGCGTAAATGCCTGCCCTATTTTTCAACGATTCGCCGAACTTACCGATAAAATTGACCTTCGCTTTGTAAACCGCGAACAGAAATTTGACCCAACCGCGTCTGACGCAGGAACGCAACTGGCCAACCAACTATCCATCTGTGGCGGCCCACGCGTGCCGGTTCTGGTATTTCTTTCTCAAGATGGGTTTGAATGCGAACGTTTTGGTGAACGCACGCTGGCCAACTATCGCTCCAAGGTCGCCGCCATGCAGGGCGCTGCGTGTTCCACCGGTCTATTTGGCCCAGCGGCAGATTTGCTGCAAGCCAACATCGCCGAATGGTTAACCCATTTCGAGCGCGTCCAGCTCATGCTGCAAACCAGCCCGCGCTTAATGCGGCTCAATGGCGAAGCCTGACGCATCGCACTTTCCCGCCAATGGCCCGCGCGGAGCTGTTGTACTTGACTGGCAACGGGGCGCGGCAATCAAGCCACGCAGGCGTCCGAGGTGCAAGTTCCCAAGACGAACCGTTCCCTTGGCGCCGGCATTTATGCCGCCAAGTTCGCCGTCTGCGGCCTCGCACTGTACATAAACCCTCCGCCGGTGCACAATATATGTCTGCCATGGACGGTGCTCAATTTGGATGGTTGCCAATGCGTCACATTAAGCATACGAACAGATTTGTAATTATGCCTCTGATTTTGAGTGTGGGCGTCATAAGCTGGGCAATTCTACTGGCGTCCCTTCTGGCCGTAGCCCTGATTGTCCTTTCCCCCGCCATCCATGATATGCATCAGGCTCAAGTGACACGCAATAATCTCCGCGCCACCCTGGCGTTGATCAATGAAAAAATCGCCCTGCAAAACCGCTTCATCAAACTGGCCGATACCGACCCGCGCCTCATGCAACGCCTGGCGGACCGCCAGCTAAACATCGTGAACCCCAATGAACAAGTCCTCCCCCTCGCCAACGACACGCGCCCGCGCGACGTTCAAAGTCTTATCGACGAGGCCCTTAAACCCATCGAACCCCAACCCGTCCCCCCAGTCCCCTGGATCATCAACATCGCCCGCTTCAACGTAATCCGCGCCCCCCTGATCATCCTGGCCCTCTTCGGCTTCGTCGTAGCCTTCCTCCTCGACATCCGCCGCAGCTAAACGACAAACTAATCCAAACGATCACGAGCCAAAATGGGGGAGGTTTACCGCCGAAGACACAAGGCGCGAAGGAACGAGGAGGCGGAGGCTGCCGGTCACAGGGCCAGAGGGGCGGCGGGTTGCTCGGTGACGTAGTGAACTGCGGCCGCCTTCGGATTGTAACATCCCCGCAGCTTGCAACCCCACGAGAGAACCCGGATGCAGGAAATCTGCCCGTCCGGTTTGATGAGGGGGGACTCAACCTACGTAACCACGGCTCGTCCGCGGCCGCGAGGTTGAGTCCTCTACTCTACTTTATCTCTGCTACCTATACGGTGAATCCAACCCCGAAATCTAATCCTCGCTCTTCTGCTACACCATTCCGGCGGATTTGCGCAGCAGCCATTCGGTGGTCAGCAGGGCGATAAATAGCAGCATGAATAGAACGTGCAGCCAGAATGTCGAGGCGCTGTGGGGGTGGGCGAAAAGACTGGTGCTTTCTGGAATTTTGATCACTTGTTTTACCGGTGGCATATAGCGGGCCAGAATATCGGCAAAGGGGCCGGGCAGGGCGATGCCATCACCAGCGCGGGCGATTTGCCGCATGGCTTCGGGATCGCTGGTGGTGTTGATCATTTCAAGATCGCCCGTGGATTTTACACGGATGTTTAACGAACGGACCGTTGCCGTGGGGTCATTAAGCATTCGCCGGTTGACGCCTGATCCCTTGAGGGTGATGCGATAACGTCCCGGGGGCAGGCCGGTAATGCGTCCGCTGTAATATCCCGGCACACCGGTTTGCGGCACCATGGCGGCGGAAAAAACTTCCGGGGTCGTGGCTCCGGATGTTTTGTTGGACTTGGCGGCAATCGCAGTGGCCACAGCCTGAAAATGCACGCCGGTTTCAGGCAGCAACTGATCATTAAGGATGCGTGCCTGCACCAACACTTTTCTTCCCTGATTATAACTGGAATGATTGGTGCCGAAACGGACGAATTTTCCGCCCGCCGGTAATTGTGACC
>JAJZGH010000342.1 GCA_021798635.1 Planctomycetota bacterium | reverse complement strand
AAAGGAGAATGTATGCGAGCTATCTCGTCGAAACATCTGGTACATAAGTCGGGAGGGGCCGCTCGAAAGGCGTCCAATGTGGCACGACTTCGGCGCAGCGCTAAACAGCCGGTCGATCTTTCGGATCTCCCTGAAATTACTGTCTCCGGACCGGGCGAATCGCACCGCATTGTGAAGCAGCCGGTTACCATTCGCCTTGATGCGGACATCTTAGAATATTTCAAAAGCACGGGCCATGGTTACCAGACACGGATCAATCACGTGCTGCGGTTGGCGGTCAGCCAGACCGAAAATATTCCGGCGCAGCTTCACGCGCTGGCGGCCCGGTTGGAGGCGGCGGCTGAAAAATCGCACCATTCATAGGCAGCGTGTCGGCTCTGTCATTTTCACGGCGTGACCACAAATTTTCCATACATGCCGGTCTTGGCATGACCGGGCATCTGGCACAAATAAAAATAGGTGCCGGGATTTTGCGGTGCCCGGAATGTGGTTGTCCCAACGAAATACCTGGACTTTTTAATGGACTTGGCCGTCCGCGGCATGGTCAGGGGTATTTCCGCAATTTGACCCTGCACCGGTATGGGCACAACGGTTTTGTAGGGCGGTTTGGCTTTTCCAATCAATACACCATGAATCTTCCCCGGGCCGAAATCCATGTTTAATACAGTCAACACTATTTTTGCACCGGCCGGCACCGTGATTTCAGGGTCCACCAGCTTAGAAAAATGTAATGAACCACAAACGTATTAAACATACAACAGTCGTAAAAAGTCCCCGGCATCGTCAACAAAGTGATCCCATCATTCCGGTGCCGCGGCGGGGGACGACGGCCCGGGAATCGGAGCCGGTATCATGTTGGGATTAACGCGGTCTCGCCGCAGTTGCGCATCCTGGGCTTTTTCCGCCACCGTTCCGGGCGGCGCATCCCTTTTGTACCATCCGGGATCGTTGTAATGGGTGATGTTGTCGCGGATTTTCATCACGGTGAACATACCGCCCATGCTGATAAATCCATAGGGCCCGCGTCCGCCGGTCATCGGTGCGGTGTTTGGCAGGCTGGTCATGCCCATGGGAGCACCCATTCCAGCCTGCCCCATGGTCATGTACTGCGGTAATAAATCGCGGAATTTATCCCCCAAGTTTCCGGGCTTAACTCCAATCATGTTGCCAAAATTATGGCCCATCTGCGTCATGACATGGTGCGTCATGTGGCAGTGCATGGCCCAGTCGCCAGGATTCGATGCGTCAAGTTCAAAAACGCGTGTGGATCCCACAGGTACCAGCACGGTGGTTTCAGGTTGCCAGGCGGATCGTGGATAATCGCCACCATCGCTGCCCACGACCTGAAATGAATAGTTATGCAGGTGTATCGGGTGGTGGTCCATAGGCCCTAAATTTCCCAGCCGTACGCGCACACGTTGCCCGGTTCGCGCCACCAGCGGATGCGTCAGGGGAAAGGATTTCCCGTTCATGGTAAAGACATTGAAATCGGTCATTTCCAGCGGATTGGGTCGATCCGTGCCGGGCACAATGCTCCATTCGTGCAGCATAATGGCAAAATCACGGTCCGCTTTATACCGCGGTTTCCGCGGGTGAATCACAAACATCCCCGTCATGCCCAGAGCGATTTGCGTCATTTCATCATAGTGCGGGTGGTACATTTTTGTGCCAGGCTCCACCAGGTTGAACTCATATTTATATGTTTCACCGGGTGCAATGGCTTTTTGCGTCATGCCGCCTACGCCATCCATGCCATTATCGACGTACACCCCATGCCAGTGCACCGTGGTCGGCTCAGGTAAACGATTGGTAACATAAATGCGCACCCGCTCACCTTCCACTGCTTCCAGCACCGGATGTAACATGCCGTTATAACCCCATACCAGGGCCTTTAGTCCCGGTGCAAATTCGTTCCAGAACTCCATAGCCACGAGGTGGAAAACTTTTACCCCGTCAATAATTTCAAATGGCAGGGTGCCGGTATTCGGTGCAACCACCGGCATATAGTCACGGTGCGGCAATCCCGGCGGCAACGGTTTCGCCCGGAGTTTGCGTGCGAGTTCTGCCGCATGATCCCGGCCGCCGTAACTTTTTTCATGATCCGAATCGTGTGCTGCCGCTGCGGAGGCTTTGCCGGACATGACTGCTCCGGCAGCCATTGCCGCGCCGGAGGCCAGTATGTGTCTGCGATTTAACATTTTTGTTTCTCCTTGTGTGGATGTGTTGGTTCAGTTTTATGTGTCTGGTCATTTTCAGCGGGTAACATGCCTCCGAGCACTTGCCGGAGCCGCTCGCGTGCCAGCCAGAATCGCTGCAAGGTTTGCACATAATGCCGAGCGGTATCAATTTCCGCCTGCTTGGCCTGCATGAGCACAAATCCGCTGACATACATGCCGTTGTAAGCCAGTTGCGTTTCATTCACCATGCGTTTGCGCAGCGGCAACATAATGCGTTGATAAAACAGCACTTCCTGCTGTGCCGCGTGCATGGCGATCCAAGCTTCACGGACCTTGGCCCGTATGCGAATCGCCGCAGCCTGATAGCGCCGGTACGCCATACGGTATTGAGCCGTCGCTATAGCGACCTGCGGCTGGCCCTGATTAAAAATCGGTATCGGCACGGAAATGGCCGGCCCCAGCGTTCCACGCACATCCGGATCCCGGACATAATCCAGACCGATGCCGGCTCCGGGAAGAAGCCCGGCAATACCGGAAATTCGTAATGCAACGGCGTCGGCACGCAGGCGTTGTCGTGCCGCGACCAAGCTCAGGCTCTGCTTAATTGCCAGGGATTCCAAGCCTTTCAGCGACAGGTTGCGCGTCGGCGGAACGGCAAGTCGGGCCGGCACGGTCCAGTTTCCCTGCTTACCCCACAAGCCCATCATCGCGTTGAGCCGCTCATGATCTTCCAGCACCGTGGCTTTATCCATCGCCAATTGCAGACGAATATGCTCGTAAAGCGTGAGTTGCTGATCGTAGGCAATCGGCGGGGTATTTCCGGCCTGACGCAACTTTTTTGCCAAATCCAGCTGCGCCGCAGCTCCCTGCTTAATTCGGCTTTCTAATGCCACCATCTGCTGATCGCCAACCAGGCGATAATACGCGGCGCGTGTGCGCTGGGCCATCATCACCACAGCGTTGCTGACTTGATCCTTCGTTGCGGCAAATTGTGCAGCAGCGATTTTGCCTCGCGTGGGCAACAGCAGAATATCCAGAAAATTCTGCGCCACGCTGGCGTCCCAGCCATGAAATGGTGCCGCCGGGAACCGTATATCAAAATTAAATATCGGATTCGACAACAGTCCCGCCTGCACGACATCCGCCTGTGATACTCCAAGGTGTTCGTATTGGGCTTGTAAATTCGGATTATCCAATAATGCGATCTGCACAGCCGCGTGTGCCGTTAACGCCTGCGCCAGCAGTTTGCCAACTACAGCGTGGACGCGCTGATCGGCTTTGGTATTCTGATCCCAGATCACGGTTGCCCCGGTGCGCTGGGGGGCCATGGCAGCTACAGACTTAAAACCTCCTTGCCGCGGAACCGTCGCGCAGCCGGTTAGAAGTAGCGCCCCCGCGACCGCGCCGCCATATCGTTTAATTTTATCAATATGATTATTTTTCATTTCATACTCCCGGCATGTTTTGTTCCGGAAGCTGACCCCATGTTCATGGTCGAACCGTTTCCGGACATGGTCATGTTTTTCATACTTGAATCATTGCTCATTGCCCCGGCAGCAGGTTTGGCCGGTCCGGTGGTTGTACCCGCCATCGGCAGATTTTTCCCCGCAGTAACTTGTGGCGGAGCAATTTGGGCCGAAGCGTCCGTGACATTAAGAAAATCCGATTGTGGAATCGCCGGTCCGGCCTGCGCCATGGCATTGGCTGGATTTTCCGCCGGCGATGACGCCATCGGCGGTATTTTCGTACACCCACCCAGCAGCACGGCCGCTAAGAGAAAACCTGATAAGTAAAAACGCATATAGAAATCTCCACATCATCAACGGAGCCGCGGAACCGGATGAACGAAATTCATCCGGCAGATCTTGCCAAGCTAAGACCTCAAGAGCCTGTGATAAAGTATATGCTCAGATCAGCAGAGCGCAGTGCTGGTGCAGCAGTTTTCCAGTTTCACCAAACCATCCCGGTTGACTTTTCGTACAGTGCACTGTAGGAAAAGGGGCTGTAAATTTCCCCGGCGGAATGATGGGGCTTGAATTTGGCCACGAGGAGAACTGAATGTCG
>JAJZGH010000341.1 GCA_021798635.1 Planctomycetota bacterium | reverse complement strand
CGAAAACATTCGCTCTAAAATACTGCAATTTGCCGGACGAAATTGGCCGCCGGCGGTTTTTCCGTGAAACCCGCGTGATGAAACGTATACAGCATCCCCATGTGATGCAAATTCTTGACATCAGCGAGGGCACGGACCCTCCATATTTTCTAATGCCGCTTGCTGACTCAAGTTGCGCCGCACAGATTGACCAATATTCGAGGGAGGAGGCCAAGGCTATTGCGGCCTTCACGCAAATATGCCACGGGGTCCAGGCGCTCCATATTGCCGACCTTGTTCATCGTGACATCAAGCCAGACAACGCTCTCCTTATTGGCGGCTTAGTCGTGGTGGCAGACCTTGGATTGACCCGCGAGGTCAATCGCAATTCCACTGTCCTAACGCAAACGCATATGGTAATAGGCACAGAGGCATACCTTGCCCCCGAGCAGCGCTTGCCCGGCGGAAGCAGGGACGCCGACACCCGGACTGATATTTATCAGTTAGGCAAGACGTTTTACCACCTGCTAACCGGGTTACCGCCGGCGATGATCGACTTCACCAGGCTTCCGCCCGGGATCGCGCACGTCATACGCAAGGCAACCGCCGAGACGCCCTCGGAGCGATTCAGCTGCGTCGGCGAACTTCTCGATGAACTTTCAAGTTACACGGACTCGCGCGATCCGCAAAAGAATCCAACAGCAGCCTTTGAGAGCGTCATCAGCCGCATAAGGGCTGAGGCCGAAAGGGGAGAGTACTTGGAGGCGAACATTAAAGAGATGTTGGATATCTTGAGTTACGAAGCGATCAGAAAAGAACCAATGCAGTGGTTAGCGTTTTTCGATATGATTCCAAAATCCATCCTTGAGGTCATCCCCGCGATCCTGCCGGACAGGGTGGTGCGATTGTTGGAAGAGTACGTAGGGTGCCTTGACTCCAACGCCCGTAATTGCGCCTTCTCATACGCCGATGGGGTAGCGACACGCTGCAAAGCAATCTTTGAGGCATCCGCCAAACATCCAAAAGTTCGGGCACTGTGCCTTGAAGCGCTCCTGATTGCGGCCACGCAATTAAACCGGTTTGCGGCTATTGACGCCCTAGCGAAATTGCTGGTCGAGGTACAGACGGACGAAGAAGCGTGGCTCGTACGGGCGGCCTTGCAGCGACACCCGGGGGCATTCCGGAGCGTTGCCGCTGGGATTCCAGCAATTACCCTCCATCCCGCCCTACGGCCGCCAGCCGACAAGCCCGAGGCGTGAATGGGTATCTCTCAGGGTCGCCTCATTAGGCTGCAGGTATGCCGTGCTCCGAGCCGGTCAACAAGTTTGAAGCGTGGCCGTGCCCCGGGCGCTCCCGGCCTTGACCTCCATTGGCCAGCGGCCATGGGCTGCCGACCGAAACCGCCAACATTGATCTTACTGGCAAATTCCGAAAATTCCGTATTCACGCACGCATTGTTTGCGAACCGGGCTGGCTGTATTTCGCCGCCGCATGGATAGCGACCACGCTGTAAGCGGAAAGCCCATGATTTTCAATTGGACGTTTTTTTTTTGGAGGGTATGATATTTTATTCTGAAGACGGTGCCCTAAATCAGAACGGTCGAGCCCGGCACGAAGGGCCAACGCGGTTATTCGAAGCCGGGCCTGACGAACGACGACTGTCCTTGGGAGTACCATGGTGGCCGAAATCTACTTACACGATCGGAAGCTGGAGAGCATCTTCGAATTGCTCGGTTCGAAGGAGAACGATATCACCTACAGTATCGGGTGGGTGCTATCGCAATGTCCGTCGTTTTTACGTGTTTTTCTTTCAAATTTTGATTTCGGCCCGAGTCTCGGAGAATTGGCCGAAATTGAAGTTAAGCTCCAGGATCATAAGCGTGAAACCGGAATCACGGACATCGAAATTTCTGCGGGCACCAAATTACACCTCATAATTGAAGCTAAGCGGGGATTGCAATTGCCATCCGGGAAGCAACTTGGTAGGTACGCGAAGCGTTTGGCGGAAAGGAACTGCGAAAATCAAGCGTTGATTGCAATGGCCGAGTGCCCGCCGGAATATGCCAAGTGCCACTTACCGCAAGGCAAGATTGACGGAATCTCGCTCTATTACTTTTCCTGGAAAGACATACATCAAATGGCGACGCAGTCCCATGGCGCGCACGCCGAAAATCGGATGCTGGGACAACTTCAAACCTACCTGCGGAGGATTGTGGCCATGCAAAATCAGGAATCCAATTTGGTGTATGTGGTTGCGCTCGGAACGGGCACTCCGGAGGGGTTCAACATATCCTGGCAACGGATCGTCACCGAGAAACGCCGCTATTTTCACCCCGCGACAGGGGAAGGCAAATGGCCGAAAGAGCCCCCGAACTATATCGCTTTCAGATATGGCGGCCATCTCCAGAGTATCCATCACGTGGACTCATGGAAAATCGTGGAGAACATGCACGCCGAGATTCCGGAAATTCTTGCCGCCAAATGGGAACCCCATTATTTATACGAATTAGGGCCCGCAATAGTTCCGTCGCAGGCAGTCAAGACTGGAAACATCTTTCGCAATGCGCGAACCTGGGCCATGCTGGACCTGCTGTTGACATGCGACAGCATATCGGGGGCTGCAGAGTTGACAAGAAAGCGAAGATCGGAGCAGAATTAGGCCTAGCCGCGACAACCGGGCCTACAATCGAGAATGCGGTGCACAGTGCGTGCACGGCTCATGCCGTCCCCTTACGGCAGCCAGAGGTTTTCTTGAGGAATGAACAATGGAAATGCGAATGAGGAATCTTGTGGCCACCGGTGATAACGGCTTCGTCGCTGAGAACCTTGGGCGGCAGCAGCTTCGTCTACTTGCAGTGGCAGACAAGCTTGGGAAAATGGAATCGCTTGGACTAAGGGCCCGTGTCGTGCCCAACATATGCAGCGCGACCGCACGTCAGCTCAAAATTACCCAGCTAAACCTCCAAAATCCAATTGAGGTGATGGCACTCGCGTGCCGCATGACATTTGAGTTGAATCTGAAATTGCGATACGTAATGCTTTCAGACGCGAACCTCGACGAATTTGCGAAAAGGCGAGCCACTGATGAGATCGACCTCCTTAATGCCTTCTGCGAGCTTGCTGATTCTGCCCCGCAACTGCGAAATAGGCACCGGACTACCCTTCAGGGGCGCATCGGAGAACTTAATCAGCTGCTTGAAAAGTGGGGAGAGCCGAGGCCGAGCGGTACGGGCCCACAGGTTCGCGCGATGGCAGTGGCAACGGGGGTAATAAACGAGTATCAAATATTTTACCGTTTCTACTCCAAGTATGTGCATGCTTCTTCTTGGCTTGTAAATGCTCCCTATGAAACGGTGGACGACGAAAAATTCCGGATAATATTTTCCATTCATACGCAGCTGTATGCGGGCGATACGTGTTCACAGGCAGAGAAGTTGGCCGAGCCCTGTTGACATTCGCGGTATCCGGACAAAGGTAGCGAAAAAAAGGTGAGCGGTGGCCAAGGTTTTCCCGGCCGCTCTCCCATAGCGTGCAGCCGCGCCGTGGTAGTACCTGGCGTGTTTGGCGAGCCGTTCGGGGCCCGCCGGCGGCGATATTGCCGACGCAGCTCGCGGCTCGGCACGCCGTGCGGTCCATGAGTTGCGAGGGGCGGATAATATTCGGATTCAGTCGGTGCAATTTGCCCACCTGCATGCGGTAATAAAACCGGGACGCCGCGGGTTCATCGTGCGTCCAAGGTGTCCGTATCGTCGTGGGGTCAACCATCGTGCGCCATACGCAGCGCGGCAATCGCACTCCCCTGTGGTACTGACCATAATCCTCTCGCTCCCGCGCCCGGGGCTGCTTACCTGTAGAAACGGCGATGTCGGAGTTGAGTCAAACGGGGACTTCAAAGCCGGCGACACCTGCTGCTCTGCCCTGAATAAAACGCTCGCTGCGCTGGGAAGGGGCGAAACAGCAACGGTTTCCCGGCGCGCACCCCGCCCGACCGACGCACGGGACCCGCAAAAGTGAACGCCCCGCACACCCAAGCCCCCCGCCACGCATCTCCCGCGTTTGCATCTGGATCGTAAAATGCGTACAACACAGGTGTAGAATTTTGCATTGGGAGTTGATTATATGGATGCCATCACGTTCGATACGCAAACGTGCACCAATCTTGATAAGTCCATTGGTTTGGAATGGTTGTGCACCAATGGTCTGGGGAGCTTTGCTTCCGGTACCGTCTGCGGCGTCAATACACGCAAGTACCATGGCTATCTGACCGTGGCGG
>JAJZGH010000081.1 GCA_021798635.1 Planctomycetota bacterium | reverse complement strand
CAGGCAGGTCGGCTTGTCGGCTTGCAAAAGCGCTTCACGGTAAGCCGCCTGAATGGACGGCAGGTCGTGGCCGTTAAGTTCAATGGCGTGCCAACCGAAGGCTCGCACCCGGGCGGCATATTCCGCCCCGTTCCATCCCAAGTCGGTTTCGCCGCGCTGCCCCAGGCGATTCATATCCAAGATTGCAATGAGATTATTGAGCTTATAGTAAGACGCTTTATCAAACGCTTCCCACACAGAGCCTTCAGCCATTTCGCTGTCGCCCAGGAGCACCCACACGCGATACGGCAACTTATCTACATATTTTCCATTAAGCGCCATGCCCACGCCGTTTCCGATTCCCTGTCCCAGCGATCCGGTGGCGACATCGACCCATTTAAGGACATGCGGATTCGGATGCCCCTGTAAATTGCTGTCAATTTTGCGCAAGCGCAGCAATTCCGCATCACTGATCACCCCCGCCGCTTTGTACATGGAATAAAGCAGCGGACACGCGTGGCCCTTGGAAAAAATTAGGCGGTCATTGTTGGGGGCGTGCGGATTGTTCCAGTCATAACGTAAATGCTCCACCATCAGCACGGCCATAAGATCGGCGGCGGACATGGAAGATGTCGGATGGCCGGACCCCGCGGCGGTGGTGCAGCGAATGGAATCAATACGAAGCTGCGTAGCCAATGATTTCAAGCTATCCATGGAAGTTTTACCCGAAGCGCTTAACGTTTGTGTCATAATTAAATCCTCACATCAATGACCAGCGTATAAGTGTACACATAATCCACCGTTCCGCCAAACGTGGCGACAACGTGGCGAACGTCATTTGGATTCGCTTCTTCCAACAATGTATCCGGTGCCCATCACGGCGTACTGGATCGAGCGCGACGGAGTAAATGGGATATTACGATTGCGCCATGTTCCGCCGCGAACTCAACGCTGCCGCATTGAGCTAACGCCATGTTTCATTGCGGACCGCGAATCGCCGCACGACAAGAGGCAATTGAATTTCTGCGTTCCGTGCATCCCCCGCCGGACAGACTGCCTGTCCGCCGCTATACTTGTGTCCTATGGAAGAGGTCTTAACATGGATTGGTCCGCCGCCGCTGCGGATTGGTAATGTGCAACTGTCCGGCAACGTATTGCTGGCACCGATTGCCGGCTACTGCGATGTATCATTTCGGCTGGTGGCACGCTCCTGCGGCGGCGTGTCTCTGGCGTGTACGGATTTGTTATGCCCCGAAGGTGTGCTGCGGGAAAACAAGCGTTCCATGGAATTGGCCGCCACCTGCCCGGAGGATTCTCCGCTTTCCATGCAGCTTTATGGCGCTGATCCGCAACGGCTGTGTGACGCCGCAAAATGGGCGGCAGATCATGGTGCGAATATTATTGATATCAACATGGGTTGCCCCGTGGATAAAATTACCAAACGCGATGGCGGATCAGCCTTATTATGCAATATCCCCCGCACACTGGATATGGCACAGCGCGTGGTGCGGGCCGTACCCCATATTCCTGTCACGGCAAAACTGCGATTAGGGTGGGACGACCAGCGGCTGGTAGCCCCGTTTCTGGCCAATCGTCTGGAACAGGTGGGAATTGCGGGTGTGACTGTGCATGGCCGTACCACGGAGATGAGATTTCATGGATCTGTGCGGCTGGATGGCATTGCGGCGGTGGTGGCGGCTGTGCATAAAATTCCAATTATCGGTAATGGCGATATCCGCACGGCCCAGGATGCAAAACGGATGATAGATGTCACCGGTTGTGCCGGCGTGATGATCGGGCGGGCGGCGCTGGCGGCACCGTGGGTGCTTCGTGATGTACAAAAGTATTTGCAGACCGGCGTACTTCTGCCAGCGCCGACAATTCAGCAAAAATGCCAATATATGCGGGATCATTTTTACAACATGATCCGCTTCCGCAATCAGCGCGTGGCGATTCTTGAATTTCGCAAGCGCGTAAGCTGGTATGCCAAGCACATGAATCCGTGTCGAGTATTGCGTGATGCGATGCGCGTAATTGATTCCATGAGTGATTTTGAGGCAGCCGTGGATAATTTTCTCGCCTGGCGAGCACAATGGGAATTGGCGAACCCGCATTTTTCCGATTCCTCGGCAAGCGCGGACGAATCAGAAAATTTGGCCGCCTGAGGTGCGGCGAATTCTCCGATCTACCCGACTTACCGAATCGCGAAAATTCCTTTCACAAATTATTCGCAATTAAGTCGTTAAATGCGTTCGATAGATCGAATTCTTTTGTCCCTGATTTTGGGACAATCTACCTCTTTACATTTTTAGATAACTGACAATAATACGGCGCATTGGGTTTTGCTTTATGAGGGATTTGCTATGGATGTAACGGTTAAACTCAGACAGGTTCAGGAACGAATCCGCGCTGCGGCAACCCGTGCGCGCCGCGATCCCGGTGAGGTCACACTTATTGCGGTAAGCAAATATGCAGCCGTGGAACAGATTCAGCAACTCATCACGGCAGGCCAACGGCATTTTGGAGAAAGCCGCGTACAAAATTTGCAAACCCGCAATGAGGAAGTGCGGGACTGGCTCACTGAAACCATGGCGGACGGTGCGGAAATCAATGCCCAACTCAAATGGCATATGATCGGCCATCTGCAACGCAATAAAGCGGCCGCCGCGATTGAAAGCAGCGAGATTATTCATAGTGTCGATTCATTGCGACTGGCGGAACACCTCAATGATCTGGGCGGTCGGCGGGAAAAGCCCATCCCGATTCTCATGGAAGTAAACACCTCCGGTGAAGAGTCTAAACACGGCGTCCCGATACCCGCGGCCATTCACATGGCGGAACAGTTCGAAACCCTGGCGCATCTGCAAGTTGTCGGACTGATGACCATGGCCCGCCAATCAGCCGATCCGCAAGAAACCAGAGAATGCTTTATCACATTACGAGAGATATTTAATGAGTTGCGATTCCGGAAAATATGCGGGCCACACTTTAAGCATCTTTCCATGGGTATGAGCGGCGATTTTGAAATCGCCATTGAAGAAGGCTCCACACTGGTAAGAATCGGATCAGCCATATTCGGCGCCCACGCCGAGCCGGCGATGGAAACAGGCGGTTAAGGGCTAACTGTCGGGCAGCAGGAGATGGAAACTTCATTGCCTCAGGCCCCCGATAATATTTATTAGCTCGAAGCGGAAGCGTCGAGTTTGAAGCGGGGCGTAACTTGGTTGGCCGCCGCCATCCCCACCGGGGCGATTGGCTTGACGGCGGGCGCCTGGGCGGACGGCCGCAACGCGAGGGTATTGCTCCGGCTGCCGGTGCAGCGTTGACCGCCGGAACATCTTTGGTTACAAGCCTGACATGAATGGCGCGTTAAGAATTACACCGGAAGGTAAACTGCTCTGGATTCAAAGCAGTTCGGATCACACGGACGCGATGTCGCCGGCCATTCCGCAGCGCATCGTGGACTGTTTTGCCAAAAGTGATTCAGCGGGATTACTTCACCTCGCCACAGTAGAATTGCAAAGTCATCTGACGCCGGAACTGGCTTATTTCCGCGAGCTTGGCCGCGAATATCTCGTACGTCTTTGCCACATACCCGGGTTGGAAAATCAAGCCGGCGCGCAGCAGCCCATGGCACCTCCGGCCATGGAAGACTTGACGTTTCGCTGCATGCAGGCACCGCCCATGCAGGGGTTGGAATATCTGAACCCCCAACTGCTGGTGCGATTATGGACTGATCTCGATATATTAGTGCGTCAGGAAATTGCGGAGTTTCCCGGTGGAACGGCGGCCTATCTCAAAGAAAAAAATCCCATCTGGCGGCTGGTGGGCCGCGTGACGTTTCATCTCGCGGAAAACAAACGCGATCCTTCAAACCCTTTCGCTTTTCTGGCCACCTACGCCAATCGGTTATCGGCGCAGGCCACCTTGCGGCACCTGCCGCTAAGCGAAGCCCTTAAAGAATATGCCGGTGCCGGAAATCGTGAACGGCTTATTGCCTTGCTGACACCGATAGAGAGGGCCGCGAAAAAAAGCCAACTGGTGCGTGAACTTGTGGATTCCGGGGATATTTATCACCCGCTGGCATGGAGACCTGAGTCGGCCTACCGCTTTCTGCAGGATGTGCCGGTATTTGAAGAAAGTGGCCTGGTGGTGCGCGTGCCGAATTGGTGGCGTTCCGGCAAATCCTCCCGCGCGGTAGTGAATGTGACCATTGGTAAGCAAGCGAAAACCCGGCTGGATGCTGATGCCCTGTTGGATTTCTCCGTAAGCGTCAGCGTGGATGGGAAGAAAGTCACTGATGAGGAATTGCAATCTATTTTGGCGGCATCCAATGGGTTAATGCTGCTAAAGGGTCAGTGGGTGGAAATCGACAAAGAAAAACTCACAGAGGCTCTGGGAATATGGAAGCAGGTGGAAACGCAGGCCGGCACCGGCGGCGTATCCTTTTTTGAAGCCATGCGAATGCTTTCCGGCGTTGGTGTAGGCAGCAGCACATCGCCGACAGCCGATCCGGCCACCCGGGCCTGGTCTGAAGTTGTCGCCGGAGATTGGCTGGCGGCACGCCTGGCAGAATTGCGAAATCCTGAAGCGGCGCCTCCCGCGGAAACGCCTGCGGGCTTAATAGCCACACTGCGGCCTTATCAGAAAATCGGGGTTCAGTGGTTGCATTTTATGGCCCAATTGGGTCTGGGTGCCTGCCTGGCGGATGATATGGGCTTGGGCAAAACCATTCAGGTGCTGGGCCTGCTGCTGTATTTGAAGGAACATGATGCGGATGGAAGGCCCGCGCCGCCGTCCTTGCTGATTGTTCCAGCATCGCTGATAGCCAACTGGCGCGATGAATTGGCTAAATTTGCCCCGAGCCTGAAGGCCTGTGTCGTGCACCCGTCTGAAAAGCTTGACGACTGGTCTGATGGCAATAGGGAAATGATCGCACATACTATTGCCTCGGTGGATTTGGTGATCACCACTTATGGGATGGCAACGCGACTGACGTGGCTGGCCGAGCAGCCGTGGAATGTGGTGATTCTTGATGAAGCGCAGGCGATTAAAAATTCCGGCACCAAACAGACGCGAAGCGTCAAGCAGCTGAAGGCGGCGGCGCGGGTGGCACTCACCGGTACGCCGGTGGAAAATCGGCTTTCAGATTTATGGTCCATCTTTGATTTTCTTAACCCCGGTCTGCTCGGCGGAGCCAAAGCTTTCAGCACGTATGCCAAATCCGTTACGGAATTGCCGGGCGGTTATGGGCCTTTGCGGGCCTTGGTGCAACCCTATATTTTGCGGCGACTGAAAACCGATAAACGCATTATCTCGGATCTGCCTGATAAAACGGAGGTACGGGCGTTTTGTGCGTTAAGCAAACAGCAAATCGCCTTGTATCAAACGGCGGTCGATGAGATGGCCGTGAAAATAAAAGAAGCCGACGGCATTGCCAGAAGAGGCCTGGTGCTCTCTTATCTCATGCGGTTTAAACAAATCTGCAACCATCCATCGCAATTGCTGGGTGATGGATCTTACGATCCGGCGCACAGCGGAAAATTTTTGCGACTCGCTGAACTGTGCGAGGAAATGGCCTCACGACAGGAAAAGGTTCTGATCTTTACGCAGTTCCGGGAAATTACCGCGGCCCTGGCCGGATTTCTGGAATCCATTTTCGGCCGCCCCGGTCTGATTTTGCACGGCGGCACCGCTGTAGCGAATCGGAAACAACTGGTCCAGCAATTTCAAAGTGATAACGGCCCGCCGTTTTTTGTGCTTTCATTAAAAGCCGGCGGCGTGGGGTTGAATCTTACAGCGGCGTCGCAGGTGGTGCATTTTGATCGCTGGTGGAACCCGGCGGTGGAGAATCAGGCGACGGACCGGGCGTTTCGGATTGGTCAGAAGAAAAATGTGCTGGTGCACAAGTTTGTATGCCAGGGCACATTGGAGGATAAAATCGATGCATTAATGACCGAGAAAATAAATCTCTCCAATGAGATTCTGGAAGGCGGTGCCGACCAAATGCTCACTGAGATGAACAACCAGGAATTGCTGAATTTTGTCACACTGGATATTCATAGGGTCAGTGAGTTATGATATGGCCCGTCAACCGTGGCGAAAAACAGGAGCACCCACATGTGGTGGACTTATAAACCTTACGTATCAGTAGGCCAGCGGCAGGCGATGGCCCGGAAAGAAATTGCAAAATTAGAAAAAGCCGGGCGGAAAATTTCGCCGGTGCGGGTGGAGGGCAGGAAAATTGCCAGCACGTTTTGGGGCAAAGCCTGGTGCACACATCTGGAATCTTACAGTGATTACTCCAACCGTTTACCGCGCGGGCGAACCTACCTGCGCAACGGCTCAGTGCTGGACTTGCAAATTGAACCCGGCAAAATCATCGCGTTGGTCAGCGGTTCGGAAATTTACAACATTGCCATCAACATTAAGCCGTTGGCCAGAGAAACATGGGATGGCATCCGGCAACGCTTATCAGGGGAGATCCGCAGCATTATTGAATTGCTGCAGGGGCGCATGTCCGATGCGGTCATGGCTGTGGTGACTGATCGCGCAGGTGGAATGTTTCCCGCACCGGATCATATCAAGATGGGTTGCTCCTGCCCGGACTCCGCCGGACTATGCAAGCATCTGGCCGCAGTGCTCTATGGCGTTGGGGCCAGGCTGGATACCCAACCGGAACTGTTGTTCAAACTTCGACAGGTCAACCACCTGGAACTTGTGCCAACGTCCGACACGCTTGACGCCCTGACCAGCGCAGGCAGTGCCAGTCGCAAAACCATCGCCAGTAATGAGTTGGCCGATGTATTTGGCGTTGAAATGGATCAAGCTGCTGAAACGCCAGTCGCGACAATACCGGCGGCCAAGGCCGTCAAAACTGCCGGAAAATCTGTTACGGATAAAAAAAGCGTTGCCGCAAGAAAAATCAAGGTAGCGGCAAAAGCGAAGGCGAAGCCGAAAGTTAAACCACCGGCCAGGGCGCAAGCGAAGCCAACGATTATTAACCCCGCAAAAGTCCCCACGAGGATGCCTGCGAAAGCCGCAAGCAAACCGTCGCGCGCAATTCCCCGGAGCCGGTCGCAAAGTTAAATCCTGACGCCGCAATTTAGGCCCCGGATGCGCAAAGAATTTAGGCAGAGCGAGCACTGAGAACATCCATACGATTCACTTTTGCGATACTTGAACGCTACGACAGATTGTCCGGCCCGAGTTAACCGCTATAATAATTAACGTTTTATTAAGGTGTCGCATGGGTGTAGTATCTAACCTTCGACGCGCACTGGTGCTTTCGGGACCAGACTTCCGCACTACCGACCTCTACAACAACCTCTCCCACAACTATGATGCGGTCGTGTGCGTATCAACCATGGATCAAGCTGTCGCGGAATTGCGCGGTGGAACATTTGATATGGTCATGTCTGAGTCCGCGGATTTTTTGCCGCTGGAACGGGCCCATGCCACTATGCAATCCGGACTGGTGCTGGATACGATTGGCGAAGGTGTCTGCATGATCAACCCGGCCGGCCGGATGGTCTGGAGCAACCGCCGCATGAAACAATGGTCGCCCGAGGTTATCCAGCGCATTGGCAAGGCATGCATGGAAGCGGTTTCAGTATTCACCGATCCTCAGATGGTCGCCCGGCCGGAAGCGCATGCTCCCCGTTCCCGCAAGTTCGCGATCAGCATTGGCGATTCACAGTTTTTTGAGCTCGTCTGCTCACCGGTCCATAATCAGGAAGATAAAATTTCGCATGTGGTTGCTGTCTGCTGGGATGCCACCCACACCCGCCGGCTTCAGCAAAAGCTTGATGCCATTGATCAGGCGGGCAGAGAACTGGTTCGCCTGGAAAAAGACGCCATTGCTAAACTGAATTTTCTGCAACGTCAACAACTGCTGGAAGAACGCATTATAAAATTCCTCCGGCAGCTCATGCACTTTGATCACTTTAACATTCGGCTTCGCGATCCCGCGAATAATAAACTTGAACCGGTTATCGCCGTGGGCATGCCCGAAGAAGCCATGGAAGCGGAATTGTTTTGTGAAGTGGAAGGCAATGGCATTTGCGGCCATGTCGCGGCCACGGGACGATCCTATATTTCCGCGGATGTGGCCAAGGACCCACGTTACGTTGCCGGGCTGGATACCGCAAAATCGAGTTTAACCGTCCCGTTGATGCTGCACGACAAAACGATCGGCGTATTGAATATTGAATCCGATCAGTATGCTTTTTTCACCGAAGATGATCGGCAGTTCGCGGAGATATTCGGACGGTATGTGGCGATGGCGTTAAATGTGCTGGACCTGTTGATGCTGGAACAACGCAGCAGCAGCGGCAAGCTCGTGCAGGAAATGGCCTGCGAAGTGGCCGGCCCGCTCAATGATATGATTTATGATCTGGAAGTCATCAAAGAAGCTAATTTGAATAATGGAGCGTTGCTGCAATCGTTAAATTCAATTCTCACCAACGCCAACACCGTGCGGCAGACATTTTGGAGTTTGTGCTCCAGCCCGCAGCAGGTATTTGGTGCCCATGATCAGCGTCGCTTGCCCAGTGAAGACCCCCGCCTGCATGGCAAGCGCATTCTGGTAGCCGATGATCAGGCCAATATCCGTGAGACCATTCATTATGTACTGACTTATTGCGGCTGCCATGTGCACACCGCCGCCGATGGTGCCGAAGCTCTGGCTCATCTGGCCGGACAGCCGCGCTATGACCTGGTGATTTCTGATATTCGCATGCCGCACAAAAACGGCTATGAAGTGTTTGCCGCCGCCCAAAAAATCGGCCACAACCCGCCGGTGATTCTGATGACCGGCTTTGGCTATGATCCAGACCACAGCATTGTGCAGGCCTCCAAACAGGGATTGGCGGCCGTGCTTTCCAAACCCTTCAAAGTGGAAAAACTCATGCAGGAAATTTTCAAAGCACTGGCCGTGCAGTAAACTTCCTCTGTTTTCCGGGGCCACGCGGATGGACTTATTTACGGTGCCGTGATCCGGATTTATCAAGCCGCCGAAACCTTTGACGGCATCACGCTGACGTATGAGTTGACGTCCGGTGGTACGTGACACCGTTTTCGCTCTAACCCAGTCTTTATCGTATCCGCATTATCCGCGGTTCAACCCCATGGATCGTGCGCAAAATAATCATCTGGTGCTTGAAACAAAGGTACCTGACGCCATTTCCTATGGCCGTGCCAAAAATTCTTTGTGCTTTTCTTAACTTATCTGCTATTGCCGGAGTATACAGCGCACGTGCAGATTCTTGCGTCTGCCGGGATTTTGTGGTGAGACTGCCGTTGCAGTGCCATGCGATGGTAGGCGGAATTTGCGTTTTGGAATGGCGTTGCCCGCACAACTGCGTACCTGTTGGTTGAATTATGGAGAGTATGATGACTGGCCAATATTTACCTTTGCCCCAGGCGTCAAGCTCCTCCACCACAGCCAACGGCCGCAATTCTTATACGGCGGAAAGCAATCCGGCATTGGTGCCCTACGATGGCCAAGCGCAGCAGGCTTTACTGGGAAGCATTCTGCTGGCTGGCGGAATTTTGCCCGATGTCATGGCCGCGTTGTCCGGCGGTTCTGATGCGTTCTGGGGCCAAACCGATAGCCTTATTTGCGCCGCCTTGATCGGCGTTTATCAGGCTGACCAGCCTCTGGACGGCGTCACGTTGACGCATGAGTTAAAATCCGGCGGCAATTATGAGCGCGTCGGCGGTTTTGATTATCTGCAAGCGCTGGTGAATTGCGTGCCCTCCGCGGCAAACTGCGTGGAACTCATTGAACGTGTCGCGAATCCCCGCAGTGTATTGCGAGGCAGCGGGACGCCGGGTGGTATCGCGGTACCGGTATCGGTATTCGGCGGCAGTGCGGAGTGTGCGAATTCCGATACCGATACCCGTACCACGGGTCACACCGATACCCAAGACATCGCCTGAGTCGCTGCGTGCTGACCAGCATGTAGGGGATAGGCATCAATGGATGCCCGCGGCGATTGCTTGGCGCGGAAAAGACGGGACAGCAGCGTGCCCAGAGGAATGTTCAATTCCCGTGCCGCCGCTTCACAACTCAGCCCCTCTGAATACACCATAAAAAATGGCCGCTTGAAACGTATATCAAGCCGGTCCAACCCCACCTGCAGGACTTCACGCCCTGCAATATCTGACGATGCACATATTTTGTCGGCCAGTTCGGCGGAGTCTTGCAGCGGAACGGTTTTTGCAACGCGCCGCTTGTTCATGTTGCGGAAATGCCGCCGTCTTAAAATCTGAAAAAGCCAGCCTCGCGGCGCTTTCTCATCTCGCAGGGTGTGGAGGGAACGCCATGCGTGCAAGAAAGTTTCCTGCACCAGATCCTCCGCTCCGCCATCCCGACCGCAGAGTCAAACCGCATAATAAAACAGCTCCGGCGCATGCTGTTTGACAGCGCGTTCGTAAAGCGTGCGGCTAAGGGCAGGATCAGTCATACAGACAGCTTTATCCATCCATTGGACGGACCGGCGCAACCGATCGGTAGATTTTTTTCGATTTCGGCGTTAATATGTCCTTCCATCCGCGGGCGTGGCGGAATTGGCAGACGCGCTAGATTCAGGTTCTAGTGTTCAAAAGACGTGGAGGTTCGACTCCTCTCGCCCGCATAACCCAATAACCAGTGATAACAAAGTGCACTTTTCCCCGCGTGGGGAATTTGGCTTACGGATAATCCTGCCCGGTGGGCCTTATAACCAGTTCATTGAGATGCACGTGGGGCGGTTGGCTGACGATAAAACCGATGGTGCGGGCCACATCGTCGGCAGAGAGCACTTTGCCAAACCGGGCGATGGATTTGGTGAAGTTTTCATAGGTGTATCCGGCGGCTTCCTGAAATTCGCTTTCCACAATGCCCGGCTTAATGGTTGTAACACGAACCGATCGGTTGGCGACTTCGCGACGTAACGATTCAGCAATGGCCGCGATGGCCCATTTGGTGGAACCATAAAATCCACTGAACGGAGAAATATTGTGGCCGGAAACGGAGCCTAAGACCACAATATCCCCGGACTGCTTTTCGACCATGATTTTGGCCGCGCCACGCATCAAATAGGCCGCTCCGAGCACATTGAGCCTGTACAGGGATTCCCATTGCGTTTGATCGCTGGTTAATACACCGCCGGCCAGGCCGCGACCGGCGTTGACGATGACTATATCCAGCCGGCCGGTAATTTCCATCGCCTTGGCAAGCAAGTAATCAATGTGAGATTGTTCCCCGGCATCACCGGGAACAGTCACGGCGTTTCCGCCGGCGGCCGTAATTGTTTTAGACAGTTCCGCCAGGCGGTCGGCCCGGCGGGCGGTCGGCACCACGGTGGCTCCCTGCCGGGCCAGTTCCAATGCGGTAGCCCAGCCGATCCCGGCACTGGCTCCGGTGACGATGGCAGTTTTATCCTTGAGCGGTTGTGTCATAGTACATCCTTTATTACGTGGTGATTTTCAACAGCGCCGCTGCAAGCGCCGTGTCATTTTCATCTGATGAGCATAAAAGGCGGTCAATAAGTTCGGCAACATCTTCGGCAGTATCAACGTCAGGCCGGGACTCGGATTCCGCCAACTTCAGACCGGCCTGGCGGGCGATTTGCTGTGTTTGCCCGCACACCTCGTCGGTTCCCCAGTTAATCCCGTTTAAAAGAACTTTCGCCCGGGCATGCAAGCCTAGAAGCACATAGCCGCCGTCAAAAGCGGGCACCATAACGGCATCATGGGTTGAAAGATTTTCTCGGGCGAAGTCTAAATGACAGAGAGATAATTCCGGCGCATCAGCCCCGATAAAAATAATGGCCGACCGCCCTTTCGAGGCACCGGATGAAACCACGCCCCGCAGGCGCTCCCCAAGGTCGCCTGCGGTTTGCGGCAATTTGCTCCAGGCGCTCCAGGACTGCCAACGTTGTGGTTGGTCCGGCGGATCAAAGGCCAGAACCAGATGGATATCCGGGCGGATTTGTTGCCAGCTTTCCGCAAGGATTCGAGCGCGGGATAAAAGGCAGTGATAAATCTCACAGGCCTGCTGCGGTGAAAAGCCATTTTGCAAACGGGTTTTCACATAACCCGCCCGGGGCGCTTTGGCCACCAACGCCAAGTTTATTTGCACACATTTAGATTGATTCATATCGCTACCGGCTTTTCCGTCAGGGCTTGCGCATTTACCGCGTGCGATTCCACCCGAACGATGAGATAGTTTATGGCGATGAACCAATTCCGTACACTGGTCGCAACAACCCCGCGCCGCCAATGTCGATTGCTGATGCGCACGGGGTAATCGACGTAAAGTGGAGGAGCAAGAGGCCTGAATCGAAGCGATAATTCACAATCTTCCAACTGGTTTTGCTGGGGGAATCCGCCGGCGGCGGCCAAAGCGCCCACGCCGAAAAACATAGCCTGATCACCATAGGGCATTTGCCAGCGACTGGCGCGGATGCGGTTACCGAATTCAATAACGCGATATTTCCACTTGGTCGCCATGATCTGATGCCCCAGCGCCCCCCATTGCCGCCGCGGGTTAGACCCAAGATGCGCCAACAAAGCCTGCCTACTTCCCGCGGTAAACTCCATATCCGCATGCGCCACCAAAATGACATCGGGACCAGCAGCGGCACTATGCTGCAGATACGATACCCCCGCGGCAATAGCCCACCCACGCTCCGGTTTAGCGGAACGGATCACTTCCACGCCCGCCCGTACGGCGATTGCTGAAGTTTCCGGAGAATTATCAGAATTGACCACCACAAGCGTATCTTTGGCGGCGGAAAATTCTGACAACGATGCCAGACAATGTGGCAACACCAACTCATCGCCCCGACACGGAATGACTACACCGAAGCGTACGCCCGCCGCGGGCGCTGATGAGCCACCCGCCTTCTCGGAGAGGGTCAACTCGCTGGACGTGACAACTCGCACCATAAATCACCGTAAGATTTTACGGCATTTCGCCGCTTCCCGATGAGTTGGTCGGCGAAGATCGTGCATCCTTACATTTTAATGCGGCCCGAAAGGGCATCGGACAAAATAGCCTTGTTGGCGTGCTCAATTTGCGCACCCGCCGGCAGGCCGCGCGCCAGCCGGGTGATCATCACACCGGAATTTTCCAGCCGACTTTGTAAATACAGGGCGGTTCCATCACCATCCATGGTCGGATTTGTGGCGATAATCACTTCGCGAATCAGCGGATTTCCCGCCGCATCACGCTTTTCTATGCGTGATACCAGTGCATCAACGGTCAAATTTTCCGGAGTGATACCATCTAAAGGGGCCAAGTGCCCCAGCAAAACGTGGTACACCCCTTTGTAGGTGCCGGTGGCTTCAATTTGGAATAGATCCTTGGGTTGTTCGACAACACATACCAGGGAGGTATCGCGACTGGGATTGCGACAAATTTCACACGGGTCAGCTTCCGTCAAGTGATAACAGATGCTGCAATGACGGACCTGTTGTTTTACCGCGCGAATCGCATCCGCTAAAGCAATTGCGTCTTCAGAACTGGCTTTGAGAATGTGAAAGACCATTCGCTCCGCTGAGCGGCTGCCGACACCAGGCAACTGTCCCAACATATCCATGAGCCGCCGGACGCTGGCGCTGTAGGCTATGGAATGATCACTCATGACGGCATTCCCATCATTTTCTGAATTCCGGACAAGTCCATATCACCGGCCACGCCCTGCATTTCCTGCTGCACCATGTTGCGAACATTTACCAGAGCATCATTGACTGCCGAGCGCGTCAAATCTGCCAGTACTGGCGCGTCCAGGCGTGCGGCATCAGGCGAAAAGCGTAATTCTATAATTTCCATCCGGCCGTTGGCGGTGACAGTAATAATGCCGTTCGCCGCAGAGCTTTCGGCTTTAATATCGCCAAGTTTCTGTTGCACTTCCGCCATTTTAGTTTGCATTTCTCTGGCCTTGGCCATTAATGGACCGAGTTGGCCGAGAGATTTTAGCGAATCAAACATGGATCCTCATTTCTATATATTCTCAATGACTTTCCGATTCAATGGCCCGAAGATTCCGAACTGACTTCCAGCGGTTCGACATTCACAAGTTTTGCCCCCATTTTTTCCATTAACTGCTTGACCGCCGGCATTTCCTGGGCGCGTTTCATCAGCTCCGGCGAAACGCGCGGGCCGGACACTGGCGCCGGGCGAACAGCGGCGGTTGCCAAGGTCGCTGCGGCGGCAACCGGGCGCGCGGCGGCGATAATTTCCAAGCGACAGGCTTTGCCCAGTTGCGCCGCGAAAGCCGCCTCAATCATGCGCATGTAGCGCTCACTACCCACCATTGTATGCGTGTGACCGGGCACTTCCAGTTGGATTGTGCCCTTGCTGACATCTGCCGATATAATACGCGCTTGGCCATTAAGCAGATTAACCAACGAGGCCCCTTGATTTTCCAGTAGATAGGCTTCCACGGATTCCCACATTGAGTTGCCGTCTTGAGCGTCCGGCATTACCGCTGCGGTCCGTACAGGCGACGGCGGCGATGCCGGGCCTGGTGGTAGTTCCGATGCCGGTGGACTGGAAAGTTGGCGGCTTTGCGGTCGTGTGGGAACGGTCACATGCGGGGAGTCGGGCTGGGCTGCAACGCTTGGTGAATCATTTTTTTTTTGCGCGTCCGGAGCCGGCAACTGCCCTGATTCCAGTATCTGCCGGATATTGCTGAACTGCCCCGCCATCGCCAGTCGAACCATTAAGGCGTCAAACAAAGGCCGTTGCATGGTTGAGCCACGCAAAGAGCGTAATGTTTGATCGCATAATGCAATGTGATGCACCAGCACGGAAGCGTCAAATGCCGGGGCAAGTTTTACCAGAGCGCCGCGCCATTCAGCAGGAATATCCAAAATTTCCGTTTCTGCCCCGCACACGCGCAGGACCATTAAATTGCGGAATAGATCGGTTAGCTCAGCAAGCACCTGTTCGGCAGACATGCCTTCCAATAGCATTTGATCAGAAAGCTTCAGCACTGCCGCCGCATCTCCCGCCGTCATCGCCGACGCCAAATCCATCATATTGGCTAATGACGGCTTACCCAAGAGATCATCCAGCAGCTTTTCGGTAATCCGTCCGGCACCCAGGGACAATACCCGATCCAGAAGTGAAAGTGCATCACGCATGGACCCGGCAGCGAGAATCGCGATACGATGCAAGGCTGATTTTTCCGCTTCGGTATTTTCCTGCCGGCAGATATCCATCAAATGCTCGGTAATGCGGGCGGCGGGAATGTTTTTAAAATCATAGCGCTGGCAACGGCTTAGAATGGTAGCCGGAACTTTATGCACATCGGTTGTGGCAAAAATAAATTTGACATGCGCAGGCGGTTCTTCCAAGGTTTTCAGTAAGGCGTTGAACGCTGCCATAGACAGCATGTGAACTTCGTCAATAATGTAAATCTTAAAATTACTGTGGCTGGGCGTGATGCCGGCGCTTTGCCTCAAATCCCGAATCTGATCAACACCGTTATTGCTGGCTCCATCGATTTCAATAACATCAATGTCTTCACCCGCCGCAATGGCTTTGCAGGTCGGGCATTCGCCGCACGGCTGACCGTTGACAGAATTCGGGCAGTTAATCGCTTTTGCCAAAATGCGGGCCGAGGACGTCTTACCCACCCCGCGCGTTCCGGTAAAAAGAAAGGCATGGGCTAGACGCCCGGTGGCCACGGCGTTTTTCAACGTCGTAGCGGTCGCTTCCTGACCAATGAGTTGGTCGAAGTTCTGCGAGCGGTACCGCCGGGCCAAAACTGTGTAACCTGCAGCCATGTACACACTATAGCAACGGCTTAATTTTCCGGCCAGCGACTACCATTATGCCATCAACACCTTCAATGCCACCGCGTAATCAACTGCGGGCCGATATTTCGGCAATTCCACACGCAAACCCGTTGCGGACTGTTTCCATTGCAGCTTCTCCTGCGTGCCAAGCAATTGCACCTGCGCTACTTTGCCCGGTTTGGCGGCCGATGCCGTGCCCAAAGACTGAATCATAAAGGCGTCCTGCGGCCAGCCCAGTACCAGGGCGTAAACCACGGTATTGGCTTTATTACGGGTAAAGCGAATGTCTTTAACGCCCATACTGCGGATACTGTTGCCCTGGAAAGAACCAGCTTTGATCATATTGGGGCCTTCGCCATAAACCTTCCATGGACGGGTGGAATAAATCGCTTCACCATTCACCGAGAACCATTGGCCAAGCTTTTCGAGAATCAGTTTTTCTTTGCGATCAATGGTACCGTCCGGCTTCCCCGGAATGTTGAGAATAAATGTACCATTCTTGCTGACGGTATCGATCATCCAATGAATAACCTCGCGCGGGTGCATGTAGCCGCCGTATTCGCCGGGGTGATTGAATAAGGCACGCTGATAATGCCACTGGCCAATACACGTTTCGGATTGCCAGGGGTAGGGCATGATTCCGCCGCTAAGCCCGCGTTCAATATCGGCTACCACGCATTTAAGCAATTTGGGCGGCACATTCTTAATGTTGATCACACCTTCCATTTTGCCGCCGTGGGTTTGCAGATTGTGATTGTAAAAATAGGCTCCGATATTCATGCCCGCCCAACCCAGGGGGAAAAGGGGATTATCAAAATAAAGGAGATCAGGATTGTGCTGATCCACGAGATCACGTGTGCGATCATAGAAATTCTTGACATAGGAAATATCGGGCAACGCATTAAATGGATGCTTGGCATTGTAAAGTTGTTGCGGGTCATAGCCTTCCCACCATTGCCCTTTGCCATCCGCTTTGGTCAGCACACCGTCATAAGGAATGCCGGCATACGGACCGGTCTTATCGGCTCCATGGGATGTTTGGAACCACCACCAGTTACGGGCCTGATGCACGGTGACACCAAATCGTAAACCGTGCTCCCGGGCGGTTTTGGCCCACGTGCCAATGACATCCCGATGCGGCCCGATGTTGTGTGCATTCCACTGATGATGTTTAGAATTCCAGGTATCAAAGCCATCATGATGGTTGGCCAAGGCAACGAAAAATTTAGCTCCAGCCATTTTATACCGATCCATGAGGTGTTCAGGCTCCCAGTTCAGCAATGTCCACTGGGCACAAAGGTCCTTGTAACCGAATTTACACGGTGGGCCGTAATGTTCAACCTGATATTTATTTTGCCAGGAGCCTTGCATATACATGTTACGGGCATACCAGTCTCCATCTTCCGGGACGCATTGGGGACTCCAGTGATTCCAAATGCCGAACTTGGCATCGCGATACCATTCCGGACAGTCATAGTTCAGCAAAGACTGCCAGGTGGGTTCATACGGCCCCTTTCCGGCAAGATTGGGAATCGGTGAATTCATCGGCACGCCGTCATGAGATCCACCCTGGACGGGCAACGCCGGCGGACTGCCCCAGCCGGTAGGCCGCCAAGCGGCGTTATTCAGCTTTTCACGCACAATGTCTTTGCCACGCAAGGCGTAGAACACGCGCTTATTAGCAGGTGTGGCACAGAACGCCGGGAAGTTTTCGGTATACTTATCAAATCCGCCGGCGATTGCCCCGGCCGCGCTAGCTGATTGACCCATCGCTGGCAGGGTTGCCGCAGTGGCTGCTCCAGCCAGAAGTTTACAAAATTCTCGGCGTTGCATGCATGAACTCCTTAATAAAAAATATTGTCGTGGCGCGACGACTCGGAAGCAATCCCCGGTCTGATCACGGTGGCGTACGATGATCAGTCCCTCGGGTAGAGGCCATCATGTATCCAAACCGCCCCATTTGTCAAACCGGCGCGTTAATTAGCAGTTCGGCAATATTTTGCACGGATGATTTGTTTGAGCATATTGAATTTGCTAAACCAACCTTCGCACCTTGACGCTAAGATCGTCATGGGTTCTCAACTATGGGCAAAAGGGGGAGCCTTTATACTCACTACGAGCCTGTCCGAGTAATGGCCGGGATTGCGATTACTCGGACAGGCTCCTAGGAATTCACCGCCTGAGCCGGATCCGCAAACCTATTTCACGCGGACAGCCTGGGCTTGTATGCGCAGGGTCGTTTCCAT
>JAJZGH010000080.1 GCA_021798635.1 Planctomycetota bacterium | reverse complement strand
GGAATGCACCGTGCCATGCGGGCCAACCAGGCTGTCCGGCACGGGGTGGTCGGTCATGGCGGTGGACGTGTAACCGATGCGGTAGATGCGCCACCGCCCCGCCGGTGCCCGCCACACAAGCCGGCCATCGGATTTCATATCGGCTGAAATATTTTTGATTTCTGCGGGTTGAGCCACGGCTGTCTCGGGCAGCGCTAATACTTCAATGGGGCGGTAAAAGCCCAGTCGCGTGGCCGGCTGCTTGAGTTGCACGCGCACCACACCGGGGCCTTTAACCGGCGTGATACTCCAGACCACCATTTTCATGGAGAGCGCGGGCGTGATCCATGGGCCGCCGCTGGCATCCCAGCCGGGGCAGTTTTCCATGCCGAGCTTCAGGCCCAGTCGCTTGGCGGTATGGACCGCGTATTGCACCATGCGCCAGAATCGCGGGCTCCAGTATTTCACAGGCTTGAGCGTTCCGCTGTTGGTGATATCTGGTGCGACACCCGCCTGCGAGCCGATCGGACAAATGGTTGCCCCCGCGACGCCGGCGGCTTTCATCGCGGTAAGATCGCGCTTAATGCCGTACCGGCTGATGGTAAGCCCCATCCAATGCCACCAAACGTACAAGCGACGCCCCACCGGCGGCGACTGAAACTGCTGCGCCAGCGTAGCGGGTGCCGCTGTAACTGGTGCCGCGGAAACAGTGGTGGGCAAGGCGTTGCTGGAGAGAACGAGTGCTGCAACAAGAAATACTGCAGGCATCACACCGGTGCGAAGGGATTGTTTGAGCATGAATGGCATGGGTATCCTCACGAAAGAGTCGCATATTTTGCCTGCATGAGTTATTTGCATCAGGGGAAGGATAAACCAGTTGGCCGGGTTCGCCAAGTCGGTACGATTAAACAAATAGCGGGGGGCGTGGCCATTTTTCCGGGCAGCACCGAAATAACGCTAAATCAGGCGGAAATCACGACATTTTTTACCGTCGCGCCCAGCGCCTGCCAGAGATTCTTTTATCGTGTATTCCACCACCGGCAGAGCCGGCGGCTATGTGAAGTTTTCCGACACGGCGTGTTGCCAGGAAATATTGCCACGCCTGATACCGGTGCCATTCGTCTGGCTACCGTGCCAACGGTTACACCAACGGTTGCGACCTCGCGAAAGCGGTGATTTCATGCGATAATATCCCTCTGCAACGCCGGCAGTCGGTGGGAGTGATGACCGCGTGAATGGGACCGGTGTTGCGACCGGAGTTACCGGTGCGTGAAACTGTAAAAAAGGTATTTGGTTGTGATGATTTCGCAGATAAGCAACATAACATTGCGGGGTGCGTTTTGTCTGGAGCAGCGGGAATTTGACTGGATTTACGGCCCGGATGAAAGGCGTGAGATCGGGGAAATGGTGTCTCTTGCCCATGGCCTGTATACGCACGAGTTTTTGCGGGCCAATCCGGAGGCTTTGGCGGATATTGATATCCTGTTTTCAGGGTGGAATGGGCCGCGGATTGATGAGGCGTTTCTTAAGCATGCGCCCGCGTTGAAGCTGGTGTTGTATGGGGCGGGGTCGCTATCGACCGTGGCGACGTATTGCGCGTGGGAGCGAGGCGTACGATTTTGCAGCGCGGCATACGGTAATTCCATACCGGTGGCGGAGTATTCCCTGGCGGCGATTCTTATGGGGCTTAAGCATGTATGGCATCATGCGGTGGTTTCAAAGGCGCACAAGCGCTGGACGCAGCACCATTCAGCGCCGGGCTGTTACGGCAGCATTGTGGGCGTGGCATCATTGGGAATGATTGCGCGAATTCTCATTGAAAAGCTCAAATCATTTGATTTGCAGGTTATTGCGTATGATCCATTCGTCCGCCCGGAGGAGGCAGCGCAGCTGGGAGTGGAACTTGTAAGTTTGCAGGATTTGTTCCTCCGATCGGATGCGATTTCCATTCATACACCGCTGTTGCCGGAAACGCGGGGACTTATTACCGGGGAACTGATTTCATCTATGAAACAGGGTGCCACGCTGATCAACACATCCCGGGGCGCGGTGATTCGGGAAACAGAGCTGCTGGACGTTGCGGCGCAACGATCTGATTTACAATTTGTTCTGGACGTCACGGATCCGGAACCACCGGTTGCTGGTTCACGGATATTTGATTTACCCAATGTGATAACCACACCGCATATCGCCGGTTCCATGGATAGAGAATGTCAGCGGATGGGACGACTGATGGTGGAGGAACTGCGGCGCTATTTGGCCGGCCAGGCGTTGCAACATGAGGTCACGCTGGAGAAAGCCCGCCACAGTATTCATCGGCCGGCGGGGGTGTAGGTTACAGGGGACAGGGGACAGGTTACAGGTTACAGTGTCGACAGGCGCGTTTGTGGTGCGGGCATCCTGCCGGCCATACCTGGCGCGGCGGGCGCTTAGCTTGCGCTTCGCTTCAATAGAGTAGTGAATAATGAATAAGTTTGGATTTGAGATTTCAAATTTCATATTTGGTTAGGGGGTATCGGTTATGATGGCGGGGATGGCACGGAGAAAAACGGGACTTACAGCGCGAAAGATGCAGGAGCGTCCATTGGTGGGGATTTCTGTGGACGGGGCCATGGGTCATGGCAGGGCCTTGATGCGCGGGGTCATGCGTTTTGCCAATGCACGGCGGCGCTGGCTGCTGCATGAGGAATTGCGGGCGGTATTTCCCGAGGGCGTGCCCTGGCCGAAGTGTGATGGTGCGATTCACGCCGGCGGCAATGCGGCGCTGACTGCGGAAATTTACCAGCGCAGCACACATGTGGTCCTTTGCAGCGGCAATGCGGATCCAACAAAAACGCCGGTGGTATGCGCCGATGACCACGCCGTTGGAGCCATGGCCGCATCTCATTTACTGGATTGCAATCTGGAACATTTCGGGTTTTACGGTCGCATGTATGAGCCGGTATCGGTCGGGCGTCATGCCGGGTTTGCCGAGGTTCTTGCGCAGAGAGGGTTAACGTGCAGCGTATCACCGGTGCAATGGCCGGATGTATATGAATGGATAAAAAAGACGCATTGGCCGGCCTTGCAGGCGTGGCTGCAGGAATTACCAAAACCGGTGGGTATTTTCGCATGGGATGATATGGCGGCGCATGATCTGGCGGCCGCGTGCTTTCAAGCGAACATCGGCGTACCGGACCGGGTGGCGATTCTGGGAGTGAACAATGATGATCTGTTGTGCGACAGCGCGTGGCCGCCGCTTTCCAGCGTGGAAGTGGATTTTGTCCGGGTGGGTTTTCTGGCGGGGCAGATGCTGGAAAAACTAATCACCGGTGAGAAAATTCCCAAAAGCGCCCGCATAGTACGCGTGCCGCCCAAAGGCATTGTGCGGCGGCAAAGCACGGATGTTCTGGCAGTGACGGACCCGTTTCTGGCGGATGCCATTCGCTACATCCGCAACCATGCCTGCGATCCGTGTACGGTACGCGACGTGCTGAAACATGTGCCGGTGGGACGGCGGTGGCTGGAGCGGCATATGTTAGAGACACTGGGGCGAACACCCCATGATGAAATTATCCGCGTGCGCGTGGCCACAGCCCAGCGGCTGCTGCAACATCCGGAGGAGAGCATCCCGCATGTTGCAGACCTTTGCGGCTTTAGCGCGGTGCCGAATATGACGCGCACATTTCAGCAGGTGCTGAGCACTACGCCAGGCGCCTTTCGCCGCAAGCACCTGTGGGAGTTGCGTACAAGCTGATTCATATTTTATTGAACGCAATGATTTTTCAGTTGCGGCAGAACTCACAGCGACTTGGCAACGGTGCGTTGATTTACCATTGCGGTGCCCACCGGCGGGGCAGAGTCGGAATTGCGGGATTTGCGCAGCATGATAATTCCGATGGCGAGCATCACCGTACCGCAAAAAAGAAAACCCATTCGCCCGGCGAAATTATTGGGTATCAGCGTGAACAGACAAATAGCCAGACCATACATGGTTCCCAGTACACCCAGAACTTTATAGAGCGGTCGATTCTTTGCCACGGCATCGGTGGCAGGCTCCTGCACGGGCGTGTTGAGATTTACCCGCAGGGCTTCGATGCGTGCCAGATGCTCCGCTGAGGAGTAACGGTAAAACAGGCCGGTAAATAAAAACCACGCGGTTCCCGCACCCGTGACTGCGAAAGTTGTCAGGAAAAAGAGGGCATCGGTGCGCTCGCTGGGCGTGACATGACCGTGAAGCCCGGGGAGCAAAACCGGGAGGATCGCGGGGAAGGCCAGCTTGATGAGGCCGGAGACAAACAGCCCGACCAGTGCGGTGCTCCATCCGGACCAGTTTGGGGTGCGCAGGACAATCAGACACAACGCCAGCGGGACGGTCATAGGCATGAGCAGGCTGGCCGCGAGCTGATTAGTCAGGCTGAAAAGCCCGGGAATACTGCCTCTGCCCAGCAGCACACCGATGCTGATGATGATCGCTCCAAAGGCCAGCGTGGTGAACTTGCTGATTCGCAGTAATTGCTTTTCGCCCGCCTCGGGATTCACCACAGGGAGATAAAAATTGCGCACCACTACGCCGACGCCCTGATTGAGAACCGCATCCAGGCTGGTGATGGTGGCGGCAAATATGGCGCTGACCAGCAGACCGATCATGCCGCGCGGCATGGTCGCCAGACATACCGCAACATAAGCCGCCTCGGAGGGATGCTGCAAGTGTGGAAATTGCTGATGCAGGTTGGGGTGCGTCACAATGGCGGTCAGGGATGGGATAATCCAGATTACCGGTGCCAGGGCAATGCCGATAATGGGCATGAGCGTCATGCGGCGGGCCTCGCGGTCACTGCGCAACATTAGAAATTTCGGGGAGTTTTCCACGCTGTTAAACGATAGAATATTGATCAGGGCCATGGCGATAATCCATCCGGTGATGACCGTTACCGGCGTATGGGCGGTCCAGTCAAAGTAGGATTTTGGAACGCGGTGAATTAATCCAGTAATGCCGCCGACCGCCGGCTGATGCAGGGCCAGCACCGCTGCTACCATGGCAATCGCCATGACGAGAAACATCTGAATAAAATCATTGGCGGCCACGGCCCAGGCACCGCCAAAGAAAGAGACCAGTGTTACCAGCACGCCGCAGACGACCAGGGTGGCGACGAGATTAACATCAAAGACGGAGGACATGAACACCGCCACTGCGTAAAGCGCTACGCCGCCCAGGAGCCAGAGAATCGGGATTTTCACCCAGGTATAAAATTGCTGCGTGGGCCGGCCGAAGCGGGCCTCCACGGCTTCCATCCAGGTAATGACGCGGAGGCGGCGAAATCTGCGGCAGGTCCAGGTCCAGACGGTGATATAACCGATGACATTTGAATAATATAAGGCTAAGACAAACGTACCGGTTTTGTAAACTTCTCCCGCAGCCCCGGTAAATGTCCACGCGCTGAAATTCATAAATAGCGCTGCGCCGGTAATCCACCAGGGAATGCCGCCGCCGGCGCGGAAGTAATCCGAGGTATTTTTACTCTGGCGGCGCAGCATCACACCGGCGGAGAAAATCAGCCCGAAGTACATCGCAATGGCCAGATAATCATAAATTGAAAGCATGAAACCTCAAGTTTCAACCGACATCCCAAGCCCCCGACGAGCGTATATCACGGGGGTGTCGGGCGGTGCTGTGAATTTTCGGCCAAGCCGCAGGCCCGGAAATTATCGGCGATCTATTGTACCGGGCCGCGATGTTACAGGCTCCTTGCCGAATGGATCAGCGGTTCCCGGGGCGATGCAATAACAGGATCAGCGTTTCACGCGGTTTGATGGTAATGGGTCCCTTGAATATTACCGTTTTGCCGGTCATCAGATTTACCGCACGTGCTATGCCGGGAACCGGTTTAAGCTTATACGTGTGATGCCGGGTGGTATTCATCGCGATGAGATACGGGCCGTAATGCAAGCGATAAAACGCGGCCCGGCCCAGATATGGCCCATAGCGGCCGCGCGGGAATGGGCCGTAGTGGCCGTGGGTCATTACATACCCTTTGGGCAAAACCGGGATCGGAAGTTTTTCGCCGGCGTAGGCGTTATGGATTTTATTCCCCGGCGGAATAAAGCCGGGGAATTGCACCTGGTCAATATCCTCCGGGCGAACAAAATATTTCCCGCTGGGCGTGAACTGCACCTGTTCATACGCCCGCACCAGGCGATCCATGGTGGGCGTGGTGTAATGAATGCGTGCCAGACGGTTAATGCCGTCATACGCCCGGTAATACAGTGATATATATAAACGTGTATGATCATGCTTTATTACCACCACGCCGTCCTGCGGATCAGCCCAGGCGAAATCGGGTTGTCCGGAGGTCATGGGCAATTGAATGTGAGTTGGCGGGAGCTTGGCCACGGCGGCATACTGCGCGGGAATTTCCAACAGTTCTTTGATCGTCCCGCTGCTGAAGGCATACAGCATGGGGCGTATGGATTGAAAATACTGGTTATCCGCCAGGCACTGCTGGGCGTAGCCGAGCAGTGTTTTGGATTTATTACCGAGAAGCGACGCACATTGCATGCCGCCGCCGCCAAGCGTGCGATCTCCGTAGCAGACTTCCTCGGGGTATAAATTGTGTCGCCAGCCGATCACGCCCTCCAGCCGCATGGCGCGGTAGCCGTTATGATCAACGCCGGGGGCCATGAAATAGCCACGGGCCTTGAGCATTTTGATCAATTGATTTTCAATTTTCGGATCGCCATGAGTAGCATCGGCCATTTGCCAGAGAAAATGAGTAATGGTTTCACCATAACTGGCGACGTAACCGAGCTCGCGGGAAAGGCCCTGTTGCGTGACTTCATAATAATGATGACCGAACGGCCATTGCCAGCCCGTGGCGGTTTTATTTCCGCGCCAGGGCACCAGCCCGATGGCTTCATATAAATACCGGCGCGCCTGCTTTTCAGGCATGGCTGATGCGGGAGCCAGCAGTTGCAGGCCCATGTTGGCACTGTAGATATTGTAATTGACGATCATGGCCTGATTGGTGTAATAGCGTTCGTGGGTGGTCAGATAGGCGATGGTTTTTGTCAGCAGACCCGCCCATGCCGCGGCACGGCTTTGAGATTGTCCGCTTTGGACTTTCACGGGTTCATGAAGATAAGGCTTTAACGCGGGATAAATCCGCGATACGGCCCGACCGACCGGGGCGTACAACCGCCAGGTATCATTGGCTTCACGACGATTTCCATGCCCCCGGGCCATAGCGTCAATGTCACGGACAATTCGTTTTATGATCGCCGGATTATGGAAGGCAATGCACCAGGGTGTGTTATACGCCCGCGCCAGCATGTCCACACGCTGGGGGCCGTCGAGATTCCTGCTGCGCAAATTTCCCGCAAGGGCCTGATTGACGTGAAATTTTAATTGTTTGAGAATCGCTGCTCCGGGGGCCGGCCGCACGCGTGCCGGCGCGGGTGGGCGGCCTTGAACATCGCCGGCGGGAGGAACAAAAAATGGATGGGTGGTGATATAGGCTTTGTAAATGCCCCGCGAAGGGTGCGTTAAATGGTGTTGATATTGCCGAAAATTACCGGCGTACATCCAGTCATAGCCCAGGGCTTGAATTTCCAGGTGGACAACGCGTTTGCCCTGGGTGAGTTTGCGCGGCAGCGGCTCGGTGACGTAGAAAAAGCGTCCTGGGAACGGTTTGGAATTGGTGAGGCTTTCCGATCCGGCGTTTTCCGCTCCGCTGATCAGGCCATAATCGGACATAAACCGGTAGCCCACCTGCAGGCCGTTGCAATACAAAAGCAGCCTTCCCAGATATTCACCACGGTCATTGCCCCAATATTTAACGGTGATGTAATTGGTCCTGGTGGGATTGCACCGCATGGTAAAGTTCAAATGACCGCCATAAATCTGATAAGGATGCAGTGGCAGAAGCACCCGGGCGCTTTGGCCCAATCCGCCGTTGATAACGCCGGAGGCGTCGGCGGTCAGATGATGGGTGGCTTCGCCGGTGGGTTGACCGAAGGTGATGGAGTCGATCCAGCGGCCAGACAGGGCGCTATTGCCTGCCGGGGCATTGGCCTGCAGCACTCCGACAATTGCCACAGCGGGCAGGATCGTGGCGAGCCATCCCGGCGAACCGCGGCAGGATGCTCCATACGTCGACAACACTTTGTCAGGTTTGAACATGAAATCGTTTCCCTTTTTCGCGCATACGGCTGATTTCGCAGAACATCGTACCACTTTAAGCGATTGCCTGATGTCTGCCGGCAACGGCCTTCAAGCGGCGTATAGCCTGCTCTATCATCGCGGCGGTTGCCGATAAAAGCAATATCACTATGCGTTAAAATTTTATCATTCAGCGACAGGCCTGAAAGATCACAAATGCAGTATGACAGCCCCTTGCGTCGGCGTGCATTTGCCGATAATACTGTAAGTTTACAGGGTGGAAATCCCACCGGCCCGGCGGCTTGAACAGGAAGGCCAGACAATATGACACACTCGACTTCTCCGATGATCAGCATCTGGTTTGGCAATTTCTTTGAACCTTTTTTCAGCGACCGCGATGCGGTGCGGCGGGGCATTGCGGAAGTGAAAGCGTTGGGTTTTACCAGCATCAATCTGGATTCCAAACCATGGGAGGATTTTTTTGCCCGTTATCGGGGCGAGCCGGCAAGCCCCTACGTGGCCATGCAGGAATTCATGATGCAGGAAATGCAGTCGCATGGACTGGATTATACGCATCTGGCCCTGTATTTATGCGGGGATAATTTGTATCCAAATATTCGGGATGTGCCGCCGGTACGCGGCGAAGAAGCCATATGCCCGGACGGCAAACCCATGGGCACGTATAAATACTGGTCGCCCGCGGCGCAGGCCACCATGGTGGAGCATGTGCAGGGATTACTTACCCTGTACGGCCCCGGCATGAGACGCAAAGCCGGATCGCCGCAGATTGTCATGCAGACAATGTTTGAGCCGATCCCCAAACCAAGCTTTGACAATGAGGGCAGACAACGCTACATCGCCTGGCTGAAAAATCGCTATAACGGTGATCTGGCCCTGTTGAATCAACGTTATAAGCTCGCGGCAGAATCTTTTGAGACTCTTACGCCGGCGCAATATTATCTGCGACCGGAAGAATTGAATTGGGTGGATTGCGCGCGGCCCACCGCCCGCGATTTTGAACAACGCACGGGCGATTTTTACCGCTGGATTGACAATCAGACGTATCTGGGGGGTGAATTGCAGCAGTATCTGGCGGTTATGAAGCAGCACTGGCGAAAAATGGACCCGCCGATTTTTATTGAACCGGTTTTACATCAGTGGGGCTATTTTTTTAATCCACCGGGCCACACCATGTGGCAAACCGGCCAGCGTGCGTTGGATGTGTACGCATGCGCCAGGCATGTCGATTCGGTGCTGCTGATTGCTTCCCCGCTCAACGCGGAAAACCGCCCCGACGCCATGGCTCTTAGCGTGGAGGGGGCGATCATGCGGTGCGCTAATAACCGGCAGGATTTTACCGGCGGGCTTTATATGGGGCGGCATGTCAACGGTGATATCTATCGTGCTGTGCCCCCGGCGGAGGCGATTGCGACGCTGGTGGCCAACGGTGCGAAATCGCTGCATCTATATGGTTACAGCGGCCTGGATGATGGCGGCGTGCTTTACAGAATGGACGGGATATTTAAAGAATCTCTGCGCGTGGGGAATACCTGGGCGGCGGAAGTTATGCCATTACTGAATGCGCCTCGACCGCAGGAAGTTGCCATTCTTTTCCCGGCGGAAATGAGCCTTTATGAACCGCTGGAAGTGGATCAGCAGGGGCGGCATCGGATGGATTTACTGGGCTGGTATGCGCAATTTGTGGATTTGTCATGGCACGTGGATATTCTTCACCCGCAGCAGATTGCCGCCGGTGCATTAGCCCCCTACCGCATTCTGGTGATTCCGCATTGTTCACTTTATGAATTGGGGGACAACGCCGGCCTGGAGGCGGCCGTGAAGCAATTCGCGACTGCTGGTGGCACAGTCATCCACGGCCCGCATTGCGAACTGGCGCGAAACGTGTGGGGTGTGGAGGAATATGAAACAGAGTTTGACTGTATTGCATGGCGGGAAAAGGTTATTCCGCACGGCTGGTCCACCGTGGCGTATCGGGGAGGGAAAGCTCTGGGTACCTATATACAATCGGGTGCCGCGGCGATAGTGCAGACGGATGCGGGACAGGGCCGAATCTTTTCATTTGGATTTCAATATGGTTATTCCTATTGCCGCAGCACGATGCCGATTGTGCCGCCGCAATATGGCCGCCAGGAAATGCACCCCATTGTGCTGCTGCGGGAAACACCGGTCGCCCGGTTGATTGGATCTCCGAAGGACCTTCCCATTCCGCCCGCGCGGGGCGTGGAAATGGCGCGGTTTGGACAGCGGATGATCATCGTGAATCATCGCGGCAGCCCCGTGGATATCAGCAAAATTAAATGTGGCGGTCAGTTAGGGCAGGTACCGACGGCAGCGGGCTTCCTGGCGGCTCATTCGGCAACGTGCCTCACGTTGGCATAAGATTATTTCGCTGCGGAGATACCACACTTTCCGCACAGAGCACTAACGACAACTTGTCCGAAACACGGCACAGCGGATTATTGATGCGCGGAGCGGATAATTTCAAAATCCCGCACGACCGGACCGACGCTTTTCACGCGCGGATGAATGGACCTGCCCCATTGGTAGGCTCCGATGATGACTTTCATGGGAAACTTGGCCTGCGGCGGAACCGGCAGGAATTGCAATGTGCGATTGTCAGCAGCTAATTTTACCGGTCCACTGATCACGAAGAATTGTACCGGCAGCCTCAGGCTTGAGGTCGCATGAAGCCGAATGGTTTTCGTGCCCCATGCCACATTTTTAAGTGCGGGGAACGTGAGGGTCTGGGCGCGGCCGGCGGTGTTCCGGTCGGCGATCCAGATGTGGGCGGGGCGATCGGTGGATTGGTAATGGGCATCGCCGGGGCTGTAGGCGATGATCCAAGGTTCCCAGGGCGGGCCTTGCCGCCGCACGCCGCCGCGGCGCATCCAGACGCGGAATGTGTGCGGCCCGACCTGCTTTAACGCCCCGCTGCCGATGGTCCAGAATTGGATTGCTGCGGTGCTGTGCCCCAGTCGCTGTCCGTTGTACAAATGCGGAGTCGGTGAGCGCTGGAGGTAGCGGGCATGAACGTTAAATGTGACGCCACCGGGATTGAAATGCGCTCCCATAGTGGCAAAGCCGTTTTGCTTCAGCGATGCTGCCTTTCCATTAACTACAAAATTAATGAGTTGCGGCTTTTTCGCATAGGTGCCGGCCATATAGGTGTTAACCGCTTGCGCCAGTTTCCGGTTAAAGAACCAGGATTCATGGGCGGGGTTGCCATGAAAATCACGGTAAGGCATGGCTTTGGAGTTTTTTGTGCCGTAGGTTTTTATGTTGATGACCCACCCATGATTTTTATTTACCGCCAGCAGGTGTACGGGCTGATTCCGCGGTTCGTCCGCGGGGACACGGTACTTGACCGCGTCCCGGATAAACATGGCCACCAGCGGGGCGGATTTTTCGCACCAGTCAAAATGGCCTGTGCCGGCGTCCAGGAATTCGCCGGTGATACTCTGCGGCCATTTTTTTCGGGCGGCGATAAAATCGCTTTTGTCCCATGGAATCAGCAGCCCCCAGCCAGCCCCCCATTCGCTCCATTGGGCCTCGAGGTGAAATACCGGAATACCGGGCTTCAGGCCGCTTTGGCCGGGCGAAGGGAATCCGCATTTATCGGGAATAATGGCAATGATTCTGCTTGGATTCCAGGCGGCCATGCCGTAAACAAAAGGCGCTGCCGCCGAGTGGCCAAATATCAGCAGGGGGGCATGGCGGATTTCTGAATATCCTGAAACGTTGGCCAGGCGATCCAGAGATTGCTGGAGAACGGCACCCGCCTTGGCCGGGGGGCCAAACTGATTTCCCAGGCTCAAGCCCGAATCGTGCACACTTGTGGATCCTGGTGCAATCCAGACGATTCCCAAGCCGGATTGCGCACAGGCTTTGCGGATAATCGGGTCGGCAAACGCCGGCTCTTCCAGCATATTCTGCAAACCCACCAGCAGGCCGCGAATCCGCCGGCACTTGGGCGAAATCCATAAATAAGCCCGCTTCTTTGTGTAGCCCGGCACCCGCACCGACCACTGATAAACCGCATCGGCGCGCGTCGCACCGGCGGAAAGCGGGAGGCTTAAAATGATGACAGCCAGAAGCACCAGTAGGATTTTATTGTGTTTCATTTTGCTGGAACCTGTTCCATTTTCTTTTTCCGCCCGGTCAGTATTGATAACTGCATACTAAAGGTTAGTGTTGTGTCACACCCGTCGGGCTAATCAACGCAGGCCTCCTGGATTCAGGGCAAATACAGCACAACGGTTTGCCGGGGTCGCACAACAAGTGGGTCATGAATTGTTATATCTTTATCTGTCGATAGATCCTTGGCGCGTGTGATGCCACGCGGCACCTGCAGATTGTATGTGCTGGCTGTTGTGGTGTTCATTCCGATCAGATAATGCCCAAAATGCAGGCGATAAAACGAGGCGCGGCCCAGATAGGGGCCTTCCTGCGAGGTTTCACCGTTGCGACCGGCGCGGATTTTATAACTGCGGGGCAGCACCGGTATTGGCATTTTCTGACCCGCGAAGGCTTGTTGGGCATGATCCTGCCGGGTGTAGCCGGGGCGAAAATTTACATCCGTCCAGTTTTTGCGAATGTCATACATGCCACTGGAAGGGAACCGGCACTGCTCATTCATGGTCACAAGGCGATCCATCGTGGGCTGGGTAAATTGAACTCGCGCCAGATAATTTATTCCCCCCTGGGCACGATAATACAAGGACGCCCACAGACGATCGTGGCCGTTTTTGATCACCACCACGCCATCCTGCGGATCTGCCCAGACAAAGTTGGGCTGACCGTGGCTCATGGGCAGTCTGTACGGAACCGGAGACATCGCCGCGACTTTCGCGTATTCCTGCGGGACGGATAATGCGGCCAGCACGGTTGTGCCGCGGAAGAATTGTGATGGGGCTTGCTCTTCAGCCCGGAAAAACTGGTTATCAGCCAGGCATTGCTGGGCGTAACCCACGGCCTGCGGACACGACATGCCCAACGCCGCCGCCGCTTCCATCATGCTGCCTGAACTGGGGTCACCATAGGCAATAATTGAGGGGTACAGGTCATGTCGCCATCCGATGACCTCCTCGAGTTTCATGCAGCGGTAGCCTTTACGATCTCTTGCTGGATAGCGGAAAAATGTCCGGGCCAGGAATATTTTTTCAAATTGTTGTTTTATCAGTTGGCTGTGGCTTAGCCGCCACATGCGGTAGGGCCAAACCTGTATTTCCCCGTAAGTGGCCACGTAGCCGAGTTCCCGGGTTAGGCCGGCCCGCGTGACGACGGTGTAATGATTGCCGTAGGGCATCTGCCAGCCGTTCGCGGTTTTGCTGCCCAGGTAGGGAGCCAGGCCTAGGGCAATTTTCAAATAGTGCAGTGCGACTGGTTCCGGCCACGCCAACGCCGGATCAATATGCTCCAGGGCCTTGTTGCAGGCGTACAAATTAAATTCCACAATCATGCACTGATTGGAATAGCTACGTTGATGATATTGCAGAAAATCTCGGCCGCTGCGCAGGGCCTGCCCCCAGAGTCTGAAGCGTGGTACTGCCTGACCGTAAGCTTGGACATTCTGCCGAAGATAAGGTCCGAGGTTACGGTAGATCCGGCAGATCGCATCAGCCGCCGGGCCGAAGGTGGACCAGCCCGCATTGCTGAAGGCCTGCCAGCGTCCGCCGGCTTTGTGCGCGGGTTTGAACGCGGCGATGGCATGAAGATCAATATCCTGGATGACCCGTTTGAGCACGGCAGGCTGATGATACGCTATACACCATGGCGTGTTGTACCCTTTGGCCAGCACATCGAGATGATTCATGCCGTCGGGCAGATGGCGGTTACGTAACATGCCGCGGACATATCCATTGACAGCGTTTTTAAGCCGGGTGATGGCGTCATAGGCGGGCCTTTTCCGCACCGGTGCCGGCGGCAAGGCGCGTGCCTGCTGATCTCCAATCGGGGGCGCAAAGTAGGGACTGGTGTGGATAAATAAACGGTACACGGCCAAGCTGGGAAGTTTTTGGACATGCTGATATTGCTTCCAATAGCCGCCATAGGGCCACTCGCGGCCGATGGCCTGAATTTTCAGCTGTACGGTCTTTTTTCCACGGGTCATGCGGCGGGGCAGCGGTGTGGTGACATAGTAAAAACGGTCCGCGAAAGGCGGGGCCGGCGGCGCGTTTTCCGCGCCGTTGAGCGTATTATAATCCCCCTGCACCTGATAGCCGACCTGCTTGCCGTTGCATGATAAGATAAGTCGCCCGCGTTCCAGCCCGCAATCCGAACCCCAGAATTGGCAGGTAATGTAATTACGCTTGGTGAGATTTACCCGCATCGTCAGCGTTAAATAGCCACCATTATCTGCGGGCGGATTCTTCGGCAACAACCGAATCGCCGATTCCTGCAGGCCGCCAGTGATGATTTTGCCATGGTGCAGCACCAAGTCATGGGTGTGATCGGAAATTGGATTTCCGAAAATAATCTGATCCGCCAGGCCGTCACGTTGACCGGCAGTTGCGGCCGGCGCGGGTGTGGGAAAGAATGCCGCCGCCGCAGCGAATCCAACTGCTGCAACCGACAATAATAAACGACGCAACGTCATATCCTGATACTCCACCTGACAGAACTTAGCCGTGTAATTCACCAACTGTTACCGGGCGGCCGTCGAACGAGACGCGTTAAAAGTATGCGTGACGCCCGTTTGAAGGTTTATCGTCCAAGGCGCGGGGCGGGGCAAGCGCACCTGGCGGCTGGCAATGTGCAACGGCATCCAGATATATCGGGAATTCCAGAGGTTTGCCGGTGTCCAGCGATCGCCCATATAAATAACCGTCGTGGCTTGTGTGCCGTGAATTTTCAAAAGAAAGCCGGATTGAGAATTATAAGTATTGGTCCGGGGCGGGGCGATGTTGCGAAATTTGGACCAAGGCCCGGCCAATGATTGTGCCGTGGCATAAACATCAGGATTGGACCGCCATCCGGTCAGGTGCGATCCGATGATGTAATATAATCCGTGAACATGCACGAGTCCCAAGCCTTCGAGATGCTGGTGAATCAGGCACACCTGTTTTTTGACGCTCAAATAATTGCGCGATAACTCAACAATGCGGAACCCGGACGGGCGGTCTTCAAACAGCAGGTAAGCCTTACCGTTGCTATCCGTAAATTCGCCAATGTCCCGGCTCTGGTGGTCCAGAGGACGGAAACTTTTCACGTAGCGATAGTTGCCGTCAATGGTGTTACAGACAAACACTGCCACTGCGGCGTAACTGTAGCCGCGCCCGTCGATATGGGCGTACATGACGTATGTGTGCGTGGGTCTGTTGTAAAACACCTTCGGGCGTTCGAGAATCCATGGATGTCCCAACCTATCAGGATCGGTCAATCGGACCACCTTATTGCAGAATATCCAGTGCACAAGATCCGCCGAGCGATAGCAGCCGACGTAGCGTTTGTGCGGATTGTTTTCCCGTGAGCGGTCCTCGCCAAACAGATAGAACATGTGCCCGCGCTGAATAATGCAGCCGCCATGCGCCTGAATAATTTTTCCCCGGTTATCCCGCCACAACGCGCCGGGGCGGATGACGCCCAGGGCGGTGGCGGAAGCGGAGGGAGCTAGCGCCATCGCGAATAAAAATAACATGACCCGCCCCAGACGGTGGGAAATCATGGCGTTTGCTTTCATGTTTTAACCGCCTCCCGCAGGCAGCCGGTCTGGCCGCACCAGTGCCATGCGGAAACCGCCCGACATCCGATATCCATTATTATGAAATGCCAAAACAGCCAAGTCAAATCTCACTGTGCGTCTAAATGTTATCATCTGGCGACAGCAAGCGACGCACACGGGGCGCGATGCGCCAGCTTGCAACCAAGCCTGTTGCTGTCACACTATCGCAGAGTGCAATCGAGGCTTCCCCACGCAATTGAAAACGCATGTCGTCAGGAACCGTTGTATGGCACAAGCGGTTTACCGGTAATCGGATTAATTACATTTTCAATTTTCCGCCCTGCGGATGATGTCCATGGCACCCATTTCCTGCTTCCCGGCTTGCGGACAAGGCAATCTTGCGAAGCCTGCTGCCGCATCGCCATGTTGTTGACCCGCCGGCCGGCGACTGTGGGCAGGCCAAGCAGCAAATCGCGGCCAGCGGGATCATACTTATAAACGTACGCTACAAAGGGTCGGCCATGCGTGTTGAGATAAACGACCGCCGCCACCGCCGTTTTACCATCGTACTTAAAAGGTGGAATGTGTATTTGGCCGGAAGCAAAAAATGTTTTGCCTCCGTCGGTGGAATAATAATAAGGCCCCATTGACGGAGGTTCGGACGTCCATCCCCAATACAGATGCCGCAGCACCACCACGAGAAATACCGCCGCGAGCACTCCAAAAAGACCAAGGGTTCTGGGCGTATTTTCTATTTTCAGGAATTTGAGAATTGCAAATTGAGACATAAGTAACCTGCAGGCTCCAATTAAGCTCCTCCCCTTTCTCTTAAATCAGGCCCGGCTACAAAACCGTTCCGGCGACACTGCAAAAATATGCACCGCGGAAAGCGGTCAATGGATGCCATCCTCCCGGCGGATTCCTTTGCAATCCGGGCCGACCATCCTTGATTGCAGCGACTATTGCGGCGTAAAGCGCAAATATTCGCTTGCGACGTCGCCTGCCTGTGTGTCCCGTATTTTAACGCTGTCAACGTGCCCGTCCACAAAACCTATATTATCAATGCCCTGCATATATGAAAAGGATCCCCAGGGAGTCCAATGCGTGGGCGGATTAGTCCCGGACGGCGAGACAAAGTGATTGAATTGCAAATCGCCGAGGCTGGCAAACCAGGTTTCACCCGCCTGCCCGTAGGGCCAGCCGTCAATCTGGTTGGGCCACGCCGTATCGAGCTCACATATGTAGGGCACCTCGGTGGGGGAAGTCACGGAGGAAAATGGCACCGACTGCGGTATCGGCGGATTGCCCCAGTTGCCGCGGGACGGATTGTCGTAGTCTTTGGCAGGTGTATCATAATTGTAATTTCCGGACACGCCGGTCGCGGTGATTACCGAGGAAAGGTAACCATTGATCATAACACTTCGGTATGCCTGCGTTTGCGGATTGAACGTGTGCCCCCAATAGTTGCTTACCACGCTGCCATCCAGCAGTACCTCCGGGCAGACAAATGCCTTGGTCTGTGTGTAAAGCGGTCGACCTGCTTTACCGTTATTAAATTGATTAACATTGGAAGTTCCGCCCATGAACTGCAGCAGAGTTGACTCCCAGAACATGTACGACCAAGTCCATTGACCGCGCGGATCCATGCAGAACGGAGTTCCCGCCCCGTTGTCCTCCACAGCATACTCCGATTCGCCCATTACCAGTTGTCGAATATTGCCGGCGCAAATTGTCATCCGCGCTGATTTTCCCGCTTGCGCCAGCGCGGGCAGAAGCAGGGAAATTAGCAGCGCGATAATGCTGATCACCACCAGCAATTCAATAAGGGTAAAAGCCTTCCGTCCGCGCGATTTTGACCTCGGCCTCCGGGCAAGTCGCCGCCCGATAGCAACATCCGGCCTTTCGATCTCAAATAACGTGGTCATGTCTGATACCTCCGAAAAAAAGGTTCTGAAACCATCTGCTTCATTGTGTATTCGCATCCACGAACAACACGACTTATTTTTTCTTTTCGCGGCCGCCGTCCGGGCTTTTCGCAAATTCCGCGCCAAAACCCAAAGGTGCGTTACCATTGCCTGGCGGAAACCGCCTTACATTTGACATGTATCATTATGGAACATCAAAACCTCAAAGTCAATATCAAATTGCGTCTAAATTTTATCATTTAACGACAATGTTGCAGAACCGCGCGGCGGGCGCGCCATCAAATTCGTTGAGTTTGTGCTCTGGT
>JAJZGH010000079.1 GCA_021798635.1 Planctomycetota bacterium | reverse complement strand
TTCATTACTCATTACTCATTGCTCATTGTTCATTAACCTCACCCCCCGCGCCCTATAGCCTCCCCAATGCCGCCGCGCACCAACGCTTCCAACCAAGCGAAGCCCCGCGGCTCAAATAATATTGATCCGTGATCCGTGATCATTGAAACGCCCCGCTGTTTGAAAACTAAATAATTCGCCGGATTGCATGATCAGGAATCCGGAAACACCACACGTTGCGTCCTCCACCCCTTGCGCAGCATGCAAACGTCCCCCAGTTTAGCGTCGTCGCCCGGCGACCAGCGCCGCCAACACCCCGACACTCCCAAACCAAACCAAACCAACCCGACCCGAATCCGCGTAATCCGCGTAATCCGCGGTCCACCTCCGTTACCGCACGCAAAATATTTCCCGTAATCGCGAATCCCCGGAAAAATTCAAAATAACTTGGACACCTTGGCCCACTTCAACCAAACCAGCTAAAATCAACCACTTCCTCTACATGGCCAACTTGGCCACCTTGCCCCGTTGGCCACCTTGGCGCCCTGCATATCTACACGGTGCCCGACAACTGGTTGCAACCCCTCGGCGGGGCAGTGAAAACCAGCGTAATGTTGTGGGTCTGCAGATGCACGCGACGTGGGGTCTACAATTTCGGGCGAATCGGGTTATAATTTTAGGGCTTGGTTTTGCTGCGAGCTCCCGCGGTACTGTCGCGGTGGTATTAGGCGGCGTCGGATGGTGATTCGGCGAATTTGGAGTGCCCGGAGGTTTCCGGGGGAATTGGGTATGGACAGCCTGCAATTATCAGTTATCGCACCGGCGTATAATGAGGTGGACAATGTCCAGCCTCTGGTGGAGCGTATTGGCCAGGTATTTGGGCCGCTGAACCTGCGGTTTGAAGCCATTATCGTCGATGACGCCAGTACCGATGGTACGCGGGAAAAGCTGCTGGCTTTGGCGGGGCAGTATCCTTGGCTGCGCGTGGTGACGCTGGCGAAAAACAGTGGTCAGACCGCGGCGATGGATGCGGGCTTTCGTGCGGCGCGCGGCGAGGTATGGGGTACCGTGGATGCCGATATGCAAAACGATCCCGGTGAAATTCCCCGTCTCATGGCGATGCTGGACGACAACGTGGACATGGTCAACGGCTGGCGGAAAAAACGCAGCGATAACGCCCTGCGGCTCATACAAACCAAAATCGCAAACGGCATCCGCAACTGGATCAGCGAGGAAAATATCCAGGATTCGGCCTGTTCGTTAAAAGTATACAAGCGGCAATGCTTGGAAGGATTGACGCTTTATAAAGGCATGCACCGCTTTTTTCCCACGCTGGTAAAAATGCGGGGCTACCACGTTATTGAAGTGCCGGTGAGCCACAATCCCCGGCTCCATGGCGTGACCAAATATAAATTCGGCAGCCGGGTGATACGAGCCTTTATTGATCTGTTGGCTGTGCGCTGGATGAAAAAACGGCAACTGCGTTACAGCGCTTCGGAAATTACACCGGCTGAACCATCCGCTGTGCCGCCCCGGCAAGCCCCTGCACAACCACGCGTGCCATTGAGCGTAAAAAGTCCCACCAGCACAGGTGCATGAACTGATGAATCCATTGATTGACCCTACAGCAATAATTGATCCCCAAGCCCGTATTGACCCCTCTGTCCGCATCGGGGCCTACAGCATTATTGAAGGCCCGGTGACCCTTGGTGCAAATTGCGTGATTGCATCGCAGGTTAAACTCATCGGGCCGCTGGATATGGGGGCGGGCAATAAGGTTCACAGCTTTGCGGTGCTGGGCGATGCGCCGCAGGATTTAAAATACCGCGACCAGCCCAGCCGGGTAATCATCGGAGAAAATAATATTTTCCGTGAGCACGCCACAGTGCATCGCGGCACCGGCGGTGACACGGTCATTGGTTCCAATGGCTTTTTCATGGTGGGGTCTCATGTGGGCCATAATTGCCGTGTGGGCAACGGGGTGACCTTGGTTAATAGTGCCGTCCTGGGCGGCCACGCGCAGGTATTTGACCGGGCGATCGTCGGCGGACTGTGCGCTGTTCATCAGTTCTGCCGCGTGGGCCGCCTGGCCATGATCAGCAATAACTCGGCGCATAATGTCGATATTCCTCCCTTCTGCATCGTCATGAAAATTAACACCATTGCCCAGTTGAATCTCGTAGGGTTGCGCCGTTCGGGTATGACCAGAGAACACATCAACGGTGTGCGTGAGATGTTCCGAATATTATTCCGGGAACGCCGAGACTCGCCGCTAAAAACAAGTATCAGCTTATTGCCCCCCGAATTACTGGCGATTCCGGAAGTACAGGAATTTGCTGATTTTGTCACGAATTCCAAGCGGGGCGTGGCTCGGTTCCAGCCTTGGTCGGAACAGCAATCGCGACAAGCCGATGCCGTCGGCAGTGATGAGTAAAAAAACCGATCGATGATTTCCGAGGCGGAATAAATAAAACTTTGGCAGGTGCAGCCACAATGGATAGAACCACAATGCGAATGCTGGATGCCAACTTCAACCGCGCCCGGGAAGCCCTGCGTACGCTCGAAGATTACTGCCGCTTTGTTCTTAATGACGGTGCGCTTTCCGCCACCTGTAAAACCCTGCGCCATGAACTTTGCATTCACATGACTTCGCTGGGCGCGGATAATGCTGTACTGCACCGCGACACGCCCGGCGATGTGGGTGTCACCATTAAAACCGCCGATGAACTTCGCCGCGGCACCGCCGAAAATGTGGCCATGGCCGGTGCCAAACGGCTGACCGAAGCACTGCGCGTGCTGGAGGAACTGGCCAAATTGCAATCGCCCGCCGTGGCGGCGAGCCTTGAATCCATGCGGTATCAATCTTATAGCTTGGAGCAGTCCCTCCTCCGGCAGGCGGCCCAGCGGAACAGAATGCCCCGCGCAGGCCTGCACGTGCTGCTGACAGAATCATTGTGCCGCCGCCCGTGGCGCGAAACGCTGACGGCCATCCTGGCGGGGGGTGCCGATGTGGTGCAGTTGCGGGAAAAACAATTAAGCGACAGCGATTTGTTCGATCGGGCACGCATTGTGGCCCAAGAGTGTCACGCCCTTGGCCGCATGTCGATCATCAATGATCGAACAGATATCGCCCTGGCGGCAGGGGCGTCAGGGGTGCATTTGGGACAGAACGATATGCCCTGTGAACACGCCCGAAAGCTCGCGGGTTCGGAGTTGATGATTGGTGTATCCACGGAAAATATTCAGCAGGCCAGCGAGGCAGTCCGCTGGGGTGCCAGCTATATCGGTGCCGGGCCGATGTTTCCCACGACCACCAAAACCAAGCCGCGCCTCGCCGGGCCTGCCTATCTTAAAGAACTGGCACAGGCCGAATTTGCACTGCCAGTCATCGCCATTGGCGGTATCTCCCTTGATAACCTGCCGGAGCTTATGGCCGCCGGAGTTAAAGCTATTGCGGTAAGTTCGGCGGTGATTTCCAGCAATGACCCGGCCACGGTATGCAAGCGCCTGCGCGAAATACTTGCCCATGCCCCAGGCTCGCAGGAAGTAAATGCGGATAACCCGGCCAAGCGTGGTGCGCCTCATGCCTGAAAGCAATTCCGATTCTGTCGCTGGAACTCCCGCACCGGCCGGCGGGGCACCATCAGTCGCCATGCACAAAGCCGCGCTGACGCGCTATGCGAATCTATTTTCCGGGCTTACCCTTTTATCGCGTTTCTTCGGCTTGCTACGGGATAAGGCGTGCAGCTATTATCTGGGTGTCGGCACCACGTGGTCGGCCTTCTGGATGGGGTTTCAATTTCCCAACCTTTTCCGGAGAATTTTTGGCGAAGGTGCTTTAACCGCGGTATTCCTGCCCGTATACAAACGCATTGGCAAAGAACAGGGACAGGCCGCTGCGGATCAACTGGCCCGTTCCGTGATCAGCCTGCTGATTGTCACGCTGAGCACCATCACCATCATCGGCGAAGCCCTCGTGATTCCTATCGCGATGTCCCATAGCGTTCTCCCCGCTAACCGCCTGGCAGCCGGGATGATCGCGGTCATGCTGCCCTTTTCTATCGCGGTATGCCTGGTAGCGCTTCTCGCGGCGATCGCCACCGCATCCGACCGCTTCGCCGCGCAGGCGGTAGCGCCGATTATTACCAATGTCGCCATGGCGTTAGGCGCGGCAATTCCCGTCTGGATTTGGACACGGCATCTCGCTTTAACCCAGCGGATTTACTGGGTGGCCGGGGCCGTGGTAATTTCCGGCATATTGCAGGTCATACTGTTGGTTGCGGCAGTGCGCCGCACGGGTTTCCGCTTTCGCGGAGCATTGGCGCTGGGCGGGGAGGGTGTGCGGGAAATTGTAAAAAAAATGGCCCCGATGATTCTGGGCCTTTCCGCTGTGCAGCTTAACACGTTTCTGGATTCGCAGATTGCGTGGTGGTTTTCACCCGATGGGCATGGCGGACGAAGCACTTTTACCATCGCGGGTATGCTCGTGCACGTTCCGATGCTTGCCGGAGCATTGGGTAAGTTGTCGGTAGCGCAAAGAATTTATCTGCTGCCGGTTGGCGTATTTGGTGTCGCAACAGCCACGGTGATTTTTCCGCGCCTTTCTGATGCAGGTGCCCATCAGGATGCTTCCCGCACCGGCGAGTTGCTACGGCTTGGATTACGGCGCAGTTTGTTTATAAGTCTGCCGACAACGCTGGGGATGATCCTGATTTCCCAGCCGCTGATTTCCGCAATTTATCTCGGCGGCAAAGTCAGTGCGGCGGATGTGGCGCAAGCTGTGTGGACCGCCCGGTGGTTCTGCATAGGGATTTGGGCGTTTGAAATGCAAATGATCCTGGTGCGGGTGTTTTACGCCTGGCGGGACGCCATGACGCCCATGAAGGTGGCCGTGGGCATGGTGGCATTGAATATCACGCTGAATTTATCGCTGATCTGGTTTATGCAGGAAGGTGGAATTGCCGCCAGCACCAGCATCTCTGCGATGGTGCAATGTGGAATTCTCCTGTTTATTCTGCAGCGGCGCATGAAACTTGAAAAGCTTGGCCAAGTGGCGAGCATGGCGGGAAAGTCATTAGCGGGTGCAGGAATCATGCTGTTGCTCGGGGCGATGTTGCTGTTATTTATGCAACACAGCAGCTTGCTATACTCCCTGCCACGTTGGCTGGCATCGCTGATTGAACTGTTAATTCTTGTACCAACCGCCGCCTTGATATACGGCCTGCTGATGCGTTGGCTACAAGTGCCTGAGTTAGCCGATGTGCCGCTACTGCGGCGACTGGCAAAGCGGTAAAGTTGCAAAGCTATTGCGAAAGCTCGGCCCGTTAAATGCCGCCGGTGGAATCGCCATAGAACCCTGAGCGCGCATATCTATTGTTTTGCCATCGTCGTACCGCCGCGGACGGAAATATCATCATTGCCGGCACCCTTGCTCTTTCCGCCGTTGTTCACGCCGTTGCGGCCGACACTATAAAGCTTAAAGCTCTGGGCACCATTGAGCAGATGATATTTCAGCGGCTTTCCCGTAAAGCCATCGGTGGGGATTTTTTTGACATAGTGCGGAGCCAGAGCCGTCTGATCATAAAATCGGTTCTTCTGCTTATGGCGCAACATTCTTTACGCCTCCAAGGATGACGCCTGACCGATGGTTCGATCATTCATCGTCCGGATACGGTTAATGGCCGCCAGATAGGCTTTGGCGGAAGCTTCCAGAATATCCGTGCTGAAGCCTCGACCGCGGACTTTGCGATTACTGTGGGTGAGTTCCACGGATACTTCGCCTTGTGCTTCACGGCCGCCGGTGATGCTGCGCACCTGAAAGGAGTCCAGAGTCGCAGAAATTTTGGTCAACCGCTGAATGGTTGCGAACATGGCATCGACCGGTCCATCGCCCGTCGCCGCGTCAGTAATTTCCGCACCGCTGCTATCTACCAAGGTAACCGTCGCTGTGGCCACGCCATGTGTACCGGCCATCACCTGCAGACTTTTGAGCTGAAACAAGGCCCGTTCGGTTTTCAATTGCTCATCGACCAGGGCTTCCAAATCTTCATCATAGATTTCTTTTTTCTTGTCGCAAAGTACCTTGAACGCTGCGAAGGCCCGGTCCAGTGCCGCCTCATCCAGAGCATGGCCCAGTTCCTCCAATCGCTGGCGAAACGCGTGGCGGCCGCTGTGTTTGCCCAATACCAGTTTGTTCTGCACCCAGCCCACATCCGCAGGTGCCATAATTTCATAGGTGCTGCGATTTTTCAGGATACCATCCTGATGAATCCCGGCTTCGTGCGCGAACGCATTTTCTCCCACGATGGCCTTATTCCGCTGTACATGAAGCCCGGTCAAACTGCTGACCAGTCGCGAGCACGGTACCAACCGGCGCGTGTTAATGCGCGTGCCAAACGGATATTGATCCGGCCGCGTTCGCATGGCCATGACCACCTCTTCCAACGCGGCATTGCCCGCCCGCTCGCCGATGCCATTGATGGTGCATTCAATTTGCCGCGCACCGCCTGCAACCGCCGCCAATGAATTCGCCACCGCCAATCCCAGATCATTGTGGCAATGTGAACTGAAAACAACTTTTCCCGCGCCGGGTACATGCGCCAAGAGATATTCAAACATCGCCCGATATTCCGCGGGTGTCGCATTGCCCACGGTGTCTGGACAATTAATGGTTGTAGCGCCTGCTTCAATGGCGGCATGAACCACTTCAGCGAGATAATCCAACTCCGTACGACTGGCGTCTTCCGGGGAAAATTCCACATCCGAGACATATTCGCGGGCCAGTTTCACGTTCTCAACGGTAAGACGGATAATTTCTTCTTTGGCCTTTTTGAGCTTGAATTCGCGGTGAATTTTGCTGGTGGCCAGGAAAATATGAATTCTGCCCCGTGCGGCTTTGCGCACGGCTTCGCCCGCGCGGCGCACATCGCGCTCGGTACAGCGGGCGAGTCCCGCAACCGTCGCATTGGTAATTTCCGAAGCGACAGCACTGACAGCGTCAAAATCTCCCGGACTGGTAATGGGAAATCCCGCCTCAATAATATCGACGCCCAGATTTTCCAGGGCGTGGGCAATCTCCAGTTTCTCCGGCAAATTCAGCGACGCTCCCGGCGACTGTTCGCCATCGCGCAACGTTGTGTCAAATATCAGCACCTGCGGTTTGATTTCGGAACTGACGGTTTCAGACGGATGGTTCCTGCCGGTGTCCATGGATAAGACTCCTAAAAAAACGTTCCTGAATTATGCCATAAAAAAACCCCGCGAGGGTCACTCGCAGGGTTTTTCAAACTTTTTTATAAAAAAACAACCCTAAGAGCGACCGGTAATTCCTTCACTTAGTGCCAGGGCCAGGAGGTTGTTCAAATTCAATTTCATGGTTCAGGGCTTTCCATTTTTCCAATACTTTCTAATTTATAGCCGGTACCGGAAGAAAAGTCAACGGTTATTCTGGCTCAATTTGGCTCATCTTGGTTCGCGTCATTCGCGCAGCCATTCAACAATTTCCGAGGCGTAGTAGGTAATAATAAAGGCTGCTCCCGCCCGTCGAAAGGCGTGCATCATTTCCAGAACGCACTGTTTTTCATCGATCCAGCCTGCTTGCGCGGCAGCCTTAAACATGGCGTATTCCCCGCTTACCTGATACACCGCACAGGGCACATCAACCGCCCGCCACACCGCCGAAAGTATATCCAAATACGCCATGCCCGGTTTAACCATGACCATATCCGCACCTTCGCCGACATCCATCACGGCTTCGCGCACAGCTTCCCGAGAATCACGGCGAAAATCCATCTGGTAACCGCGACGATCTCCGAATTGCGGTGGTGATTCAGCCGCTTCACGAAATGGTCCGTAAAATCCACTGGCATATTTTACCGCATAGCTGAGTATGGACGTGTCGTGATAACCTGCGGCATCAAGCGCTGTGCGAATGGCCGCCACCCCATGATCCATCATTCCGGAAGGAGCCACCATATCCGCACCGGACTTGGCGTGGAGTATCGCCTGCCGGCCCAACTGCGCGATAGTGGCGTCATTGTCCACCGTGGTAACGGAAGTGGATAAGGGTTTGCCCCGCTTGGATGGTGGGAATTTGTCGGTTTTGCGCCGGGACGTTTTTTCCATACTCTGCGTCAGCGGCCCGCAGTGGCCGTGGGTCGTGTACTCGCAATAGCATAAATCCGTTATTGCTAGCATGTTTATTCCTGCATCGCGTGCCAGCCGCAACGTCGTGCAGACTGCATTGTTCGGGTCATGTGCGTGGCTGCCGGACTCATCTTTATCCTCAGTATCCACCACACCAAAAAGCAGATACGCTCTAATGCCACGCGCCGCCATATCTGAAAGTTCTTCCAATGCCATATCCGGCGAAAGTTGAAACTGCCCCGGCATACTGAGAATGGGCCGACGAATAGCCTGCCCGCTTCGCACAAACAGCGGCGCGACAAAGTGGGCGGGTGAAAGGGTGGTTTGTGCCAGCATATCTCTAAGAATGCCACCGCGCCGGAGACGGCGCATTCGCGTTGTCGTAAATGACTCACTCATGCTCGACCATGATATACAAATTATGCGCTGCGTAAACTCTGGACTGCCGTATCTTTGTCGAGAGCAGTCGCGAAGTTTGCCCGTCAGCCCTAAAATGCAGGCATGAGAAATTCCGTCAACCGTATTGGTCTATTGGTATTCTGCGTGATCGCGGTGATTCTTGCGCTTAGCGGGGGCATATTGTCGGCTCTTCCGGCCGGTGCCGCAGCAGCATCCCTTGCTAAAAAGCCTTCTGAATCGCGGCTTATCGCATTGCCCCGGATCTTGGCCGCCGGCAGCAAAGAACATTTATGGCTGAGCGTTCCCGCGCAACATTCCAAGCCCAGCCCACAGGCGCAATTTGTATTGTTGTCCCATGCCCTCAATGCCCGGCAAGGCAACGCGGCCCTGTGGCGGCAAATCTCGGCGGGCCGCTTTACAGGTGTTCCGCTCTGCGCCGTGGCGATGGAAAATCCGGACAGTGGCGGTATGAAGCACGGCATTTACCTTTTTTTTCAGCATGGATATGGTGTCTGTTTTGGGCGCAAGGAATCAATAAGCCTGCCGATAACGCCCGGTGATTTTTCACCCGTGGCCGCAGCCACACTGAACGGTGATGTTTATCTTCTGGCTTACGGCACGGCGGCCCCGGCGGAAAAGCCTGTTGTTTCCCAGGCCCAACGGATTCTTGCCCAAGTCCATGCTCTCGCCAACGGAGTTCCGGATGCCACAAAACCCTCGGCGCACGCACCAGCAGCCACAGTGCCCGCGAAAGTGCTAAAAGCTCTGCCGGTCTGGCATTTTCTGAAACTTCATGACAATCGATGGTCCTTCCTCCCGACACCGTCTTTGCCAGGGGCTTTCTCAAATTCTTTGATCACCGGTCGAATGGTACTCATGGCCGTCAACGATCAGTTGATCTTGTTTCACTTAGCGGGCGGAGGCAGCCTCTCTGTGCAAGCCATGAATCTGGCCCGCCCGACTTGGCAACTGCTGCCCTCAGTTCCGCTGAGCCATGCGGCGCACGGAATTCTTGCCGCACAGTTTGCCCGGCAGGGCATTTTGGCCTGGACTTCTTCCGGCGTTGCCGGGCGAACGACTATCAACGCGCTGAGAGTGCGCGCATCGGCGGGCGGAAAGCTTCAATTTACGCCTTGGACTAAACCGCTGGTATCGGCCATTGTCGGCAGTTCCTTTGCTGACATAGCCATGGGGCGGGATGGTGATTGCTTGGCGCTTCTTCTGCATCAGCCGAAGCAAAAGCTCGTGCAATACACATTCAGCCGTTCGGGCAAGTTGCTCCAAGGCCCCGAAGATATTGTTCCGCTGGCCACCTTACCGCCGGCTCCGGGAGCCTATGAACGTTTGATTTTTGCCGCTCTGATTGTGCTTCTGGCATTATCCGTTTGGCGGCGCAAGGAGCCGTTTGGTTCGCTTAAAATCAGTGCCGAATTCAAGGTGGCGCGTCTGTACCGCCGATTCGGAGCAGCCGCGATAGATTTGGCCATCTCCGCCCTGATCATTATGCTGGTGTTTCACCTCTATTCCCGACAAGATTGGGTAAAAATGGCCGGCGCGTCACTGGACCTGTTGTTTAACCCCCAGAAACTGCTGCAGGCTCCGCAGTTTTTGTGGCTCCTAGCGATTTATGAAATACACGTAACCGTCGCGGAACTGATTTTTGCCCGGTCGTTTGGGAAGTGGATTCTGGGACTTCGCGTGGTGGATTTAACAGGCCAGCGACCTGGATTTGTGGCATTGCTGACGCGGAATTTATTTCGCATCCCTGAGTTAATTGCCATAGTGGTGCTGGTATTCATGTTTGTGTCGCCGGATCGCCAGCGCATTGGCGATATCCTGGCGCGGACCGTGGTGGTTCAGGGGCACGAGGCCCAGAGCTAGAGCACGCTGGTAAAACAACGAAAGGTAAAAAATGTCCGAAAGTCTGACTATTCAGCAGTTCCAAGATCATATTCGTGATAAATATTCCGCCCGGGATATCCAACGCGGATCGGCACCGACATTCATGTGGCTGATCGAAGAAGTGGGTGAATTGGCCACCGCGCTACAAGGCGATGACCGAGCCAATCAGGAAGAGGAATTTGCCGATGTCGCGGCGTGGCTTTGTACGCTGGCCAATATCCACGGAATTGATCTCACGGCCGCAATTGAGAAAAAATATTATAGATCCGGTGGCCCTCAAGGCTTCAAATAAGCCACTCTCGAATCAGAATAGGACATGAGGACCTCTTTTTGCTAAAATAGAGCATGAATGGATGAACTCTACCCCATATTTCTCAGGCTCAACGCAAAACCGGTGCTGATCGTGGGGGGCGGCGCGGTGGCTTTGCGTAAAGCGGAAGGTCTCGTGGCGGCGGGGGCGTTGGTGTCGGTAGTCAGCATGGAATTCCATCCGGGTTTTGCGGCGTGGCCTGCGGTGCAACGTATCTCATCAGCCTACGAGGCGGGCCATCTGGCCCGGGTGCAAGCGGGTCGCTGGGTGCTCGTATTTGCCGCAACAAATAACCAGCACGTCAATGCCCTCGTTTATTCAGATTCCGCAGCGCGGGGAATACTTTGCTGCCGGTGCGATATGCCGGAGGATGGTGATTTTATTGGCCCCGCGGTAAAACGCTGCGGACCGGTGACTTTGGCGGTAACTTCCGGCGGTGCGTCTCCGGGCTTATCCGGAGAGTTGGCGCGGCAACTGGCGCACGCCATGGATGCAGCGCTTATCAGGCAGATACAGTTATCCGCACGGTGGCGGCAGGAAGTGCTGCAACAGGTTTCCGATGTCGAACTTCGCCGCAAGCTTTTGCAGCGGCTATCGGGTGAAATTATGCGGGACACGATTCGGCAGTCCGGCGAAAACGAGGCCGAAAAACTTTTTCAGCAGTGGCTGACGGAAGCCATGCATCCTTCCCCCACGGTTGCCACTCCGGCAACGGAACCGAGGGTTTAGCAGATCATGTCCAGTTCTCTAGAACCATACACGCATCTGACGATTTTACAGTTTGCGACTGCCAGCGGCGCGGCGTTGTCGTTTCTCGCGGCCTTCTGGCTGCAATTCCAGATATCCGGCCGCCGGCGCGCGGCCTTGCAGAACTCACCGGTTAAAAGCACCGTGCCGATTTCTCCCAACTGGGCGGTGGGCAACGGCGTATTTTTAACCACACTGCTCTTGATAAGCCGCATGGTTGATGCGCGCCGTATCACGCTGCCGTTGTCCAATTATTTTGACGCCTTTTTACTGCTGGGATTGGTGCTGTCGCTGCTGTGGGCCTATTTGCGCTGGACACGTCACTTGTGGGCCTTGGCCACCTTTTTACTTCCCATGATTTTTGCCTTAATGGTGCTGGGAATTGTGCTGGGCCTTTCCGGCGTGCGGCATTTCGGTGCGCATAACCCGTGGGTGGCGGCGCACATTGCCAGTGTGCTGCTGGGGACCGCAAGTTTTGCGGCCGGTTGTGTCGGAGGAATCACCTATCTGCTGGCTGACCGCCGACTGAAAAAGCGTGGACAGGCCGGATGGGACTTATTTGCCTTACCTTCTTTAGCCTCGATAGAAAAATTTACCCGTCACGCCATTGTGCTGGGGTTTGCGTTATTAACCTTGGCGGCCATTACCGGCATTTTCCGGGCGGTTCGTGATCCGCAACTCATGGGCCAACACTGGTATTTTTCTCCTAAGGTGTTGCTGACTGCTGTGGTCTGGCTGGTGTATGGATCGCTATTAAACATGCGGTTTGTACCGATTTTGCGTGGCGCGCGCTGTGCCTGGTTAAGTATTATTGGATTTGCTTTGCTGATGACGGTTTTCGTCCTCATGTTATAAGGGTTTTGTAAGCTCGCGTATGGAGAATATTATTCCATCTGAAACTTCCGTCCTGATGGTGGGGTTGAACCATCGCACGGCACCGGTGCGTCTGCGGGAAGCTCTGGCGTTCTCCGATCAGGCTGCGGAAGAGGCATTGGCGGCCTTTAAGCAACGCTTCCCAGCTTCCGAAGTGGTCATTATTTCCACCTGTAACCGCGTGGAACTTTACGCCGCCCCGCACGGCAGCCCGCCGCCCACGGCCGATGAACTGGTTGAATTTCTTGCTGATAACCGGGGCGTGGGTTCCGCGGAAACGGCCGGCAGTATTTATCGCATGCAGCAGCAGGCCGTGGTGGAACACTTATTTAATGTAGTAAGTTCTCTGGATTCTCTGGTCCTGGGCGAGACGCAAATCCTCAGTCAGGTCAAACAGGCCTATCAACGGGCCGCTGCGGTTCAGGCGGTGGGACCGGTATTTCATGCGCTATTTCAGCGTTCCTTTGCCGCCGCCAAAGACGTGCATGAACAGACCGGACTGGGGGACGGCCATGTGTCGATCGCCAGTGTGGCGGTGGATTTGCTGCGCGGCGTGTTTGATCGCTTTGATGATAAGACCGTGTTGCTCGTCGGTGCCGGGAAAATGGCGGCCCTCATGCTGCAGCACCTGATGGCAGTGCATCCGGGCCGTACGATTGTCACCAACCGCACGGCCGAGAAAAGCGCCGAAATGGCGGGGCGGTACCGCTTGGAATCCGCTGATTTTTCCCGCCTCAGTGAGCTGTTAACTACCGCGGATATTGTGTTAGCCAGCACCGGATCACCCGAACCGCTGATCACTGCCGAAACCCTCAAACCGCTGATGAAAGCTCGGCAATACCGTCCGCTGGTGATTGTGGATATCGCTGTACCCCGCGATGTGGATTCCCACGTTGCGCGGCTGGGGAATGTTTATCTTTATAACATTGACGACCTGGAACGCGTGGCCCAAAATAATCGGGGTCAACGGGGGGCCAAAGTAGATTTGAGCCGCGATATTATCCAACGGCATATTGCGGATTGCATGCACTACCTCGCGGCGCGGAACACCGGTCCTGTGGTCAAGGCGCTGTATCATCAGTGTCGGGAAATCAGTGATCAGGAATTGGATGCTCTCCTGGCCGCCAATCCGGAGTTTAGCGAATCACAAAAACAGGCTGTGCGTAAAATGGCCCATCGGATCGTGGGCAAAATTCTCCATGTACCGGTGACCGAATTAACCACTCAGACGGCCCATCATCGCCGAATTCGCCTCGCCGGCGCTATTCAGGAATTGTTCCATTTGCTTCCGCCGGAATCGGACGACTCTGTGCCGGAAAAACCCCCGGAGGATGAATCCGGTGGTTGATCCAGTGTCGCCCGCCAACCACCGGGTTATCACCACGGTGCTCTATGACGCGACGCTCTTCCGAGAGGCAAAAAATCACGCTGTCGCGCCCCGGCCGTTTCTCGGAAAGGCTCCTGGAAAAATCTTGGATTCGTCATCGTGTCCGCTTGGTGTATAGTAACAGTTTTGTCCTGGCCAATGGGCTATAGGATGAACGTGATTGAGATAATTGAGGTAATTGAGGTTCTTGGATGTCGGTTGATGCAAATGAAATTCTTCAAGGTTTAACAGCGCCGCAGCGCGAGGCGGCTTCCCATATCGACGGACCGCTCCTGGTGCTGGCCGGCGCAGGCTCGGGCAAAACCCGCACGATTACCCGCCGAATTGCCTACATGGTGGCCAACGGCATTCCGCCATGGAATATTCTGGCGGTCACATTTACCAATAAAGCCGCTGGAGAAATGCGGCATCGCACCATGGAACTGCTCCGTGCTATGCCCGCGCGACTCTCGCGCGGTGTAACGGTGGCAACGTTTCACAGCCTGTGCGCCCGGCTCCTCCGGGAGTATGCCCCGGTCGTGGGCTTGGCCGCTAATTTCAATATTATGGATACGTCCGATCAGCTTAAATTGGTCAAGCAAGCCATGGAAAAAGCCGGGCTTTCACCTGATTCCATGAAACCGGACCGGGTGCTCAGTGCGATCAGTGATGCCAAAAGCAAGCTCAAATCCGCTGAGGCATTCAGTAAAACCGCCACCATGTTTAATGATCGCCACATCGCCCGTGCCTACATGGCGTATGAACAACTGATGAATGAAAACAAAGGCGTCGATTTCGACGATCTGCTTTTTAAAACCGCTGTTATGCTGCGCGATCATGCCGATGTGCGAACCCAATTGCAGGAAAGATTTCGCTATATCCTCATTGATGAATATCAGGATACGAACCACGCCCAGTTTGTCATTGCCCACATGCTGGCGATGAGCCATAAAAATATCTGCGTCACCGGCGATCCGGATCAATCTATTTATGGCTGGCGGGGGGCCAATTTGTCCAACATTCTGGAATTTGAGCAATTTTTCCCCAAGGCCAAAGTTGTGCTTCTTGAGCAGAATTACCGCAGCACCAAAATCATTCTCCAAGCCGCCTCTGCGTTGATCTCCAATAATATAGCCCGGAAAAACAAAGACCTTTGGACGGAAAATGAAACCGGCCCCAAAATTCTGGCTCTGGTTTGCGCTGATGAGCATCAGGAAGCCCAGGAACTGGTCAAACGTCTTAAAGAATTTCATGATCAGCAGAATATCGGCTGGGAGAAAATGGCTGTGATGTACCGCATCAACGCCATGACCCGGGTATTGGAAGATGCGTTGATGAAATCCGGCGTGCCGTATCAGATTATCCGCGGCACAGAATTCTACGGCCGCAAAGAAGTCAAGGATGTCATTGCCTATCTGCGGCTGATCACCACCCCGGAAGACAACATCAGCCTGGAGCGAGTGATTAATGTCCCCGCCCGATCCATCGGATCCACCAGCGTGGCGCGTCTGGCCGGTTACGCCAACGAACACGGACTTACGCTGATGGACGCCTGCCGCCGCGCGGAAACCATTGAGGGGCTTCCCAAACGTGCCGGCGAAGCCTCCCGCAAATTTTCTGCCATGATTGATTCCTGGCGTAAGAAATTTGTCCGTTCATCCCCGGGCATCCCCGGGCAAGATCAAGCCGTCAGCGAAGAATCTGGAGGATATGGAGAACCTGGGGACTCCGGGGAATCCCCCTCTGGCATGTTCGATTTTTCAGCCAATGACGATTCCACTGATTCGGCCGTTCCCGTTAATGGCTTGGCTGCGGAAGATTCCGCGTTTGATCCGCTATTTGACCCGCTCCTGGCTGCTGACGGGGTCGCTTCGGATGCAGCCGATTCAAATTTTGATATGCCCGAAGATGGCGTGGAATTTACAGGTGATTCCCCGGAGGGCGAAACAGATCATTCTTCGGTGATACCGGTTGCTGAAATAATGGAGGCGGTCATTGAACAATCCGGTATGAAACTCATCAAATCCGGCTCCGGTGAAGACGATGAACAGCGTAACGCCAATATCCTTGAACTTGTCAATGTCGCCGCGGAATTTGATCGTCAAAATCCTGGCGGAAGTTTGCAGGAATATCTCACGCAAGTCACGCTGGTTTCGGATACGGACCGCATGAAGGATCAGAACGCCGCCGTCACGCTTATGACGCTCCACGCGGCCAAGGGTCTGGAGTTTCCGGTTGTCGCAATGGTCGGCATGGAAGACGGGTTAATTCCCCATCAGCGCATGTTCGGCTCAAACGCCGCGGAAATGAATTTGGAAGAGGAGCGTCGTCTGGCTTTTGTGGGTATCACGCGGGCGATGAAACATCTGATTCTAACTCGTGCCACCTATCGCACGATGATGGGCCGCAGTGAAGCGAAAAATCCCTCGCGGTTTCTCGCGGAAATTCCGGAGGAGTGTCTGGACGTTGTGGACCTCACAATACTTCAACGTCCCGCAGGCTCTCTGGGATTTCGTGATGGGGCCAGCTATCACGCTCCGAGCGGCTATTCTCCAATGGGGGCGGGACGGCCGGCGGCGCGGCCGGTGCAGGAGTCACCGGCGGTGGGCAATACCCGTTTCCGCCGGGGTACGCTGGTACGCCATGCCAAATTCGGTATCGGCCGCGTCGAAGGCGTTGATGAAGTGGGGGGCGATTACCGTGTTGAAATAAATTTTCAGGCCTCAGGCCGCCGCACGTTGATGCTCAGTTATGCCAAGCTTGAAACCGTGGACGGTTGAAATCTGCCATTGTCCATGTCTGCCGCAATCCCGCCGTCGTGCTCTGCGCCCGCTTAGTGTGTGCGAACATACTGATGAAAGGCGTCGGTGAGTTGGCGGGTCATGCCCCCGGGCTTTCCGTTGCCGATGGAGCGCTTATCCACGCTGACCACCGGAACAATTTCCGCCCCCGTGCCGGTGAGGAAGCATTCGTCCGCCGTGTACAGATCATATCGGGTTAAATTGGTCTGCCGCGTGGGAATCCCGGCGGTTTCGGCAAGCTCCAGCACCACGCCGCGCGTGACACCCAACAGAATTCCGCTTTCTTCAGCGGGCGTGATTAATTGCCCGTCTCGAACAATAAAAATATTATCCGCTGTGCACTCGCATACGAATCCCAGATGATTCAGCATGACCGCTTCGGCCACGCCGGCGTCGATGGCTTCCCATTTGGCCAGAATGTTATTGAGATAATTCAGGCTCTTAATACGTGGAGATAGCGCCGCCGCCGCGATGCGTGGCGTGCTGGCGGTGACGATGGCCATGCCTTGGCGATAGGTTTCCTCGCTATACATGGCAATGCGCCCTGCGATAATAAACACGCCCGGCGTGCCGCAGTTGGCGGGGGAAATATCCAGCGATCCGGCACCGCGGGTTACCACCAGACGAATATAAGCATCAGTGAGTTTATTGGCTTGGAGCGTGTCATTGATAGCCGCGGTGAGGTCCTCGGCACGATAAGGGATATCCAGGCGAATCGCCCGCGCCGAGGCGTAGAGCCGTTTGATATGGTCCGTCAGGCGGAACACGCGGCCGCTGTATTGCCGCAGCCCCTCGAATACGCCGTCGCCATACAGTACCCCATGATCAAAAATACTCACGGTGGCCTGTTCCGGGGCCACCAGTTTGCCATTCATCCATATAACGCTCATTAAATATCTCCTATGCCGGCCGGATGGTGCGGTATTTTCTTTCCAGCCCGACATCGCCCACCGGTATCAAATAAATGATACCGGCTGCCCCGGTTTGGCGCAAGCGCCCAGTTCGCAATGGGCTGCCAACATTTCCAATCGAGGCGTTCCGCGGCGAAACTTCACAACGCCGCCGGCTCTGCCGGTGGTGGAACTCACCCAGCAATCCGCCTGCAATCCACCCGGTACTGTCGCTCCTACGCTATGTCCGGTATAGTACCGGGCAGCCAAGTTAGATATTGGCCGCAAACAGCAAAGGAGAACGGGATGAAAAATGTGGATATGAAAGTCGAAGGCGATATCCTAACCATCAGGGTCGATTTAAGTAAACAATTTGGACCGTCCGCGTCCGGCAAGACCATCATCATTGCCTCCACCGAAGGCAATGTAACCGTTCCGGATCGAGATGAAAAAATCGGCCTTAACGTCTACAAAAAAAAGTCGTAACGCAGCAAGCCGGCGTGCTTTTTTCCCGCCCATTGGGCGGCGCTCGCATTTGTCTCGTGGGCTCCATCGTCGCGGCAACTTGTAGAGCACCGGATGATAATCCGGTGGTTGATCCAATGCCGCTAATCAACCACCGGGTTATCACCACGGTGCTCTATGGCAACCACGTCGTCG
>JAJZGH010000340.1 GCA_021798635.1 Planctomycetota bacterium | reverse complement strand
CACCGATGTGGGCCGGGGAAGCGGCAACAGCTGATTCACGTAGTTGTGCAAGGCTTCCGATGACAGCTTATGGGAATTGGCCATAGCGATATCCGCCTGACACCCCATCGCCTCAATGGACATAGCTATAAGGTTGGTGATCAGAAAGTGTTCGCGGGTTAATAACCGGGCCAGCCGATGGACGGCCAGCAAATCTTGCTGACATCTCCGCAGGCGGCCCTGATGCAATGCCAACATAGCCTGCGCCACAAGTCCGTTGCAAATAGCCTTGGCAGGAGCAAGGGCCGGGAGTATCGAACCCACTGCGGTGGCCATACGGTGGTCGCCCCCGGCGGGTCCAACCAGCGGCAGGAAAAAGCGTGGACGGGAGAATGCCGTCCGGGCAATATCCAAAGCTCCGGCATTGGCATTTAAGAACGCAGCAGTCCATGGATTGGCCTTGGCCGACCACGGATGCATATAAAGTCTTGCCGGCGTAAAGTGCGGCGCAGGGGGTAAATTCCCGGCCAAGCCAAGGTCCTGTGCTACCGCCGCCGCGTCGGCGTGTCGGCGGAACTTCTGGTAGCTGACAAAACGCGGTCCCGTTAAATCACGCTTGGAAATTCCCAGCGATCTGCGCATCTCGCGTCCGTAATTTTTGTCCGGCACGTAAATCACTTTTCCAGCCACCACTTTGGTCGTGGAGTCTTGAAACGAGTCCGGCCTGAATAAAATTACCAGCGGCACCGCAGCATTGTTTGATGCGGTAACACCTTTGCCGAAGCGTTGGTTAAACTTCGCCACGTAATTGACGTAGCCATTTTTGGTTAATGGCCCGGCGGAGCGCAGGGCGGCATGGGTAGCGGGAATCGGCGCTGCGGCCGCGGCGGGAAAGGCCGCTAAGAGGGATAGGGCGGTAAAAGCCCTGAAGAAATAATGGTCCAATTTGCTGGGTTGCGACATTCGCGATTCTCCTGTGATTCCCGGAACGGATTTTGTTGACAAACAGGAGAAATCATTATTGCGTATAAAACGGCGCAACGCAAAATGAAAGGCACCTGGCGCGAAAACCAAGCGTGCCTTCGGGAACAATGTTGCACCAGCGCCTCATTCCCCAATATTAACGCTTCCGCGTGGAGCTTGGAGCGTTTCCGAGGAGCGAAATCTGTGCCCCAATCCGCCGATTTCTTCGCAGCGCGCAAAGATTTTCTGTGTAATGCTTTCCGACGCAATTCCGCAGGAATCCGTCCCATCCGGAGCGTCAGTGGAACCATCGGTGTCTTATGAACTAAGGGCGGTTCAGCATCACTACCAAAATAACGGCGAACTGGAGTATTGTAAGCGCTGCCATCGCCAGCAATGGCACTATTGCCAGAACTATTGCACCTTTGCCGGCCTTTGTTTTTGCCCGGCGAATATCGCGACGAACTCGTCCAAGCCCGGCCAATGACAGAAATCCCGCAGCAGTGGCCATCGTGATCCAGAGCTTGGCGGGTAAGGTCGGGAACCAATCGGGATTAAAGAACGCCTCCGCCAAAACTGGAACCCACATTGCCAGTGCGACCGCAAGAATTCCACCCACCGATCTTGGAGGAATCTCAGCTAATAGCCAATTGACAATGCCCCCGTGCTTTCTTGGAACGCTGTTCGGGTTGATGGGTTGCGATACGTCCAACTTCACCACCTCCGCATTTTTTTGCCGTACTGACTGCCGTTGCGCACCGGAACCATGCAAATGTCATAATCAGGCTTGAGGCCGAGGATTGTCGGCACCGGGGCGGCATTGCCCAATTCGCTTAAGCCCGCCTGCGGAGCAGCCACGGAATCGCCATGGCCACGGTACTCATGACGATAATACGTGAAAATATTGTCATGGTGGATGCCGCAATACGGGTTGGTATTCCAAGAAACATGATCATCCCCGAACCCGACATTCTGACCTTTGCCCCGGTGATTCATGGAATTATAAATATAATTTCCAAAAGTGTTATCCCCTGGCAACGTCGTAGCAATGCGATTATCCCGGCCAATCGCCGCAATATCCGCCGGGGCCATGTCGCTGACTAACGCCACCTTCGAGCCGTCGTCGTCCCTCCACCAACTTCCAACCCGTGCTATTTTCGCGGTAGAAGCGGGCCGCCACGGATAGGCGATGGAATAGCTTTCCCCCTGGCCATCACAATTCGGAGTTTTTCTATTTTTCATCACGCCAAAGTTCGGCTGAAACTGCGGGTCGTTATCCGTTCCCGTTGATTTATATTCCTCCGATGGCGTGGTCGCAATCGGGTCCGACGGGCAGATAAAACTTTTTGGATTTTCCTGTCCCTCAAGTACCAGCAGCCACAAGCATGCCAGCGGGTTACCTAAATCGGAGCCATGTGGCGCTTTGCTGTTGCCAAACCATGCGGAAATAACGGCTTTGGTGGTGGGAACGGCGGGCAAATTCATAGGAACCTGCGGCGCATTGCTGTAAGTAGTTCCATCCGGTCCGGGCGTGCACGGAAGCCGGCCATTGTTGCTTTGAGCATAAATGATCATGGATTGGATAATTCCGCGCACATTAGCAGAACAAACGGCGCGGTTGGCAAGATACTTCGGCCTCGCCAAGAAAGGGATCAGGCAGGTGAGCAGGGCCGCCGCCACGATCACCACAATCAGTTCCAGCCGCGTGATTCCGTATAATAACCGGTTCATGGCCGCCAAGGGTAACTCGCCCCATTGGCACAAGTCAAGAAAAATCCGACGGTGTACTTCGTGTACTTCCCCAGGATATCCGTTCCAATATTCCGGACAAGAGTTTTTTCGCACGGCACGCATGGCCGTGAAATCAAAATAGGCTCTCGATTCCTGAAAGTTCGACAGCCCGTCGTGCTTATCCGCACAGTCCGGTGCGCCAGTGAAGTCACGGGGTAATAGAAAGCGGGCGAAATTGGCCACGAGTTATCCGCCACAATTCGCCTTCAACTGGGATCGACGTCCACGCCGCAAACAATACCGCTTCGCTGGCGGTTCCTAATCGTATTTTCCGCCTCTCCGCTTTTGTTTCTGCAGGCCGTCACGTCACAATGGTGCATTTACGGGAGCCATTTGCGAAGAATGTTGTTGCCAGCGTTTGGCCCGCGCGATTCGTGCGCGCAGCGCGTCCGCATAAACTTGGGTTTGCGGTCGAGAGGATCCGGACTGTGATTTGAGACAGCCCGCCAGTTTTGCCGTTTTACCTCCGCCATTGATCGAATGCAGGAGAGCGTTGCATGCGGGTGTCAAGGCTCGACCACTTGCAGCGAGCCACTCCCGCAAAGGAGTTAACAGATAGTGCAGATCATCCGGTGCCGGCGGACGCAGCGATGCCAGTAGAGCCTCAACCAGGCTGGTGGCCGCGTGCCTATGTAAAATTGAAGCCCTCGCCACTTCGGCCAGTGCATCCGCCAGGCGATTGAGGCGAACCAGGTATTTTGTAGCACTTAGTTTAGAATACAAAGCGCCCAACTCCTTGCCGATACAGCGGCCGTCCTTGATCAGCTCAAGCATTACATCAATCGCCATGCCACGGGCCCCGGCATCCTTGGACAACAACCCCAAGGCCACGCACAACTGGGCCATTTCCGAGAAGGGCGTATCTGGGTCAAAAAGCGGTTCGAAATACGGGGACGCAGGGGAGAGGCTTGACGCGGGGCTGTCCAGACGGCTCGCGATGGCCTGCGCCCCACAGGCGAACATGGCCTCTGGGTCAACCGGCCAAATTGCTAATCGGCAACGGATTCCCAAGAGACTATCGAACGGGAATATTTCGTCGCGAAACTCGTTGAGCAAGACAGTAGGGCGGTCGACTGAAGTGTTCCCGGCTGCGACAGCCGGAGCAGCCGTGGGATGGATACGCAATTCATTTTTCCGCCAAGAATTCGCTGTCCCGACCTCCCAAGAGTAGCTGGCAGGCAATGCGGCGTCTGGTCCCAGTGTCTCCGGCGCGGCCGAAAAATCCAGAAATGCGCCGTCAGGCCGTCGCGCCCTCGCGGCAGCAATCCAAAGCGCGGTGTCGTGCGACTGTGGCGGCGATCCGCCGATGGCCCAGCGAAGCTTGGCTTCACAGTGGCTTTCATGTCCCCCCTTGTTCCCACCAGGCTCGCTACCGCCCAGTGCGTAGCGCAAAACGGATCCGACTTCTCCCGGGAGGGCCTCCGCCTGGCCAAGCGCGACCGCACGGTGGTCGGGTGCCATGCGCAGGAGGGCCTGGATCAGATCGCAACGATCAAGCGGCTCGCCCTGCGGCCAATCTTGGAGACGCCGGACCAATACACGGGGATCGAGCCACCCGGCT
>JAJZGH010000078.1 GCA_021798635.1 Planctomycetota bacterium | reverse complement strand
AATGTACATATGTGCGCCGACCGGCATTTCCCGTCAAAATCTTTTGATTTTTTTTGCCCGGGGGCCGATTTTCGCAAAGCGGGAGCGGCCTGACCGGCGCGACATCCTATCCGCAACACCGCCGGGAACTGACGGATTACCGGGAACCAACCCCTGCAACGGGGTGAACAACCGGATAATTGAATTATTGTCCCTCAGCCGGCCGAAGCGTGCGCAGATTGGTATCCCTGTTCTCCCGTCCTGCGCGGGGGTTCGGTCCGTCGAGCATCCCGGACTCGCCGAGTAAGGGCATTCGGTGCCATCGCGCCGACCTCGCCGTCGCCTGGCGGCCACCTCCGGGCTGGCCCGCAGGCTGCGCAACGCGTTGGGTTATTTCTTGCCCCCCACTGCGGAACTGCAACTGCGGTTGGACCGCCCTTCCAGGCGGAGAGGCCGGTGCGCCCCGCAAGCCCGCCGCCACGGAGGGAACGGGCGGCCGGGGCGAGCGGAACAGCAGTGCCCCGGCTACCACGAGGGCCGCCATGGCTGTCCCCGCACAGAATGCCGCGAGGACTCCCACAGTGATCGAGATACGGGCATTTGACGCCAGCCATTTGCGCGTCGCGTGAACGGCGCGCGGCAGTGCGGCAGGTCTCGGCGCAGTGCCGTGCCGTGCACAAAGCCCCCTTTCGATCCGTCTGAGGTGGCTATCCGCAACGCCGCGCGCGAAGAATAACGGCCAAGGCGTTATACTCTACTCGGCCATTGACGATACTCGGTTGGGAAGGCAGAAGTACAGGTACCGCACCGCCTGCTTTTGTCGTGTTTCCGATGCAGACAAGATGCCTGCGGTACGACGGATTCCATCGGAATTTGATTCCGGCAAAGGGACCTGCCGCCTTGCGGTCCGAAAAATTAATTCCGGATTCGATGAAGGTCTGCTTGTCTCGCGACCGTACCACGCTAAAATCCTTCCGCCCCGGATCAGAGAGTGAAAACTATCCAAGAGCTGATTAAGAGCATAAACCATGTCCGATAAGAAGTCAAGACTTTGGTATGACAATTTGGTATGACAAATACTATTGTTTCGGTTTCCGCAGCACGGACGATATGTTAGACTCGGTACCCACGGACTGTCCGGTAAGTCGTTGAAGACGGAGCTTCGCATGTTTTGGCAACAGGTCTTTGCACCACGGGAATCAGCGAAGAAAAGCAAAGCCCTGAAATCCGATGGCGGTATTCCGGTGGCGGTGCCTGAACCGGTGCCCTTTACCGCCACCTACGCTTCTGATCCTGACTTCATTCGTTTACGCCTGGAACTGGAAAAACTTAAACTGCTCCGGGGTTTTGATGAACTGCTGTGTCTGGAAGGACTTCGGGGGGTGGATCAACTGCCGCATCAGATTGAAACCGTCCGCAAGGTGTTGCGGTATTTTCATGGGCGGGTGCTCTTGGCGGACGAAGTGGGGCTGGGAAAAACCATTGAGGCTGCCCTGCTGTTGCGGGAATACCTTCTGCGGGGAATGGTTAAGCGCGTTCTTATTCTGGTGCCGTCGCCGCTGACGGGGCAGTGGCGGGATGAGTTGTCCGGCAAATTTGATCTGGAATTTGATCTTGCCGCCTCGGGCTGGAATCGCGATCATTGGACGCAGCGCCAGCGCGTTATCGCGTCGATTTCACTGGCGAAAAGCCGACGGCATTTCGATCTGTGCTCGACTGATCCCTGGGATCTGGTGATCGTGGATGAAGCCCATCATTGCAAAAATCGCACCACGCGCAACTGGCAACTGGTCAATGCGTTAAAGCGCCGGCATATTTTTCTGCTCACCGCCACGCCAGTGCAGAATAATCTCATTGAATTGTACAATCTGCTGACATTATTGGAACCGGGGCATCTAAAAACCGAATCCGATTTCAAGAAGAATTTTGTCACGCGCGGTAATCCGCGGGATCCACGCAACCGCCGGGTTCTGCGGGATTTACTTTCGCAAGTGATGGTCCGCAATACACGCAGTCTCGTGAATATTCAGTTGCCGCGCCGCTATGCCCAGACGTTTGCCCTCGAGGCCGGTCCAGAGGAGTCACAACTCTACCGCCATCTGGATTCCTATCTGCGATGGCGTTGTCAGCGGCTGCATGCCCAGGTCGGCCAAGAGGACGACAACAACGCAAGCGATTCCGGGCAAACCGCTGAGGAATCAGCCGTGCTGGCAAGCATTGCGGAAGGTGTCGTGCAAACCGCTATACCCCATAACGTCACCGGCGGCCCCGCTGCCGACGCGGGGAAGTGGGCGGCTCTGGAGGAATTATGGCGGCATCCTCCGGATGATCTCCCGCAGATGAACCGTCTGCAGATTAACGCCATTCTCATGGCTGCCGGCAGTCATCCGCTGGCATTGCGACCGGCGCTGGAGCGGCTGGGTCTGCAGGATCCGCGGGCCGGACCGGTGTTGGAACTGGCTCGGGACCTGACGCAATCCGCTAAAGAAACAAAGCTCCTTGAACTGCTTACAAAAAACCATGCGGATAAAACTCTGGTATTCGCCAATTTCCGCGCAACGCTTGATTGTCTGGCCGGATTGCTGGAGCGCCACGGGATACGCTTTGTACTTTTCACCGGCAGCCAAAGTCAGTTGGAAAAGGAGATGGCCATTGATCAGTTTCGGCATGACGTGCCGGTGATGCTATGCTCCGATTCCGGTGGGGAGGGCTTCAATCTGCAGTTCTGCAATACGCTGATTAACTTTGATCTGCCGTGGAATCCCATGCGCATTGAGCAGCGTATCGGACGGGTGCACCGCATCGGGCAGACGCGCGATGTATTTGTTTTCAATTTATGCACGCGCGGTTCGCTGGAGGAAAAAATCCTGGCCGTGCTCAACGACAAATTACGGATGTTTGAACTGGTGGTCGGAGAAATCGGCTCCATTCTCGGCAATACGGAAAATGGCGAGGACTTTGAATCGCTGGTGTTGGATATATGGATCAAATCAGCGGGTCCGGCGGAGTTGGATACGGCGTTTGATAACCTCGGTAACGCACTGGTGGAGGCCCAGGGCGAATATCTGAAAACCAAGGAACTTGATGAGGCTCTTTTCGGGGAGGATTTTGCTTGAGCCAGGCCATGGACCAGCGCTTGCGAACTTTCGCCATGTCCCTCCTGGAACGGCAGGGCGGACTTATTGAGTGGCCGCCGTATCTTAAGAGCGGTTTCGCCGTTCTGCCTGCGCAAACGGCGCATCTGCTGGAGTGCCCGGAAAATACGGAAATCACAGAGGAATCCGTCGATTGCGGCCTGACAATTAATCTTGCCTCCATGTTTTTGCAACGCACGGAGCGTCTGTTTCCGTCTGACGCTTCGGCACTGTGCCTGAAGATTGACGCACTGTATCTGAAAAAATCCGCGATGGATGAACCGGTCGCGCGGGCCTTCGGATTTCCCAACGCACGGGTAAAAGTCATCGGTGCTTCAGCGGATCGCGTGGAGTACCAATTCTGGCATTTTGCCGCCGCCATTGAATCCGATGAGAAATGGGAGGATGTTGTCAGCATCGCAATGAACGCGCGCAGCGGTGCCGCGTTGGACATGCCCGACCCCTTAAGCAATTACGACGCGCATTCCGCGCGTCCCGATGAGGCAACGCCCGACATGGCCCGTGTCCTGCCGTTGATCGCGGCCGTGGCCGGCAAGCGATCGCAGAAGTTTGTCCAGCGTCTTGAAGAGCGGATGGATCGGGATATGAAGCGGCTCAAGAGCTATTATCACGCGCTGGTGGATGATGCGGCGGACCATAAAAATCGCGGGGCCGCGGACGTGGAAAAGTTAGACGCCCGTACCCGCGCTGTTGAATTGGAACTTGAGCGAAAGACGGATGAATTGCGGGATCGCTATACGCTGCGGCCCACTTTGCGCCCTGTAGCGCTGGTAAGGCTTGATGCCCCGGCGCTGAGGGTGGAATTGAACGTCCAGCGCCGCAACGCGGAAAAGCGAATCGGGGTTTACTGGAACGCCATAAAAAAAGAACTTGAACCACTGGCCTGTTCAAAGTGCGCAGCAGCGAGCTTCACTATGCACTTTGATGACCAACTCAATACGCTGTGTGCCGCGTGCGCCAAGGTGTGATCGGTCGGCACGAGAATCCACCGGAAAATCCGGTAAAGAATTGCTTGAAACACGCACGAGCCGACAGCCGCCTAAGCCAGCACGCGCCAAGCCGAAGTCACAAAACCGCGTCAAAGCGAAGCGGCGGGCGAGGCGGTGGCCTTGGCAAATTGAGTTATTAAATTTATCATCAGGATATTGGCGGTTTTCCGCCTCGTGAAGGAATTGCTTTTGATGAACGTAAAATCCTCGACCGCGGCAGCAGTGCAGCACCATCCCCGCGGCATTGCCGTGCTAGGCAGCACCGGCTCTATTGGTACCAACACACTTAATGTTATGGCGCATCTGGCCGCGCAGGGCCAGCCATTTGAAGTTATTGGACTGGCGGCGGCGTCCAATTGGCAGAAGCTTTCTCAACAGGCGTTGGAGTTCAAACCTAAAGTGGTAATTTTAAGCCAACCGGCATCCGCTGGAGATTTATCTGAACTTAAAGCCGCTTTGGCCCATACAGATACTCAAGTACTGACCGGTGATGGGGCGGTAGCCGATTTAGCTCGGCGGGATGATGTGGCGGTGGTTGCGGCTTCGGTGGTCGGAGCGGCGGGTTTGGCACCCGTACTGGCGGCTGCGGAGGCGGGGAAATGGATTGCTCTGTCCAATAAAGAGGCCCTGGTGGTGGCCGGTTGTCTGGTTATGCCGCTGGCGGAGAAATACGGGGCTACAATATTACCGGTGGATTCCGAGCATTCCGCCATATTTCAATCTCTTCGTTCCGGCGAATCGCAGGAGATTGACCGCATTATTCTTACGGCCAGCGGTGGTCCATTCCGCAGTTGGCCCGCTGAAAAGATGCAGACAGCCACGGTGGATGAGGCGTTAAATCATCCCAATTGGCGGATGGGGCCGAAGATAACCATCGATTCCGCCACGTTGATGAATAAGGCGCTGGAAATTGTTGAAGCGCATTGGCTTTTTAACCTCCCGGCGGAAAGTATTGATGTGTTAATTCATCCGCAGTCGATTATTCACAGTATGATTGAATTTGTGGATGGCAGTATCATCGCACAGCTTGGAACACCCGATATGCGAACAGCCATTCAATATGCCCTTACCCACCCGCAGCGCCATCAGGGTTGCAGTTCCCGGTTGGATTGGACAAAAATTAAGGAAATGACCTTTGAACAGCCGGAGGGCCGATTTCCGGCATTAGAAATCGGCTACGAAGTTATTCGCCGGGGCGGAACCAGCGGGGCGGTAGCCAACGCCGCCAATGAAACGGCCAATGCGCTTTTTAGGGATGGCAAGATTCAGTTTGGTAAAATTATTGCAATAACATCCGGTGTTTTGAAGAAACATCTGGCTCACGGTTTTGTGGCCCGGCCGCAGCTTGCCGATCTATTGGCGGCGGATGCCTGGGCACGTGCGGAGGCGGCTCTATGACAACGCGACACATTCAACTCACAGGTCACAGATTGCAACGAAACCTAAAGCGGGGCCGTGTGATGCTGTTTTCCATCGGTCTGCCGCTGGTTCTGGCATATTCTTTGGCGACCGCTGCCGGAAGCGTGTGGAAATCACTTCTGGTGCTGATCGGCTTTGGATCCGTTATTTTCTTTCATGAACTGGGCCATTTTCTTGCGGCCAAGGCGTTTGGCGTTCGCTGTGACGTTTTTGCCGTGGGGATCGGACCGCGATTGTGCGGCTGGCGAAAAGGAGCGGGATTTTCCTTTGGGGAAGTGGAAATCGGGCCGGCAAAAGCCGATGCCGCGGCCGCTACTGTTGCCCCGGCTGACTCGGATGACTCGGCAAAAAAGCCGCTGCTGGGAGAAACGGATTATCGCCTGGCATGGCTGCCGTTCGGTGGATATGTTCGCATGTTGGGGCAGGATGATATGGATCCGGCGAAGGTCAGTGAAGACCCCGCCTCGTTTGGTAAAAAGCCCATCTGGCAGCGCATGGTGATTATTTCCGCCGGCGTGACGATGAATATCCTTTTTGCCGTTGTGGTATTTGCCATTGTTTTTCGGCTGGGCCTGGAAGTGCAGCCGGCGATTATTGGCTCGGTGGCGTACAACAGCCCGGCACAAAAAGCCGGATTGCATGTCGGCGATGAAATTATTTCCATAAACCATCAAAAGCCGCGCGGCTTTCTGGAATTTCCCGATTTACAAATGGCAGCGGCCCTGGGCAGCCTCGGGCAGACGATTAACCTGCAATATCATCCCGACGGTAGCCGCGAGATTCGTGATGTTTCCCTTAAGGCGGTCATTCCTCCCGGCGGTGGGTTGCTTGGTATCGGTGTGGCTTCCGCACCGTCGTTGAATATTCCGCCTATGTCAAAATCAAATTTCCAGAAGCTGGTCAAGCTGGATCCGAATCAGGCGGCGTTCAGGCCGGGCTGTCGCATTGTGGCGTGTGACGGCGTTGCGGTGCATGACTGGGGACAACTTTATAAAGTGATTCAGGCTTCCAATGGCCGGACAATGCACTTTACGCTGCGGTCCAAACACGGAAAAATATACCACAGCACAGGTAACGCAACGCTATTTCCGCGTAGCTGGGTGACTTCCATGCCGCCGATTTTGGGATTGTATCCGCGTATTATTTTAGATGCCGTTGAACCGGGAAGTGCCGGTGCCAAGGCCGGTCTGCACGGCGGGGATGTTATATTGCGGATCGGCACATTGACCAATCCGGATATTCATTCGTTCCGCAAGAGCATTGAAGAAAATGCGGGACAAAAGATAGCCGTGGAGGTATTGCGCGGTAAAAAGCGAATAACATTAAGCTGCACACCGGCAAGCCAGTCCGGCAAAGGATTTCTTGGTGTGGCCATGGGGTTGGATTTTGCATCGCCCGTAATAGGCAGCGTGTCGCGCCCGATGGCTGCTCTGGGAATCCGGCCGGGGTCAACCCTGGCGGCCATCGGACCGGTGGGAACGCCGGTGTCCAAGCTGCAGAGTGTTAAAAACTGGTATGAGCTGTTTGGGGCCGCCAAAAAATTCAATGGGCAAACGGTTCAGATATCATTTACCGGGAAATCCAAGCCCGTGGCCTTGCCCTTGCGCGGCCGGCTGATGAATTTTCTGCGGCAGTATCACTATCGCATTGGGTTAGCCCTGCTGCCGGCCATGCGGGTACAAAAAAGCCACAGCGTGTATGGTGCCGTGGCCATGGGATTAAATCACACCTGGCATTGGGTGCTGCGCACGTATGCCACGTTGCGCGGATTAGGTTCCGGGACGGTCCCGGCGCATGAATTGCATGGCGTGGTGGGCATTGTGCCGATCCTGTATGAATCGGAAAGTATGGGCAATACAATGCTGCTGTATTTTCTGGGATTAATTTCCGTGAATCTGGCGGTGATTAATTTCCTGCCCCTGCCCGTATTGGATGGCGGCTTATTTGTGATGCTGTTAATTGAAAAAATTCGGGGGCGGCCTCTGTCCGTGAAAGTTCAAACCGCTATTCAGCTTGTGGGCATCACGCTGATTGCGGGTATCTTTTTATATGTGACCATCTTCAATGACCTGCCAAGCTTTTTTGGCCATTGATTTTGCCATGCTGCCATAGGCCCCAATGAAAATCTTCCCAAACGGAAGTTGCAGCAGGCAATGGCCATGCGAAGTCGGAACTATTTCGGCGGTTTCCCAAGAGGACAAAGGCGATTATGCTATCGGCATGAAGCAACGTAACATTATAACGGTGGCTCTTTTAATAGTTGCCATGACATTGGCCGGATGCAAATCATTTGGCCCCATGCGCATTAAACCCGTCAGCTCCAGCACTGGTGCCACCCTGCGCCCGAACTTTACCAGCGGATATTTCCGTTTCAGCCGCGATCAGGTCTACCATTTTATTCTTTTTGCCACGACCAAAACGCCGCATGGCGGTACGGTGCGGCAGGTGATGATTCTCCGAGTCTTCTGGACCCCGGTTCCGGGCGTGACTCCCATTGTCCGCACGGCCATCAATACCACGATACGCTATGTGATTTTTACACCCCACGGCTGTGGTATGTACCAGGGAGCCGGCTTTGTCCGATTGCATAACGGTCCGCATGACCGAAAAATGCACGCCTCTCTGGTACAAGGTGATTTACGCCTGTCGGGTGCCAGCGGTAATTTTATCGACGCGATCGGGCCATCACGGATAACGGGCGATTTTACCGCTCTTCGCTCGGCGGAAAGAACGCTGACACTGACCCAGCGCACCAAGCGCCGGTTTTTCGCCGCCACCCTGGCCAACCGCCGTTAAGGAGCCGTTACAGGAGAATTCAAATGCTCATCGGTGTACCGAAAGAAGTTAAAAGTGATGAATACCGCGTGGCCATGATTCCCGCCGAGGTGGAATTCCTGACGCACTACGGCCATCGGGTGGTCGTGCAGGCGCAGGCCGGCATGGGCAGCGGAATTGAAGATTCGCAGTATCGTGAGGCCGGCGCTGAAATTGTTCCGGCGGCGGAAAATGTGTGGCGGCAGGCGGAATTAATCGTGAAGGTCAAAGAGCCACAGCCCGAGGAATATCCGTTGATGCGGCCAGGTCAAATGGTGTTGACGTATTTTCATTTTGCCGCGGCCCCGCAATTAGCCATGGAGTGTATGTCCCATGGCATAACCGCCATCGCCTATGAAACCATTCGGGATAAGCGGGGACTCTTGCCGTGTCTGACGCCCATGAGTGAAATAGCGGGGAAAATGTCAATTCAGGAAGGTGCCAAATACCTGGAGAAGCCCATGATGGGACGTGGAATTCTTTTGGGCGGCGTACCGGGCGTGGCCCCGGCCAATGTGGTGATTTTGGGCGCGGGAATCGTGGGGCAGAATGCCGCGAAAGTGGCTGCGGGCCTGGGGGCACGGGTCACGCTGATGGACATTAACCTGGAACGCCTGCGGTATTTAAGTGATGTTTCTCCCGCGAATGTGACGACGGTTTATTCGGACGCCCAAACCGTGCGGGAGGCGTTAACCCATGCCGACTTGGTGGTGGGGGCGGTTTTAATTCCTGGCGACCGTGCGCCCCATTTGGTTTCACGCGAAGATCTCAAGCGTATGAAAAATGGAAGCGTGTTGGTGGATGTGGCGATTGATCAGGGCGGTTGCACAGAAACCAGCCGGCCCACGACGCATCACGAACCGACTTATATTATTGATGGTGTCGTGCATTATTGCGTAACCAATATGCCCGGAGCGGTGGGCCGCACCAGCACGTTCGCTTTGTGCAACGCGACGTTTCCTTATGTGGCCGCCATTGCGCAAAACGGTTGGGAAAAGGCGGCCAAGAATGATCCCGGCCTGATGGAAGGGCTGAATATCCACGCGGGCAAGATCACCAACGCGGCGGTGGAAAAAGCTTTGAAACGTTAATGCCGGGCAGTGGAACTTGCCGTCGCCGAGAGTGTTGCCAGCATCTTCCGCCAGTGAATCAACGGCAGCTTGCGCGTCAGTCCTGCGGCGTAATGCACAATGGCGGGTGTCACTTTCAGCGTAACGGATTTTACATAGACCACTGATGAAAGTTTCTCCCCCAGCTTGCCCTCTACGCGCTTATACAGAATCAGGTTGAATGTATGGCCGCCGGCGCGGACAAACAAGGGTGCGTCGAGCGTGCCGGTGATGGGCTTGCCATGCACCGTGGTAAAGCGATAGGCAAAACTGATGCGGGGCCGGGTTTTGCCGGAATAATTTTTAATATCGCTGCCCTCCTGCTGATAGCGCCAATCTCGGATTTCTTTGGCCTTGAGCACGCGCACATGAATCGTTTTAATTAAACGTATGTCAATATCCCGATATTGCTTAATATCCGCAAGCCAGACGCGAAAAGGTGTTTTCAGCGTTGTCCATACCTGCCCCGAAAGGACCTTGCCATTGCTTAATGTGACGACTCCTGTTCGCACGGCGAGAGACGTGGTGCTGTTGGATGTGCCAAAGGGGTGGACGTTCTCGTTGGGTTTAAATTGCCCGCTGCCCGGAGCTTTGACCTTCTGCGCCTGGGAAAGAATACTGTTAAGGCTTTGCCCGGATGCCGGCGGCACAGTTAAGAGAAACACAATCGTCGCAAGAGATGAGATGATTCCTGCAATACCTCGGGGCACTCGCGGCGCGGCATAATATTCGACAAGTCGTTGCCGGAAGTCGCCGGTGAAAATGCGGTTCAGCAGTCTGCCGGTTCGCTGCCGCGCACGGAATTTATTGCGGGCCCTGATGGATAGCCGCAACAACGCTGTGCCGTTAAGATACCGTTGGTATTTCATAGGAAGTATTATGCCCGCACCTGCCGGCCTTGTTCAACAGCTCGATCAATATTTGCACCGTCGGAGGTTGCTTGTGCCGGGGATGCGTCTGCTGGTGGCGTGTTCCGGCGGGGCGGACAGCGTGGCCTTATTAAAGCTTTTACACGCGATCAACCAATCGGATTACTGGCATTGGAAACTGATCGTCGGGCATGTCAACCATCAACTTCGCGGCATTGAATCGCAGCGCGATGAAGCATTTGTTCGAAATCTGGCCAAATCGCTGGGTGTGCCGTTCCGCGGCAAAAAACTTAATCTTAAAGGTGCGGGGGTCAAGCGGATCGTCAGTGAAAATGCGGCGCGCGAGGGGCGGTATAAAGCGTTACTGGCCATGGCTGCCGCCGGCCGGTGTGATGTTGTGGTCCTGGCCCATCACGCCGATGATCAGGCGGAGACGATTCTTATGCGGTTGCTGCGCGGGGCCGGCGTGACGGGGCTGGCGGGCATGAATGAAAAGGAACGGCGCGGAAAGCTGGAACTGGTGCGACCATTATTGCCTTGGCCCGGTGGAGAATTAAAGAAATGGCTTATCGAGATCAATCAGCCGTGGCGGGAGGATTTGAGCAATCAGGAGACACACTATTTGCGCAACCGAATTCGGCATGAGTTGTTGCCGGTGCTGGAAACGTATCAGCCGCGAATTCGGGAGTTGTTGCAGCGCAACGCCCGCCACGACAGGGCAGCGGCGGATTTTCTTAAGCTTCATGGGCGGGAAGTGCTGCGGGCGGGGCGTTATCGCCGGGGGCGGTATTCGGTAAGCGTTTCAGTTAATGCCCTGGCTCAAGCGCATCCGGCACCGGCCGCACTGGCGTTGCGTATGGCCATTGTGGATGCCGGCGGCGATGAAGACGCCATTAACACCACGACGTTACTGGAAGTATTGGATAGACTGCAAGCGCGGTCTGTGGCCGGGGAAATTCAGTTTGGTCGGGCGATACGGCTGAAAGTGATCAGCGGTCGCATTAACATATTTCGCGTTGGCGGTAGCGGTGAGAAAATCCGGAGGCCGATCCCATGCTGAGTCGCTACGTTCGGATTTGGAACCGCCTTGATTCCTGGGCGGCGGAGGGCGTGCATTTCCGCCGCGCGGTAGTGGGGATATTTCTTTTTGCGCTAATCCTGCGTGTGGTCGCGGCGATTGTGCATCCGTATTACCTGCCGGATTCAGCGGATTATTCTGCGTTGGCCAAGGCCATCACCACGGGCCACACCTATGAGGTACATGGACAGTTGGCGCGACGAATGCCGGGGTATCCTGTATTCATGGCCGGATTTTATGCATTATTTGGGTTCCACCATTTGCCGATCCTGCTGGCGCAGGCGGTTTTCAGTGCGTTAACCACGTGCTTTTGCGCGCTATTTGGCCGATATGTTTCCCCGGCGACCGGTTTAATGGCCGGTGTGTTGGCGGCTGTGGACCCGTTGGGAATCGGATTTTCCGCTTCATTGCTGACTGAACCGCTGTTTACTTTTGTGTTTGTGGTGAGCCTATATCTATTTTTCAAAATTATGCAGCACCCGAACCGCTGGGGGCTTTGGATCAGTTTTGCCTTTTTATGGGCTATAGGTATATATATTCGCGCTGAGGTTTCACTGTGCCTGTTTCCGCTGCTGCTCTGGGGTGTTCTGGTTGCGTCGCGAGGGGCGGAGCGGAAAAACTGCGCGGTGGGCAGTATTTTGACGGTGCTGCTGGTGGGCGTATGTCTTTTGCCATGGTGGATACGCAATGATCGACTGTTCCATCAAGATTTTTTTAGATTTACCACCATGCAGGGGATCAGCCTTTACGAATCGGTTTATTCCGGTGCGACCGGCGGACCGCGACAATCTGACCTGATCATACCGCCTTCGATACAACGTCTTAATGAAAGTCGGCGCGACTTGGCGTGGACCCACCGGGCATTCACGGATATGGTCAAACATCCGCTGCGTGTAGTGAAATTAGGGTTTGTTAAAATCGCTCGTACCTGGTCTCCGTGGTTGCACGCTAGAGGATATGCCAGCGTCTGGCTCAATATAGTGCTGACGCTTTGGTATACGCCGCTATTTATTCTTGCGATCATCGGTTTATTCCGATACCCCGTTTGGTCGCCTTTATTTGGAGTCCTGCTGGTTCCAATCGTATACTTTACGTTAATGCATGCGGTGTTTCTCGGGTCGGTTCGGTACCGAGTTCCGGTTATGCCGCTGGTAGTGGTTCTTACGGCCATGGGTATGGCCCCTGCGATACGGCGAAAGCAAGAATTTGTAAGCGTCGCGTGAATCATGGATGTGGTGTTTTTTCATGGCTGAATTTCCTCGTGCCAGTCCCGCCAAATGGTGGAAAACCGCTTCCATCGGCCGCGTGCATCGGTCGCCGCATGCCCTGTTCGTCGGACGGGTGCGTCGTTTAATTTCCATATTCATCTTACTGCTGCTGACGTTAATCATCGGTGCGGTGTGGTATCTGACCAACCCCAAACGTTTAAGTGCCATGTCCGGGCTGCTGCTCTCGCACGTCCTGGGGGCTCGCGTAACCGTGCAAAACGCCCAACTTTCCTGGAACGGAACGTTGCGTCTCGGCGGTGTGCGGTTGCGGACCAATCCGGGAAAAATGCCTTCGACGACTTTATTTTCCGCCGATCAGGTGGCGGTCAGTTTTAACTGGCTGGGACTGCTGAGTGGGCGCCTGCATGCATCGCAGATTACGGCGGTGCGCCCCATGCTGAATCTGGTTAATGATATTGCCGCCCGGCAATGGAACTATGAAGGATTTGCGCATTCCGCAAGCGGACCATCTGCGCCGGCGGCCACAACTCATGCTCCAGCCTATCGCAACAATCGTCCCACACAATTACCCGCCATCAATTTGCAGGATGCTGTGGTGCGCTGGGGAGAAATTCGCCATGGCACATATCAGATTTTGGGTCAGAGCCTGATCAACGCTGAAATGGGGCCGAGTGCCAAATCTCATTCGACCTATCAACTGGATATGGAGCAACAGAGCCTTGACAGGCATCCGGGCATTGTTCTAACCGGGCTGTACAACATCAGCACACGGGAATTTTCCGCCCGGATCAACGAGATTCAATTTACACCGAGCTTTCGTCAAACTTTGCCCGAGCCGGTGCAGCAACTTTGGCGTAAGCTGCATTTGCAGGGGGGCTTGCGGAATATTGTTTTTCGGGTCAGTCCCGGAAGCGGCGTGCATGTTCATGCGATGCTTGACGGCGTATCGCTGGTGATCGTTGCGCCAAGCCGCCGGTTGGGGCCGCAAGTTATTCCATTAAATAATCTCAAGGGCTCTGTGGCCGTCAGCGGCACCGCTTTAACCATTGACCATTTGAGCGGTGTGGTACTGGGTTGGAAATTCCAGGTGCCCAGCGCCCACTTTGACGGTTTTGAATCCGGCGCTCCATTTCATGCGACGGTGAAACTCTCTGATGTCAATATTCCTTTGCCGTACCCGAAGATTTTTTCAACGCGTGATTTTTCCCTGGCTCAGGCTATTTTTCACCGGTTGCGTCCCAGCGGGTTGCTGAACGTCACGGTGCATGTGGACCGCAGCCAATTACATGCAGCGCCGGTAGTACGCGGGGAAATTAACTGCAAAAATGTTCACGCGAGATACATCAATTTTCCGTACCCGATGGACCATGTGCATGGGTTGATCCGTTTTACAACCCACCATATCAGATTTGTTAATGTTCAGGCCAGCGCCGAGGCATTCCCCGTGTCGCTCAATGGCAGCGTGGCCATCAACGAAAATGATGGCCCGATTCATCTGGTGATCAGTTCGCCGCGCGCGTATTTTGATCGCAGGCTTGCGGCGAGCCTGCCGGCCAGCATTCGGCCTATCTGGAACCGGTTTAACCCGGTGGGGGTGGGGGGATTTGTCTGCGATGTAACGCATGCCGCCGGTACGCGCGGCGGTCCGCAGATTGTGCTGCATATTTTTCCGCAGGATGTTTCCGGTGCATACCGTGATCTGCCCTTTCCGCTGCACCATGTCCACGGCTCGTTGATATTTACCGATCATGAAACAAAAATCATCAAGCTCGAAGCCCCGGTGGGTAAGACGGGTCATATTATCTTTACCGGTAAAGTGACATATTCACCGCATAATCTTGCCAAGCTTCAGCCTATGGTCCACCTGCAGGCGGTCAACGTGCCGATTAATTCCACCTTAACGGGAAGCCTTCCGGCATCATGGGCCAAATGGATTAAATTGCTGCATGTCCAAGCCGGTAATGCTGACCTGGATGCGATGATCACCCGCGGCGCGGGGGGAAATCCATCGGTACAGGGAACTGTGACGATTGCCCATGGTGAAATGAGCCCCACGCAACTGCCGTGGCCCGTGCGGGATGTCACGGCCTTTGCGCATATCAGTCCCAGCGGGTTAGTCATCAACAGTGTTGCCGGGCGAACCGGATCGGATGGCAAGGGTACGCTGACGGTAACCGGCGCTATCGCAGAACCGCCTACCGGGCCAGTGCACGTGAGCCTGAACGGAGGCTGGAAAAACGTGAAGATTGCCGCTCCGGCCCCGGCCAGCGTTCCCAAAGCCATGGCGGATTTTTGGAACAAATGGAAAGTTCGCGGCTCCAGTAACGGAACGTTTACCTATTCGGTTAATGCCCTCAAGAACCGGCTTACCGGCGTTAGCTCTATGCAGGATCAGCAATATCATGTGCAGGTGCAACCCGATGGGATGACAGCAACTCCGGCCTTTCTGCCGGCACCCCTATCCGGCGTCACCGGCGACGTGGATGTGACGCCTGGAATCATTGGCATGAAAGATATTCAAGCCAGCGCCGGCGCGCAGCACATGAAGCTCTCCGGCGTTTACCATACCGAATCAGACTCTTTGGGACTTTCTGTGACTGCCCAGGGGCCGCATTTGTCCAAACGATGGTTGTCTTTAATTCCCGGCTCCACGGGTCAATTTATCGCCGGACTTAAACCGCAGGCAAGCTGGATCCTTGAACTGCCCAAGTTGCAGCGCATCAAGGTGGGCAAAGCCTATCGCTGGCATGTTACCGGCTCATTGTTGCTTAATAACCTTGCGACAGCCGGCGACATTAAACTCAAAGCGAAGCAGGCAACCGTGACCATCGCATTGGACCTCGCACCCGGCAATACTCTGCCCATGCTCGATGGGCAATTTGACGTGACACGCTTAAATTGGGAGGGCCGGATTGCCGATCCGCTCACCGGCGAGATTACCGCCAATTCGTCCACCCACTTAATCACGATTGATAAAATCAAAGGAATGGTCGCCGGCGGCAAGCTCACGGGGCAAATTCATATCCATACCGGCAGCGCCGCACCTTCTTATGATGTCGCCTGCCGATTGCATGGCTCACAATTAGCCCAACTTTTGGTCACTCCCGCCAATGTCCGCAGTGCCAAAGGTATTCGGACCAGTACCGGAATCGTTGACGCCTCGCTTAATCTCAGTGCGATATTGGGAAAAAAACCGACCCGGCACGGCAGTGGACAACTCGTGATTCGTCGCGCCCGGATTTATGACGTGCCCATGGCCATGGGCCTCATGCAGATCGTAACTCTGCGGCTGCCCATCAGCTCAGATTTCCAGCACGCGGATGTGCGTTATATCATCAACAATAATATTGTGCGCTTTCAGCCCATTTCCTTGAGCAGCCCGGGGGTTAATCTCTTAGGCGAAGGCTCCTTGAATCTGCAAAGCTCAGATCTGGATCTTCGATTCATCACGCAATCTCCTCACGGCACGCGCGTGCCCCTGCTGGGCGTACTTTTTGGACTTGCCCGCTCGCAACTCCTTGAGCTACGTGTTTCCGGCACGCTGGCCAAGCCGGTGATAGCGCCTATCCCCTTACGCTTCCTGACGTGGCCCTTTACCGGCTTTGGGCAATAGCCTGATAAATGGTTATAATTTGGGCCAGCCGGACATGACCGGGCGCCCGTAGCTCAGTTGGATAGAGCGGTGGTTTCCTAAACCGCAGGTCACAGGTTCGATCCCTGTCGGGCGCAGTTATAATAAGTGTTGCTGATCGCTATACTTAGCGAACTTCCCTGTGTCGGGGAATGCGGCTCATGAGTCCCTGCCAAAACGGTATATACCGTTTTGGCTCTGACCAAAGGAGCCATCCATGCCTCGATTAACACACAAACTTCCATCGTACCGCTTGCATCGCGCCTCCGGCCAAGCGGTTATTACGCTGGCCGGACGCGACTATTATCTGGGCGCATTTAACTCCCCGGAAAGCCGAATAGAATATGATCGCCTGATCCAGGAATTTCTCGCCAATAGCCGATGCCCGGGCGTAGTACAGTCTCAGGCCAAACAAAGCCTCGAGTCTGTTACAATCAACGAGTTGATTACCACCTACTGGGACTTCGCCCTTGGTTATTATGTGAAGAACTCCCAACCTACGCGCGAAGTGCAAGCGCTAAAGTATTCCTTCAAACCCATGGCTGAATTGTATGGGATGATTTCGGTGGACAATTTCGGCCCTACAGCCCTCAAGGCGGTTCGGCAGCGCATGGTCGATCAGGGGTTATGCCGTTCGTTGGTCAATCGGCGTGTCAATCGAATTCGTCGCATCTTCAAATGGGGCGTGGAAAACGAATTGGTTCGCTCCGCCACGCTGGAAGCATTGCGAGCCATAGCACCGCTTAAACGAGGCCGCTGCAGCGCCCGGGAGTCCGATCCGGTTAAACCAGTTCCCGAAATACTTGTCAATGCCATCGAACCCTTTGTGTCACGGCAGGTATGGGCCATGATCCAACTTCAATTATTAACCGCCATGCGTCCAGGAGAAGTCATTCAGATGCGACGCCGTGATATTGATACGAGCGGAACGGTCTGGAAATATCGGCCTGAATCCCACAAAACCGAACATCATGGTCATGAGCGTTGCATCTATCTTGGACCGCAAGCCCAAAAGTTCGTCATGCCCTTTCTGAATCGGGCTGACGATGATTTTCTATTCAGTCCGTTGGAAGCGGATAAGGAACGACGCGATAAGCTCACCGTTGCCCGGAAGACTCCTTTGTCATGCGGCAATCGGCCCGGCACGCACTGTGCCCGCCAGCCCAAACGCAAGCCGGGGATTTGCTACGATGTGAACAGTTATCGCCGCGCAATCAACTATGGCTGCGACAGGGCATTTCCCTGGCCAAAACATGCAGGACGCGGATTGGATCAACTGACGCCTGAAGAACGCGCTGAATTAAAGGCTTGGCGGAAAGCCCACCATTGGCATCCGCATCAATTGCGGCACAATGCGGCTACCAATCTTCGTAAAGAATTCGGCATTGAAGCCGCCCGGCTGATTTTGGGCCATAAATCGGTAACGGTTACCGAGATTTATGCCGAACTGGATCACCAGAAGGCGGCGGACATTATTTTCAAAGTCGGGTGATGCCGAGAGGAGGATACGTTAGCCGTGCAGCGTGCCACGCCGCAACGGTAATGGCGATTGCGGAACCGCACCACGGCAACGGCGTGGTTACGAATTGTTATACAGAAATTCCGCGCAGCCCATGAAAGCGATCCATGAAAATGTGGCCAAACTTCCGCGCCTCATTGAATGTGTCAGTTATCTTCGGGCCGGCTGCCGCAGAGTATTTCCGTGATTCTCCGGTTCGCCTCGTTGATTTGCCTTTGACGCCGCGCGGTTGTCACTGGGAGCATAACGGGCTGGGCATCTCTGGAGATTGCAAACCGTTGGAGTGCCTCTCGACTGGTGTAGGTGGTGCCACCAATCTGAATCGCCTCGAG
>JAJZGH010000077.1 GCA_021798635.1 Planctomycetota bacterium | reverse complement strand
GCCAGAGGCTTCCAAGCCGGCCCGGCAGCGGGAGTGGGCTTCACCCAAATCAACACCTGTGGCTACAGCGAAACCGGCAGCCCCTTTGATCTGACGGTTGCCAAGCAACATGCTGATTCCCTACGGTCTTTATTAGGTATGCAGGCATTGTACAGCTTTGCTCCGGAAAACAATCCGCTCCCCATAAGCATAAACTTCAACGCCTTCTGGCAGCATGAGTTCTTGGATTCCTCAAGAAATATCAACGCCAGCTTCACGCAACTTGGTGGTGGCAACTTTATCTATAACACCGCCGGCCCATCACGAGATTCGGCCTTACTGGGCTTAGGAGCCAGCGGGTATATCAATCAGCAGATATCACTATTTGTAAACTATGAAACCCAAGTCGGTGATCACCGCCAATTCGCCCAAACCGTCATGGCTGGCGTAGCGGTAAGCTTTTAACCACCGGATGGTAATCCGGTGGTTAATCTGCTGCCGCCAACCGACCCCCGGGTTATCACCAGGGTGCTGCACACGAAAAAGGTGTCAGGTACCTTTTTTCTTTAACACCATGGGTTCCGGGAGCACCGGAAAATAATCCGGTGGTTACTCTGCGGTGGCGAACCGACCATCGGGTCGTCACAACGGCGGTCTAACGCGATTCACGCGCGGGCGTGGGCAGTGTGCGTTTCACTTTTCCCATTCCGGCACTCGGCCTGTCGGTTGGCGATGGCGGTAAGGGCGGCGGTCACGATCTGGATTTGCTCCAAGGTGTTAAAGGCTCCGAAGCTTAAGCGAGTGGTTCCGGCCATGCCGCCGGGAGAAACGCTTTGATCCGTGCCGATGGTTTGATGCGCAGCCGGTGCACAATGCAAACCCGGGCGCGTGAGTATGCCGAAATCATGTTCCAGTTCGTCAGCGAGTTCCAGCGGATCCATGCCCGCAATTCGCACGCTGAAAACTCCCACACGATCCGCAGTGCCCCGCGGGCCAAAATATTCCAGGCCTCGCACGCCGCTTATGCCGGCGATAAATGCTTCACACAAGGCGCTTTGATGGGCAGCCAAGGTGCTTATGCCCTGCTCTAAAATCCATTGCACGCCTTCGGAAAGACCTGCAATACCAATCGCATTGTGCGATCCGGTTTCAAAGCGATCCGGCATAAATTCCGGCTGCGTGTCGCGGTCACTTACCGACCCAGTGCCACCCTCCCGTACGGTGTTTAATTGTTTTTCCATTCCGGGCCGGATGTACAATACACCCGTGCCCAGCGGCCCCAACAGCCCTTTGTGGCCGGGGAACGCCAGAAAATCAATGCCATCCGCTTGAACATCAAGCGGATGATGGCCGGCGGTTTGCGCCGCATCGACCAGCAGCGGCACCGCCGCAGCCCGCGCGATCCTTCCGATTTCCCTGATATGCTGCACGGTTCCGGTGACATTGCTACCCTGCCCCACAGCAATAAGCCGGGTGCGGGGTGTAACAGCTGCGCGAATATCCGCAGCATCAACCAAACCCGTGCCGACTTGCGCCGCCACGCGCGTGTGGGAAATAATTCCTCGGGCGGTTAATTCATTAAGAGGCCGAAGAATGCTGTTATGATCCATAGCGCAGCAAATGGCATGATCGCCGGGTTTCAGCAGCCCATGAATCACCATATTCAAAGCATCCGAACAATTCAGTGTGAAAATAAAATGATCCGGATTTTCACCGTTGAAAAGCTTATTGAGCCGCTGGCGGCACATGCGAATTACTTCCGCGGACTGTCGGGCCTCGGTATACGCACCGCGCCCGGCTGAAGCGCCAATGTCCTGGGCGTAATGGACCATTGCCTCGAGCACCTGGGGCGGCTTGGGAAAACTTGTCGCGGCATTATCGCAATAAATCCGCTGCTTAAAATTTCGGGTCATCACACAATTCCTCCCGCAGCCAGAATTCCCGGCGCGCGGATATCAGGGCACAATTATCGTACGCCATAATAGAAGCATAAGCCGTGCGATTCAATATGCCTGGGTTAATTAGCAGGCGACTTAGTTGACAGTCAGATGTTAGAATGCTGTGGAGGCAGTGATGTAGCTAAATGCGACGTGCTAAGCGCCAAGATGCGCGGCACGGGTTGGGGCGTCCGGAGGGGAATCTGGATGTTTCCGAACCGCTCCGCTACGGCCGAGAATTCCGGGAAGCTCACCGTATCTTTAATTTGCGACCACGCCGATAGATGCGAAGGCGGCGGCGGTAAATTCCGTGGCGTATATGCACCCGGCGCAGAACGCTCTATTGATTGCTGGCGCACACTTATGATGGGCCGTCCCTCTTGGAGTCGGTAATAGTATTTCGCATCGTTACCAAGTGGCTCCTCTCTTCCGGCATCCTGCAGAATCTCATCCGTAATCTCCAACCGATCAGCATTTTGCATAAATTCAATGGCGTAGAGCAACTCCCGCGTGTCAGCGACCGCTCCCAGCCGGGCAGAGGCCGCGCCGCAGGGGGGCCAAAAAGCACGCCGTCGCAATCCCGGCCATTACTCGGACCGGCTCCTGGCCGGAGGGTATTGCAGCGGCAACGGTGGAATCACCGCCGGAGTTGAACGCAAGGTTTTGCCCGTAACCGTGTTGGTCACTACCGCAGGTCGCCGCCTTACTTGGGTGGGCGATTGCGGTATTGCAGTTCGGGGTGTTTGACGCTTACGCGCGTGTTGGGCGGCACGGATTGGGTTACAAATACGTTGCCGTTAATGGTTGCGCCGCGACCGATGACGGTTTCGCCGCCGAGGATGCTGGCGTTGGGATAAATCATGACGTCATCTTCGATGGTGGGGTGGCGTTTGTTGCCGCGGAGCATCTGGCCGCCACGGGTTGACAGTGCCCCGAGCGTGACGCCCTGATAAATTTTCACATTGGTGCCAATGATGGTTGTTTCGCCGATCACCACGCCGGTGCCATGGTCGATAAAAAAATAATCGCCGATGGTGGCGCCGGGGTGAATGTCCACGCCGGTGGCGCCATGGGCGTATTCGGTCATGATGCGGGGAATTAAGGGGACACCCAGGGTGTGCAGTTCATGGGCGATACGATAAACCGTAATGGCCAGATACCCGGGATAACTGAACACAATTTCATCCACGCTGCCCGCCGCCGGATCGCCGTCAAATGCCGCTTGGGCATCGGTGGCGAGAACTTTACGGAGTTTGGGCATTGCGCCGAGAAATTCATCGGTAATGGCGGCGGCGCTGGTATCGCAATCCAGGCATTCGGTTTTGCTGGTGCGCTGATGTTGATGGCGAATGGCCCGCCGCACTTGATCAAACATCGTGTCGCGAATGGTGCTTAAAATGCTGTGTACATGCAGGGGCAATTCGGTGGTGGTAAGGTTCTGCCGCCCAAAAAAGCCGGGAAACAGGACTTCCCTGATGGATTGCAGCAGATTAATAATCACATCCCGATTCGGCAAGTTGCTGGAACCGATGTATTGCGTAGCTGGAAATTCCTGGTAGCTGGCAATGATCATATCAGCCAACTTCGGGAGATCCGTTCGTGTTTCCGCATCCACAGTTGCTTTCTCCATTGAACCAGTGATTCTCGGCGTCAGGACTCTGATTGGGTCGGCTATCAGGACTGCCGCGCCGGCATACGATCAGCACGATGGCCGAAAAGGCTTCGTTTTTTAATGATTTCCGCGACCGGTGGCGGCACCATGGTTTCCCATGCGGCATCGCGATTCTGAATTTTTTGCAGGACATCGCGTGAGAAAATGCTTAGATATTGGGCATTGTAATTTTCAAGTTGATCAATCCAACCGCATTCCACCAGGTAGCCGAAAAGCTTTTGCAATTCCGAACTGAAATCCAGCGTTTCGGTGGTGGTCAGAGATCCGTCGGAATTTCGTAACGGGTAGATATAAAGCTTGTGGTCATTTTTAAATAACCGCCCGAACGCTTCGAGAATTCCACCTTCCAGATTGGCGTAATAGGTGACATCAAATAGATCAATAAGCGTGGGCACACCCATGACCAGGCCGATGCGTTTTTTCGTGAATTGCGATAAATATCCGGCCAGGCGATAGAATTCGAAATAGTCGGAAATTAAGACGGTCATGCCGCAGGCACTAAGCACATCGGCGCGGGCCAGAAAATCTTTGAGATCAATGGAGCCTTCGGCGCGTAAATTGCGCATGGTAATTTCGAACAACTGCAGGGGTTCTTCCCCGGTTGAATCGGCTTCCGCGAGAAATTTTTCCCTTGTGCACCGCATCATGTCGAGGTTCACGTGCGTCACGGGGCGGAAGCTGCCGCGTTCCACAATGACCGGGCGTTTATGGAGCACTTCGGAGGGTTGCAGCACTTCGCCGGACGGGCCGAACATGGCGGCTTCACTTAAGCCGAGTTCCACGAGCCGCAGGCTCATAATTCGGTTATCTACATGTCTGAATTCAATGCCGGTAAATTCAATCATGTCGATTTCGATGCGCGAGGAGGATATGCCGTCCATGAGAGATTTCAGGAGCATTTCCGGCTCATAATGATAAAAGAAGGCCCCATAGAGCAGATTGACCCCCACAATGCCCAGGGCCTCCTGCTGCTGGGCATTTTCCCGATCCAACATGCGGACGTGGAGAATAATTTGACTGTCCTGGTCGCGGGGATGGGCTTGAAATTTTACGCCCATCCATCCGTGGCATTCCACATTTCCCTTGAAACTCTGGGCGGCAACGGTGTTGGCAAATGTAAAAAAGGCGGTGGTATCGCCGCGCGCTTCACCGAGGCGATCTATATTGAGCTGTTGCTCATATTTTAACATGCTTTCCAGGCGCGATCGGCTCACGTAGCGGTCGCATTTGCCGTAGATGGCGTCGCTGACGGACATATCGTAGGCGCTCATGCTTTTGGCGATGGTACCGGCGGCTCCGCCGGCGCGGAAAAACCAGCGCACCACTTCCTGGCCGGCGCCAATTTCGGCAAAGGTGCCGTAGCGGCGTGCGTCAATATTTACTTCCAGCGCCTTGCGCTGGGTGTCAAGATGTTCTCGGTCATTGTCCTGCGGGCCTATTGCGCGTTGCATCGGAAACTCCACGGCACAGCTTCACTTTGCTTGATCGTAGCGGATCATAGCAGTGCGGACAATCCTACAGGTTGTCAGGCACTTTCCTTTAACGGCATAGGCTTGGTGTCAAAGAGACTTATTTCACCGCGCACAACGGCATCGGTAATGATGTATTTTCCCCGCTGCGGCTGATCCGGGAGATGATACATCATATCGAGCATCATCTCTTCCATCACACTGCGCAAGGCCCGCGCTCCGGTGTCGCGCTTCAAGGCTTTTTCCGCGATCAGGTGCAGGGCTTCCGAGGTGAATTCCAGTTCGCAGCCCTCCATCTGGAAGAATTTCTGATACTGCTTGACCAAGGCATTGCGTGGTTCGGTAAGTATTTGAATCATCGCTTCTTCGGTCAGCGGTTTGAGGGAAGCCAGAATGGGCAAGCGTCCGACAAATTCGGGAATCATGCCGTATTCAATGAGATCATCAGGCGTGACATCTGCCAGGAAGCGTGCCCGGCTGGCATTTTTCAAGTGTGCCGCTTCGACTTCGGAGCCAAAGCCGATAAGTTGCTTACCAAGGCGTTGGGCGATAATTTGCTCGAGTCCCACAAACGTGCCGCCGCAGATGAAAAGTATGTGCGAGGTATCCATCTGAATATATTGCTGCTCGGGGTGCTTGCGGCCGCCCTGGGGAGGCACGTTGGCCATGGTGCCTTCCAGCATTTTCAACAGCGCTTGCTGTACGCCTTCACCGGAGACATCGCGGGTGATGGAAACGTTCATGCTGGTCTTGCCGATTTTGTCAATTTCATCGATATAGATAATTCCACGCTTGGCGGTTTCCAAGTCAAAATCCGCGGCTTGCAGCAGTTTCAACAGCAGATTTTCAACGTCCTCGCCCACATAACCCGCTTCGGTAAGCGTGGTGGCGTCGCCAATGGCAAAGGGGACATTCAGACAACGCGCCAGCGTGCGGGCCAGAAGCGTTTTGCCCGATCCGGTAGGACCAATGAGCAACACATTGGATTTATCCAGCTCAACATCATCGGACGTGCGGCCATCAGTGTGGGAGAGCCGCTTATAATGATTATGCACGGCAACGGATAACGCCCGTTTGGCAGATTCCTGCCCGATAACATACTGATCCATAAATTCTTTGAGTTGGCGGGGGGGCGGAATTTCCCCAACTGTGGGCTTAGCGCCGGTGACTTTCCGTTTTTCCTGCTTGAAAATATTTTGGCACAGTTCCGAACAACTGGCGCAGATGTAGATGTCGTTGGGGCCTTCCACCATGGGGCCGACTTCGCGGCTGGATTTTCCACAAAACGAACAATTGGTCACTTTGCGGCCCCGAAAACCACCCGATCCACCCGAGGCACCAGGCCCATTGCCGACTCCGCCGCCATTACCTGATCCACCATTTCCGCTTTGATTTGCCATGTCACGCAATTCCAGTTGTCGCCGGCTTGAGGCCTAATTAATCAATATTGCCTCCCATTCAGCAAGCCAGCGACCTGAATGGGTACATTCACCAACCTGCGTATTCTATCAGACTATTCCGACGTAACCAAACTGCGTTATTTCATAATTCGCGGGCGGTGACGAATCGGGCCATGTCGATGAGAATTTGTCGGAATTCTGATTCCGGCAATTCGCTGATGGCAGCGATGGCCTGATCCACGAGTTGCTGGGCACGGTTGCGGGCGTAACGCATGGAGGGGCTGGGGATCAGCAGTTGTCGGGCGTTATCAATACGGTCTGAGGCGTCCGATTCCAGCAGGCTGCTCAGCAGTTGCTGATGCGTGGGGGCGGCGGTGGCAAGAAAATGAATCATCGGCAAGGTTAGTTTGCCTTTTTCAATATCGCTTCCCAGGGTTTTCCCCACCGTTTTCTGGTGGCCCGCAATATCCAAAATATCATCGACAATTTGGAACGCCATGCCGACATCCCGGCCGTAGTTACCTAGTGCCTCTACTGTCGCGGCATCGGCATTGGATGCCCAGGCTCCCAGGCGGCAGGACGTTTCAATCAGGCTGGCGGTTTTGCGGTAAATAATGTCAAAGTAGGTTTGTTCGGTTAATTCCCAATTGCCCCGATTGAAATTCTGCGTAAGTTCACCTTCGCAGACGATATTGGTGGTGCGGCCAATGGCGCGTGAGGCAATCTGGCTTTCCAGGGAACTGCAAAGATGGTAGGCATGGCTGATTAACAAATCCCCCAGCAGTACTGCCGCCTCATTGCCGTGCAAGTGATTAATGGTGGCTCCGCGCCGGCGGATTTCCGCGTTGTCCAATACATCATCATGCACCAGCGTGGCAACATGAACCATTTCCACTACGGTGGCGATGGTGATATGCGTTTGCCCCAGCGGCTTATCAACGCCACGTGCTGCCAAGCCTGAAAGAAAAACCAGTACGGGGCGTAACATTTTGCCGCGAAATCGTTCAACATGATTGGACAGAGTCTGTACGTGATCCAGATCGCTGGCCAATTCACTGGCAAATAGATCATTGACTTGCGCCAAGTAAGGCTCAAGTACCTGCAATGTCATTGGCCCAGTCATAGTGACCATAAAAGCTCTCCACGAACGGGGTGCCGCAATCCCACGGCCCGGGAACCGTTCAATTGTTATTGAAACTATAGAAAGATTTGACACGAAAGTCCAGTGACGCCAAGGACGGGCCACATTGTGTTTAAGTTGGCGATATATTAACAATCGCTTGAAAAAAACTCAACGGTAGCTTTTGGGCAACAAGAAGCTTGTGGGCAGGTGAGCAATTGATCCTCTTGGCTGCCTCTGCAACGAAGGGTGCCGACGGGTAGATAATCCTTAAGCAGAAATTCGCGATACCCAGCGGTTTGTTCATTGTTTATTGAGCGCCGCGTTGTGTTCAGGCGGTGTTGCACGGTGAGGCATGGAACGGTAATATTTTAGTTATACCTCTAAAGCTGCAGCGGAGCGGTGACGTTCTCGCGGGAGATTGACGCTCGCGGGAATCGGAATTTCCTGCCACTTCGCGTTGAGGTGGCTTTATTATGATGCTTTGAGGGCGGACAGGGGTTTTTATGTTCGTACCTCCTTCAGGCTCGGATCGCGCGGCCTGGCTTAAAGGTCCGCAGTTTACCTGTTCTGTTCAGCCCCCAAAATCAGCACACCCTTGGTGCCTGATTCTTTTGGGGCCGCCGGGCGTGGGAAAAGGCACACAGTCGGAACTGCTTGCGCGGCATCTGCATGCGTGTCACCTATCCACGGGGGATGTATTTCGCGCTGCGAAGCATCTGGATCAGTGCCAAGCCACTCCGGCGATGGTTGCGGCGCTTGAAGCCATGCGACATGGGAAGCTTGTTTCCGACGACCTGGTGTTGGCCATGGTGGCCGAGCGTTCAGGTTGTTTGCAATGTCAGGGCGGCTTTATTTTAGATGGTTTTCCCCGCACCGTGAAGCAGGCGGTGGATTTTGAAACGTTGCTGACCGGGTTGCGGGTTACACTCGATGCGGTGATTAGTTATGAACTATCTTTGGAGGCCACGGTTCAGCGGTCGGCCGGGCGGCTTACCTGCCCGCGCTGCCACGCCGTATATCATCGTGCCAGCAAACCCCCCAAACAAAAGGGAATCTGTGATGTGTGTGGTGGCGAACTCAAACAAAGAGAAGATGATCGACCGGAAGCTGTGCGCACGCGCCTGCAGGAATACAGCAAGCTGACCGAACCATTGATCGCATATTACCAGCAGCGGGGCTTGCTGGTTCCAGTATCGGCCGGCGGCACGCCCGATGAGATTTTCCAAAAGACGGTCGAATTGCTCCAAGGCCGCCGGAATGCGGCACGGCCAACTCGGACAGCCATGGCGGCGGCGAAGCCCAATTACACATAATTCCCGCAGTGTGAGCTTCAATGCATCGGACGCTGGAGCGCGTGCATGTAACGGATGCGCTCACATGCTTCCGGATCAGGCGTTTGCTCGAAGCGTGAGCGGCTTCGCAAATCTTCAATAGAATCGCATCGATGTTCTTCCATGCGGTTACGGAAGTCAGCCAGCATTTCCTTGGCAGCGCCTGGACCTCGATACATCATCGCAGAAACCACCTGGCAGACATGGGCACCGGCTTTGACCGCCTTAAACATATCTTCTCCACTGTTGACACCGCCGGAAATAGCTAACGAAGTCTTCAGATGCATTGCCAGAACGGCCAGCCAATAAAGTCGCAGTTGCAGATGAGGGTTGTCGCCGTGTGGTTCCGAAGTTTTGGACGCATGAGGAGCGGTATCGCCTGCGGGTTCATAAAACCGGTTGAACAGGATCAGGCCGGAGGCACCGGCGTTTTGTGCGGCTGCGGCAAAGTGGGGCAAGGAAGATAAGAACGGTGAGAGTTTAACCGCTACGGGGATGCGCACCGATGCCGTCACCATGCGGATGATATCCAGCATTTGACGTTCCACGTCCATACCGCTGACCGCTGGATCGCTGGGAAAGGCGTAAAGATTCAATTCCAGCGCATCGGCACCGGCTTGTTCAATATGCTCGGCATAGCGGATCCACCCGCCGGGCCGGGAACCATTAAGCGAACCGATTACCGGAACTCCCACAGCGCGTTTGATGCGTTGAATCCGGGAAAGATATTCCTCCGGGCTGGTAGTCAACGCGCCTGGATCCATAAATCCCAGTTGCGGCCCCTGATTGTCGGCATACATTTCGCGCAGATAAAGACTTGAAAACTGATCTGCGTCCAATTGCTCCTGAAACAGGGAGTGCATCACGACCGCTGCAGCGCCAGCGTCAACGAGTTCCCGCGCCCGCTCCGCGTCATCTCCCAGGGGCGATGCGCCGACCACTAGCGGACTAGCCAACTTGATGCCCAGGTAGGTCGTTGAAAGCTTCATGATTATTCTCCTTGATCCCCGGTCAGGTCAATAGTGGGGGTTCCACGAGCGCGCTTACAAGAAAATAACCTGCTTGGACTCACTTATCAAATTGATAAATGTTCCAACGCCGACATAATCGAGACTCGGGTATTCCATCATTTCCTGTTCCTTAAAGCCCATGACGTTCATGGACATCTCACAGATGTGGATGCGCACGCCCAATTCACCGGCTTCCTTGATGAGTTCCTCAAGGGATTTAACGCCGCGCTGCTTCATGACGCCGCGGATCATCTTGGGGCCGATGCCGGCCATTTGCATTTTGGAAAGAGGTAAGGCCCGCGAACCACGGGGCATCATGATGCCGAACATCCGGTCAAGCAGGCTCTTTTTTGCGGACTTGTGGGGATCCCGCAATGCCGCAATCGCCCAGAACGTAAAAAACATATCCACTTGAATGTCATACGCGACCGCTCCCAGCGCAATGATGAAAGCGGCAATCGTCGAATCCAGGTCGCCCTGCATGACTCCGATGGCAAGCCGGTCGTTACCGGCGGATTTTTCGATCGCAGTTACGCGTTGCGTTAAATCAGCGATCTTTTTGTCAATATCCGAGAGTTCAAGAATTGCCATGACAAACTCCTTTATATTACCATTATCCTATGATCAGCCGCGTATGTTGGCGGCGTAAAACATTTCGTGCTTAGGCAGCCACTTTTTCAGAGGCTGGTTCGTCCACCGCCCGGGTCGCACGCGCCGCCGCCTGCTTGACTCCGTATAAATATATTGAAAGCGGCCGATACATAATGTGCGACCATTTGCTGAACGGCACTTCAACGACCAGCATCGGAACCGCAATGGACAAGTGGATGACATAGATCAGATAGGTGGCCATGGGCAAACCGCCCACGCGGAAAATGTTTACCATGATGCCGGTTAAAGCGGTAAGAAACAGCATGACAAGAAATATCCAATCGCTGGCCTCGCTGAACAGGTGAATCGGCTCCTTGCGCCGCCAGCGGGAAATCATGAAATCCACGGTCGGATAAAGCAGGGCGATCGCGGCATAATATCCCCAGAGCCGTTGCGGATAATAGAAGGGATAAACCGTGTCGGTTTGAAACCAGCGCAACAGGATTAATACCAGTGTCAACATGCTTAAATAACCCGATACCAGCAGCAAGTGCTTCATCCAGCGGATTCCACTGTGGTGGGAACCACACTTTTTCCATCTTTTCTGGGTAAACATGTGGATAAAGAAAACCGGAATCTGCTGGATAAAAATCAGCGGTGAAATGCGAAACATCTTCTTGCGGCCCAGCGTCCACCAGGTCATGCGTGCGGCACCGGCGAGCAGAAAAAAGGACAGCACCGCCGCCATGATCCAATCGCCCATTTCCACCGCGTGAACCGGTGCGAACGTATTAAGTTCCACCTTGTTGAACACCATGGGGCCATGGAACGCCACAAATAGACCGGTAACGAACAACCCCACGAGGATAATGGCCAGGATTTCCGCCACTGCGGATTTATAGAATAATTTCGCCAAGCCGGTAAAGTCATACCGTGCGGTGAGATAACGGCGCGACGCCATCATGGTTTCCGCCGGATTGGCCTGTCGCGGACAATTGGTGGTGCAGTCACCGCAGTAATAGCAGAGCCAGGGGTCCAGCGTCTCTTCCAGCTTACTTTGCTGTCCGGTCTGAATCAGACGGATTACGCGGCGGGGGAAACCACCGCCCGAATCTTCGGACATGGGGCAGATGGTGGTGCAGGTCCCGCAGTTCATGCACATATCGATATCTTTTCCGCCAAATCCGGTGATATCCAGATGCAGATCAGGATTAAATTTTCCAGCCATGGTACAACCTCATCATTCTCTTGCCGTTCTCCAGGCCATCGAGGGATTAAGCTTTTTTGGGGCTTGCCGGCTCCGGCTCCGTCAGGCCATAGCGGATATATCCATCCGCTTCACCGAGTTCCCGCACTTCGCCATATTTGCGCATTCCGGCGATATGCCTTAATACATCGTTGGCGGGCAGTTTCAGGTTTTGCGCCAGAGATGGCACCGTATCGGGCTGATTTTGCAGCGATTTTCGGATGGCTTTGCGGGCTGTGAGAAAATCCTTGTGCCGCTTTAACTTCGTCTCGTCGGTGCCGCCTATCCGGGTTCGAAAATCGGCCAGAGCCTTTTTCTGTTCAGGCGTAATCGCTTTCTTTGCCATATAAGACCGTCCTTCTTAAACCATCGCGGGGGCTATATCCCGCACAAGGCCATCGACCATTGCGTCGTATTGATCAATGCGCCATCCGCTGACATTGATGGCCTGAGTCGGGCAGACCGCGACACACGCCCCGCAGCCCACACATAGTCCGGGATTGACACGGGCTTTTCGGACCGTGCGGCCATTTTCCTGAGTTTCCACCATCGCCAAAGCGCCGTCATATTCACATTGCGTAAGACAGACTCCGGAACCTTCGCATAAATGTGCATCAACCTGGGCGACATAGGGATTCAGTTCAACTTCTTCCGTGGTAAACATCGCCCGGGCTTTCACTGCGGCCGCACCGGCGGCGGCCAAAGTTTCCTGAATATTCATGGGCGCTTGCGATGTGCCAGCCAACAGGACCCCGTTGACGGAAATCTCAACCGGGCGCAGCTTGGGGTGAATTTCCTGCAGGAATCCGTCTTCACCGCGTGGAAGCTTCAGTTGATCGACCAACGTTTCACATGGGCCTGGCGTCATTCCCACCGCCAGCACCACCATATCCACCTCCAACTCCAGTTCTTCGCCCCATGATAGATAATCCTTAACGTTGATCCGTAAGGGTGAAGTTGGGCCATTGGCATTGGTTACGGTGGGGGGTTCGTCCCCGTGGTAACGAAAAAATACCACGCCGGCGCGGGAAGCATTGGTGTAGTATTCCTCATGGCCCCGGCCATAGGTGCGAATATCCTGATGTAAGTCGTACACGCGCGTATCGGGAAATTTGGCACGCACCTGCAGGGCCTGATTTAATACCGTGGTGCAGCAGACGCGTGAACAATAGGTATTGAGTCGGCCATCGGGCCCGGGGGTATGCACGCCATCGACCTGCCGGCTGCCAACACAGTGAATAAAAGCAATGCTGCGGATAGAGCGCCCCTCATACTGCAGGATTCGTCCCTCCGCGTTTTGTGTGGCCAGGAGCGAATTGAAATCTACCGTTGTAAGAACCGTTGGGTGCTTTTTATAATTGAATTCGCCGTCCGCGGGCACATAAGGTTTAAATCCGGTAGCCATGACAATAACGCCGACCGTGGTATGAATATCGGTCGTCTTTCCGGCTGGGCCGAAACTGCCATGAATACCAACTTCAAAGTTGCCAATGAAGCCGCTTACTTTGGTGACTTTGCTGTTCAGCAATATCTCAATTTTCGGATCGGCCAGCACTTGGGATTCCATTTTGGCGGCCAACTGTATTGCCGCTTGTCCGGTGGGAAACAGACGGTTAAGGGTGTGTAATTTTCCACCCAGACGATCCGACTGTTCCACAAGCACCACAGAAATTCCGCACGCCGCTAAATCCGCGGCCACTTTCATGCCTGCGGGGCCGCCGCCCACCACCAGCGCTCTGCGGTGATTGGGCAGTCGGATCTTTTCCAAGGGTGTCGCGCGGCTGACTTTTCCGACGGCCGCACTTATAAGCTGAATAGCCTTGGCGGTGGCACCGCGTGGGTCGTGCTTGTGGGCCCAGGAACACTGCTCGCGAATGTTGACCTGTTCATATAAATAGGGATTCATCTTGCTGCGTACCACCGCTCCCCGGAATGTCAATTCATGTAGAAATGGCGAGCAGGATGCCACCACCACCCGATCCAGCTTTTCCTGTTTGATATCATCACTGATGGTCTGCTGCCCGGGATCCGAGCACATAAACGTGTGAACTTTGGAGACCGCAACACCGGGAATCAGCCGACAGATCTCGGCGACATGCTCCGTATCGACAACATCCGAGATATTGCCGCCGCAGCGGCAGATATAAACTCCAACTCGCGGCGTTGTGGGAACCGCGGCATCCTGCACGACATTTTTATTCCCGTTGTCCATGGTCAACCTCTTTTACGCAATGAGTTCCAGCGCTACGGTTCTCCCGGCGTGGTCAAGGCTCGCTCGCTTGCTTAAATAACGGCCCGCTTCCATTGCCGCGGCACCGGCCTCGGCGATACTGTCGACAATGTCTTTGGGGCCGGCGGCGGCACCGGCGACAAATATTCCTGGAACGTTGGTAGCACACGGAGAAACTGGATCGGGTGTGGCGACAAATCCGTCGCCGGCAATCTGCACGGGCGACAGGGTGGTGGGATTCCATTGCGGTATCATTCCCTGCGCCAGAACCACCATGTCGTGCCGCTGTTTGCGAACGCAGTCCTGCGGTTCCTCCGTGTATTCCACATGCACCAGCAGATCATCCTTATCCACAGGGTCAATTTTGGAAACTTTGCCGCGGACGAAGTTAATGCCCATGGCTTTGGCATTCTGATAAAACTGCTCATAGCCCTTGCCGAAAGCGCGAATGTCCATGTAATAAATCGTGATGTCCGCGGTTGGCAGGGATCCGGACAGCAGCATGGCCTGCTTGATGGCGTACATGCAGCAGACCCTGGAGCAATAGGGTACACCGATGCTCTGATCACGTGATCCCGCACACTGGACAAAGGCAATCGATTCCGGGATTTTGCCGTCCGAGGGCCGAAGCACGCGGCCATAGGGTCCGTGCGGTGCCAACAATCGTTCAAGGGTGAGCGGGGAAATAACATTCTGATTCCGGGCCGCACTATATTGCGGTTTGACGGTTAAAGCGTTGAGTTGAAAGCCGGATGCCACGATAACGACGTCCGCGTGGATGGTTTCCCGGCGAGGCTGCTGATCAAATTCAATGGCATCGGTCGGGCAGGCCCGGAGGCATAATCCGCACGCCAGGCAATAATCCGCGTCCAAGACCGCCTTTTGTGGAATGGCGTTGGTAAAGGCCACGGAAATAGCCCGGACCGACCCCAGCCCCTGTTCAAAACCATCCGGATATTCGGTATCGCAGGCATATTCACACAATCGGCAACCAATGCACTTGTCCGCGTTCACGTATGTAGGCTTACGGGTCAGCACTACCGTATGCCCCCCCGGAACGGGGCGGATGGAGTTTACTTCTGTGTACGTCAGCAGTTCAATATTGTCATGATGTGCGGCGGCGGACATTTTCGGTGTGGTGATGCAACTGGCGCAATCCAGTGTCGGATAGACTTTGCTTAAACTGATCATCCTTCCACCGATACTGGCCTGCCGCTCCACCACGGCTACTTTGTAACCCTGATCGGCGAGATCCAGAGCCGATTGCAATCCAGCGATTCCACCGCCGATGATCACCGCATCTTTATGACGTTCTTGGTCCGCGGTAGCTATCATAAACGACACACCTTTCTACATCGGAAACCGCATTTACTTTTTACGCGGCGTGAACCTGCAAGGCTTCGCGCATCTCCAATCGCGCCGTTCGCTGCAACTGCGCGGCTACCGTTTTGTTCACTGGCCCCAATGCGCGGAGTTGTTCATCCAATTGTCCAATTTCCTTCAAATATGCCTTGATACAGACCGTGCAGATAGCCGTCAGACGGATCCGTTGTATTTCCAGTCCGCCGGTTTTCATGCGGGTGGTCAGCCGGTCGATACGCGCTGCCAAGCGGTCATACGCGCCGCGGTATGGACAGTCTGAACCGCACGCCGCGATCATTATTCCGTCAATACCTTTGGCATAACAGCGCAGGTAGAAGTCCTCGGGGAACACCACCGGCGACGGCACGCGGAATACATAGACATTAGCGCCATATTCCAGATGGGCTTTGCCCACCGCATCCGCTCCGGGATACGCGCAGGCCTCCGTGGCCAGCACCAGTATTTTCGGATTGAACTTATTTTCGGATAACATTTTCCGCTCCTTGCCATGCCGGGCCGGGGGTATCGAAACTATTTTTTCCGGCATACAAACAGGCGATCATGGCCATCGGCTTGAATAATGCCGAGAAACTCGTGGCCGATTTTCCCGGCCCAGGCCGCGATGTCTTTTCGCGAGCCGACATCATTGGACTTCACTTCAATGATCTGGCCAACCTTGACGGCGCCGATTCCCTTCTTGGCTTCCAGCAGCGGCCCCGGGCACGCCGTTCCGCGCGCGTCGATAATTCTATCGGGGACAACCTTCGCCAATACTTCCGTATCCATATAAAACTCCTTTGTAATGTACCAACTGCTGTCGCCCACACGGCGACGAACGCTTCCGATCAGCGCTTATGCCGTTATGGCTGATCGCCTCTTTATCCGGACCGCCCCGCATTGCGATGTCTGATTGGTCGCCATTTCCAAGGCATCGGCCGCCAGATTGGCCGCCTGAACGAATCGTTTATCTGCGATGTAATAATAGACGTGTCGTCCGGCCCGCCGCGTCTTGACCACACCGACCTGCCGCATCACACGCAGATGCTGCGAAGCATTAGGCAGTGTGATGCCGGTTTGAACGGCAATCTGCGACACCTGGCGGGGGCCGTCTTGAATCGAACAGAATATCCGCATCCTGGTGGCATTGGCCAGGGCACTGAAAAATCTTCCCAGTCGTTCGCACCGTTGATGATGATTCCATGCCTGCGACATACATATCCTCGACATAGTGATGATTGCAGAACTCTGCAACCATTGACTTCATCATAGAAACGGCGGAATCGCTGTCAATGCCTGTTGGAGCATTATTGTCACGGTTGGCGATGTGTATGAAATACAGGAGCGGGTGTTGTCGGGCAAAATACAAGATGCCGCGGATTCAAGAAAAGGCCCATATATCAAGGTGATGTGCATTATTGAATCGGCATGAGCCGACGCTTCTAAGAAGCTTGCTGACCTGTCGCTAGGACAATTTCCTAACGCGCAAAGCGGAACTTCGCTTAAAGGCTTTGCGGGAGAAACGCTTAAGGCACAGGCATAGTGCGAACGTTACCGTAGTGTACGTGCGATTCGTCTTCAAGCGATATAGGAGAACGAACATGCAGTGGAAACATCGTTTATCGGGAATCATGGCCTTGGCGCTGACCGCGATAGCTGCGGGCAATCACGCGTACGCCACGAATGGCTATCAACTCATCGGGATCGGCCAGTACCAGATGGGTATGGCCGGCGCGGTGGTCGCGGCACCCGGAGATCCCATGACGGCGATCACCAACCCCGCGGGATTGGCGTGGGTGCGGCCGCAGGCGGCGTTTTCCATGGAAGGTTTTTTCCCTGAACGCGAGGCCAATTTCGGGGCGGGCACAACCGGCAGCCACTCCAATCTCTATGGCGTACCGGCGTTGGGATGGCTGGCCCCGGCTTTTGGCCCGCATCTGTATTTCGGTGGCGGATTTTACGGCACGTCAGGTATGGGCGTGAATTACCAGCAATCCAATTATTTCGGGGGCAGTCTGGAGTCCTACAGCAATATTTCGTTCGCCAATATCGCGCCGGCGCTGGCGTGGAAACCGGCTAAAAACTGGAGCGTCGGTTTCGCGCTTAATCTGGCCTATGAAACGGCATCTTTCCAGCAGACTGTCACCACAGGCGATACCACTTCAGGGCTGAATCTGGCTAACTCCACCAGTGCCTTTGGCATCGGTGCTACTATTGGTGGCATGTATGAACTTAACAAATACGTAACGCTGGGGTTGTCTTATCGCAGCCCCATCATATTCACGCCGCTGACCTATCAGGCCAGTTATGAAAGTATGGCGGCGCAAGGCGGCCCAAGCGGTGGGCCGGGGCAATACAGCACCCATCTAAATTATCCGCAACAGGTTGCCCTAGGTGTGGCTTTTCATCCCACAACGCGCTGGACTGTCAGCGTGGAAGGACAGTGGATTAATTGGCACCAAACGATGAATGAGATGGATATCTACGGTCCTTGGAACGGCACCACGCACGTGAGCCTGCCTCTGCACTGGCATGATGAATGGGTCGCCAATTTGGGAACGCAATATCGCATCTGTTCGTGGCTGACAGTTCGCGGTGGTTATTGCTACGGAAGCAACCCCATCGGTTCACAGGACTTGGCGGCCAATCTTATTATGCCGGCGATCATGAGCAACCATATCACTATTGGCGCGACGGAAAAACTTGGTATGGGATGGACGCTGACCGAAGCCTACATGCACGCGTTTCAGCAGTCTCTTAGCGGCACTATGCAGACGCCCGGGGGCGCA
>JAJZGH010000339.1 GCA_021798635.1 Planctomycetota bacterium | reverse complement strand
CGGAAATCCTCGGCGTATCATGGCCTGCACGATGCAGCGCGGGATCTAACTGCCCGCGGTGTCACCGATCAAGCGGAAGTGGACCGGGTCCTGGGGCCGCAGGCGGAAAGCGTGGCGGTTGCATCACCGATTGCCTGACCAAGTGTCGGCAACGGCGTGCAATTTTCCCGCGAAAGTTGCGGGCGCGTCGCCGTGGAAGTAAGGAGTGAATCATGGATAGCAGTTTTGGCTATCGAGCTACGTTGGATTCCGGGCGAGAACTTTCCGGCACGCTCAATGCCCCGGATCAAGCTGCCGCGCTGTCGGCGTTAAACGCACTGCAGTTGAAGGTATTGGAACTCTGGCCCGCTGGTGCTCCTACGCGCACGCGGCCGTTGGGCGCGGAGGATTTCAAGAGTTTTAATCAGCAGTTGTCGCTGCTGATAAAGTCCGGCTTGCCGCTGGAAACGGGATTCCAATTGCTATCCGCAGACGCGCCGCGCGGGCGGCGTTCAAGCGTTTTGTCGGCGATCAGCGCGGATTTACAGGCAGGCCTTACGCTGCCGCAGGCAGTGGAAAAACATCGCACGGAATTTCCTCCGGATTACGCGTTGCTGCTGGATGCGGGCATTCGTACCAGTAATTTGTCTCAGGTGCTGGTAAATCTGGGAAACCATCTGGATTTGCGACAAAAGCTCAGGGAGAGTATTTTCCGCGCGGTGGCGTACCCGCTATGTGTGATCGCAGCGATGCTGGCGGTCCTGATGTTTATGGGATTAAAAGTATTTCCATATTATCAGAGCTTTATCCGCAATTGGATGACCCCCAGCCGGCAGCACGTCTTGTACGGCAGCTACGACATATACAAATTTCGCATGCCGCTGATCACACAAGTGATTCTATATTGCGGCGCGCGTACTCCGATCTTTGCGGCCTTGATTGTGGCGATTGTAGTGTTGGTGCTGGGATTTTGGCTGATTTTTCGTAAACGCTCCGCGATGCTGTATGTGCAGGACTGGGCGGCTTTGCATGTTCCGGTATTGGGGCCAACATTGCGGGCGGGGTTTGTGGCCCGGTGGTGCGATGCGTTACGCGTTGGTGTGGTCAGCGGGATGGATTTGCCGCAGGCGGTCGAGTTGGCCAATTCTGTGACTGGTTCGCCGTCTTTAACCGCCGACGGTGTGCGGATAAATGAGGCGCTGTCGCGCGGCTTGCCGCTGAATCAAGCTGCGCCGGGACGGATGTTGCCGGGATCGGTTGCCGCGACCATTCAAAGTGGCATTGCGGGGAATAATTTGCCCGAAACACTGACCGTCCTGTCAGAAGCTTATACCCGTGAAGCCCAAACGCGAATGAGCATTGCTCCGGCGGTGGTGACGCCTGTGTCCCTGCTGCTGATCGGAGTGGTGGTCTTTCTTATCATATATTCCATGGAACAGCCGTTTGCGTACCTTCTACGGGGCTTGGCTGGCCCGGGATAAGCGCAACGGAAATGGCTTCCTCTATCGCTTGATCAGGTGTCAGTAGTGTCCGGTTAAGACAAATTGCAATACCAAGACACGCGATTTCCTTGGGAATATGGGGGATTCAATCAGCCTGATAATTTCAAATCGATTACGACTGCGACCGCGTGCAAATGCAGTAATATAAGGACTGCTCGCCACTTCTGTGTTTTTTTAACCGGACACTACTGATCAGGTGTGTATGCTTAAAAACTTGAAAGTCCGGCTGGCTCGACGGCGCATCGCCCGGCGGCATCGCCGGCGTGGCGTGCTGGAATTTCTCGGAACGTGGCTGCCGGTTTGGTGTTTTGCGGCGGTATTACTGTTTTTGGTGAATGGATTGGGTGACATGCTCCTGCTGATGATTCCGGTTTGGGTCATTGGGAGATATTTTATAGCCCGGCGACGCAGTGACATTGTTATTCAGAAAATTTACGGCATTGTTCGCCTTAATCATCCGCTGCCTGAAAATTTACTATCTGTGGCCAACTGCGACCCTGGGGCGGTCGGAGTGCGGCTCCAGACGCTTTCCGAGTTATTGCAACAAGGACTGCCCCTGGCGGAAGCGTTGCGCCTTGCAGTGCCGGAGTTGCCCGTCGGCGACTGTGCGTCAATTGACGAAGCCGACAGATCCGGCCGCCTGCTGCAGGAGCTTGAGAGATTAAACGCCCGACGGAAGTTGTGGCCTCTTACCAGTGAGTTGGACGGGAGCTACTGGTTCTATGTTATTGCAACGTTCGGCGTTTTCATGTTCGCAGCCGCGGGATTCGCAAACTTTGTGGCACCGAAGTTGCGGAAAATGTTCCACGCGTATGGAATTCCTTTTGAGAATCAGTGGTTATCGCAAGTGATTTTTCGGGTGCCAAAGTGGTGGTGGATGCCCGTATTGGCTTTCGTGGCTGTGGTTGCCATTGGTGCGGCAGGTGCGGCACTTCGTCGGTTAATCATGCCTTTTTTTCGCACGGGAACGGTGTCCATTTATATCCGTGACAGGGTGGCCTGGTGGCTGCCGATCCTCGGTCCCCTGATTCGTTGGCGGGCCTGGTCGGATAGTTCGCGGATACTTTCTCAAGGCATCGCCGTCGGCCGACCGCTGCCGGAGGTCGCTGATTCCGCTGCTGCGGCAGTGGGCAGCCGGGTGGCGCGGCACCGTTTGCGGCGTTGGCGAAAAAGAATATTGGATGGGATGCCGGCGGATCTGGCGGCTGCCAAGTGTGGGCTGCCGGCAATCGTGTGCCGCTCTGTGGCCCAACCGTTGGGTGCAACCGGTTCTGCGCTGGCATTGGCGGCGGCCTATTACGACCTCAAATATCGCCGCAGGGTGGAAATCATTCGCGCAGTGAGTATTCCTCTGGTGGTGCTGTCCATGGGAACGCTGGTCCTGATGTTGTGTTTGGCGCTGTATGTTCCCTACGTTGAACTGCTGCAGTTTATTGGCAGAGGCGGTGGATAATGGCTCGGCGACGCGGCTTTTTCTTATTCGATTTAACCTTGGCGACTGCAACGCTCCCCGTCGCGGCGTTCGCGCGGATTGTTGAGGAAGGCAGGCGGCCCAGGATAATTGTAGGCGGAACTTGTGTTGGAGATTGGTGGGCGAAGTGATGCTTAAAAGCTTACAACTTTGGCTGGCGCGCAAGCGCATTGCACGATGGAAGCGGAAACGCGGGGTGCTGGCGTTTCTTGGAACTTGGCTGCCGGTGTGGTGCGGGCTGGCGGTGGTGCTTTGGGTGTTCATGCAGGTATTGGGTGAAATGCTCTTGCTAATTATTCCAGTAGTGCTCATCGGACAATATTTTATCGCCCGCCGACGGGCCGATATCGTTCTTCGCAGAATCTATACCATCGTTCGCCTGAACCATCCGCTTGCCGAAAGTCTGTGGTCGGCCGGGGCTTCCGAGAGAGGTACGCTTGGAGTTCGCCTGGAAATGCTGGGGGAACTCCTGCAGCGCGGCCTGACACTTGGTGAATCACTGCAACTGGCGATGCCCGAATTGAGGGCCGACGATCTGGCGGCGATCATCGAGGCAGAAAGGTCCGAACGACTCTTACCAGAGTTGGCAAGAATCACTTCTAGGGAACAAGCTTGGAATATTGTCAATGAACTTGACACGAGCCTGTTATTATACTCTGTTTCTCTCCTTGGAGTTTTCATTATCACGCTGCTTTTTTTCACGGCATTGGTTGAGCCGATGCTGCGGAGGGCCTTCGGCAAATGGGGTGCCACTTTCCCAAGCCCCTGGTTACAGTTCTCGGGCTGGCTAAGCCGTGATCAAGCCAAGCATGTCTCGTTCACGATTGTGACCGTTATTGTGACCGCGCTATTTATCGCCGCCGGTACCCTTCTCCGCCGCCTGGCGGTTCCTTTTTTCAGGCGCGGAACCGTCTCGAATTATATCCGCGATGCCGTGGCGTGGCGTGTGCCTGTAATGGGTTTCCTGATTCGCTGTCGATCTTGGTCCGATGGTACGCGGATACTGGCTCAAGGCATCGCCGCGGGCCAGCCGCTGCCGGAGGTTTCGCAATCCGCCGCGATGGCTGTTTGCAGCCGTGTTGCACGGCGGCGATTCCGGCAATGGCGCGAAAAAATGTTGACGGGAATGTCGGCGGATTCCGCGGCAAGAAAATCCGGCCTGCCGGCAATCGTATGCCGCGCCTTGGCTCAACCGTTGGGTTCCACGGGTTCGGCATTGGGGCTGGTGGCGGGCTATTACGATCTCAAATATCGCCGCAGGGTGGAAATCATTCGCGCAGTGAGTATTCCTCTGGTGGTGCTGTCCATGGGAACGCTGGTCCTGATGTTGTGTTTGGCGCTGTATGTTCCCTACGTTGAACT
>JAJZGH010000076.1 GCA_021798635.1 Planctomycetota bacterium | reverse complement strand
CGTCAGGCTGTGGCCATTTCCTGCGGCAATAGTCAAGCCGGACGCGGCACCGGAGTTCAAGGTGCTGCCGGTCATGGTCGTATCGCCATCCAGCGTTGCCGGGCCATTAAAAGTTTCAGCGGCACCGGAAATTGCAAGGGCCGCGCCGCCAGTGTTCAGTATTATTCCACCTGGTGCCGCTGCAATGCTGATGGCCCCATTGGCACCCGCCGTACCATTCACGCCTGATGGCGCGCCAAATCCTCCCGTTCCGCCCCCGCCCCCAATTGCTGCTATATCACCAACTGTCACCGCGCCCGAAGTGGTGCTGATGCTGACAACACCCGCGTTGCCACCGTTGCCGCCGTTGCCGCCGGGAACAAGGAAGATGAAACTGCCATTGCCACCATTGCCGCCGTTACCGCCGGATGTCACTACATTGGACACGCTGACCGAACCGCCAGCCGCCGTTAATGTGATGCTACCGCCGTTACGGCCCGCGTTACCGGGTGCGGCATTGCCGCCCGCCGATCCTGAAGCACCTGCGGTGTGGATAGCACCCGTCGCTATAATTGCGCCGGTTCCCGAAACTGTGACCGCTAATGAATCTCCTGCGCCGCTCACAGACGCCAGCGTAATATTTCCACCGCCGGTATCGCTTAATACCACATCAGACGCGGCCAGTGTCAGCGGATTTGCATACGTCTGACCATCCGTGGTTGTCACATTGCCGCCCAGTGTTGTCGTACCGTCGGCCGCCGGACCGCCCGCCGAATAACCACCGGCGCTGACGCTCAATAGCGCTGTGCTGGACCCGACATTGGCCTGAAAGGCGGTGTTATCCGCCTCAACCGTTAATGGCTCATCTCCATTAACCGTCGAAGCGAAAACCACCGAGCCGGCCGCCCCCGAGCTTACCAGCGATGCCGCGTGGCCAAGCGTCACGGCATTGTTCCAAATCTGATTTCCGGATGTTTCAACGCCGCCCCTGCTCCCCGCGATGCCCAGTGTGGTGGTTCCGCTGCTGGTAGGGCCGCCGACGGAATAGCCGCCGGCAGCCAAACTGGCCAAGGGACTTAGAGAGGTTCCGTAACCCACGTTTCCTTGAAAATCAATGCTTGATGCTTCGATAGTCAATGATTCTGCCCCGCTGATGGTGGATGCAAATGTGATCGTTCCCGAGCCGGTGTCAGCCAGCGTGAATGAATTATCTAACGTAACCGGACTGTTATAGGTTTGTCCCTGCGTCGTGAAAACCGCCTGGTCGAGGCTTGTATTTCCGGTAACGGCCAGAGACTTAAGCGAAAGCTCAGTGGCGTTGGTAAGCGTTACGCCGGTGTTTCCGTTAAGCGACAGGGATGTACCGGTAAACTCTGAACTGGAGATAGTAATGCTGCCTGCCGTAGAGCTAAGTTGTACGCCCATGCCGGCCAATGAGGTAGCAGGCGTGCCCAGAGCCGTAAGAAACTGGCTCAGGGACGGCAAGGAGGAATCGACGATCGAATCGCTCTGTGAAATCGCAAGGGAGCTTGGCAGACCGTTCTCGCTGGTGTTGATAAATGTTTCACCCGAGAGCGCAAGTGAGCCTGCCGTGGCTGTGAAGCTCTGCGAGTTGGCGGCAATCAGCGTGTTGCCAAAAAATAAAATGGCATTCGTATTAGAATTATTGCGGGAATCGACAGAAAAGCTGCCGGCGTTAATTGTGGTTACAGTTGCCGCAAAGTCGATGGGTCCGCCTGCGGTGATACTGACGTTGCCCAACGCCCCGGCGCTGGCTATCGCCCCATCAAATGTTACAGGCCCGGCTACAGCATTTTCCAGCACCGTGAGATTTTGCCCCGTTCCCGATATCGCAGCGCCGAATACAATTCCTGCCGTACTCGAGTCTGTCAGAGTGGTATTGGCACCGAGAGTCAGGACCCCGCTGTACGTCTGGCCGGCGGTGGTCGTAACATTTTCATCCAGCGAGGTGGTTCCGCTGACATTTAAGGCTGTCAAACTGGTTGTGACACCAACACTACCGTCAAAGACGGCATCTGATGCAGCAGCCGATCCCGCAGTGCCGATATTCAACATCGTAGCGCCATCCACGGTGCTGCCGAAGGTGATCGCTTCAGCCATGCCGCTGCTGTTGGCTGTGAGTGTAAGGGGGGACGCGTTAAGCGTTACGGCACCGGTGTAGGTCTGTGCCCCGCTGGTGGTGATGTTGCCGCCGATGGAAGCAGTCCCCGTCACATCAAGCGTTGCTACACCGCTGACGGTACCGCCAAAAACCGCGTCGGATACCACCGGCCCTGCGGTATTACCGATGGTGAGATTAAAACCGCCTCCGGCAACCGTTGAACCAAACATCACTGTCGCAGGCGTACCGGTGGACGAGTTGTTGGAATTGGCCGTGAGTTGGTTGTTTGTGCCCAACGTAACCGACCCGTTAAATGTCTGGTCGCCGGAAGTTACGACTGCACCGCCGTCCAGGCTCACAGGCCCATTTCCCACCTGATCGATCGACGCCAGCGCAACGGTCTGTCCCACAGCGCCGCCAAACGTAAGTGTTCCGCCCGCCGTTACAAGCGCGATGCCATTGAGGCTACCCGTGGTGCCGTTCAGTGTGGAAGCGAAGGTTATGGGTGCGGATACCGCGTTTGTTAAATCCGCTCCCCCCGCTGCTACCACTACCGGGCCGTTAAATACAAAGCCCGAAGCGGTACTGGCCTTCAAATTGCCGCTTAAGGTAACTGTTGCGCTGTTGTTGGAGGACCAGGAGTTTGCTTCCACACTTCCGGTCGTGGGAGCGTTGAGGGTTAAGCTGCGGTCAAAAGTGATCGCTTCCGGAACGGTCACAGCATTTAAATTCAATATCCCACCGCCGACGCTGGGAAGCAGTTCTATACCAGCCTGAATATCGCCCACGTAACTGCCTGAGCTGCCGATCGTGACAATCGAAATACCGGAACCACTGATTGAGGAATCCGTCAGTCCTGTGAGCATCGCGTTAAGATTCGCGGCAGCAGTCGCAACGGACAATGTACCCACGGCACCATCGAGTGGGCCGTTCACAGTCACGGTGCCACCTCCGGTAATTGTCAGCGCACCCGCCACCCCCGGCGACCCGCCGCCCGATACGCCGCCTGTGCCGCTGGAACCGTTGGCGGAATTCGGCGGTGACAAGCTGGTACTGGCGCCGCCCCCATTGCCACCGCCGCCGGAACCGGCACCGCCGCCCGCCGTCAGCGATGACGCAGTCCCACTAATGCCGCCGCCCCCACCCCCGCTGGAGCCTGTTCCCGTGGAAGTGAACGTATTAACGCCGCCGAAAATAACATTGGCCGTGGTACTTATCCCAATAGCTCCGCCGCTTCCACCGGTTTCCCCGACTGGGACGTTTCCGCCGGCGTCAATGGTGACACCCGTAAGTGTAATTAACCTGCTGGCGGAATAGATGGCCACGGCGCCGGCCCCCGCATCGTTCGTAGCCGATGTGTTAATTGTCGTATTCGTAAGTGTTATTGCTCCCGCGCCCGTGGCATCGATGCCGACGCCGCCTCCACCGCCGCCACTCGTTGAAACGGCGCTGTCGTACCCGCCCGCGGTGTCCAGCGTAACAGTGCCCAAATTGATATCGCCCGCGCTGGATGTCACCAGAATACCGCCGCCCGGGCCGCCCGTGCTGCTGCTGGCAGCGCTGTTACCGCCCGCCGCGGTCAGATTTCCGTCAATGGTCACGCCCGTTGCACCGGAAATTGTTATGGATCCGGCGTTTCCGCCTCCTTGAGTATGGGAAGTAAGGCCGCCGACATTAATTGAACCCGTCGATTTAATGCTAACCGCTCCGCTGGATGTGATACTTACAGCGCCGCCATTGTTGGAGAATGCGTTGGTCCCGGTCAATGCTTGGTTGAGCGTAATAAGAAGGCTGGTGCTGCCGGCGGCTGTAGCGGAAAAATTTCCCCCGTTGGTATTGATCGCCCCATTGATATATATCGCGCTGCCGGCACCAGAGCCGGTGGTTAAGTTTCCGCCCGCATTAAGCGCCACGGCCAGCGCACCATTGCCGCTTGCCGGCGCAATGCCGGCTTCGATGTCAATACCATTTGCAGCGTTGAGAGTAAGCGTTACGTTGGATGTCATAATGGGAGAGAGGGCGCTGGAAACGGTAATATTACCGGTTCCACTGGTACTACCGTTCGCGGTGCTGATAGTGACATTGTCACCAGCCTGCAACGCCGCATCAATCGTGCCCGTGTCCGCCGTACCGGCGGTGGTATACGCGCCGGAACTTGTGGCCAATGGCTCGAATGTCCCGTGGGGCGGCGTTGCAGCGTTCCAATAGCCGGCGGTGGCGGTCGATGTAGAGCTTGTAATTGTTACGCTTGCCGGATCCAGCAGCCACTGTCCCGCCTCCCCGCCGCCCGCCCCCGCCGCCCGAATGACAGCTCCCCGGCTTACGTTCAGCACCTGTCCCGATGTATCCACCAGACCGCCATTTCCTCTGCCCGTGGATGAAGCATTAAGAACGGCCTCTGCACCAATAAAATCATACGTACTGGAATCCGAATAACCCGTAGCCGATGCGGCATCCGGCTTTACGCCGATGAGAATTTTCCCGCCGCCGTTGGCACCGCCGGCACTTAGGGTAGCGGAGGCATTGTGATAATTCCCTGCTGCATCCGCTGATACACCGATGCCGATCCTGCCGCCATTAACGGTAATCGTGCCGCCGCTAGAATCAGTTCCCTGATTGGCGGCATCAACTTTACCCGATACCAGCAAGGTCGAACTGGTTCCATCCGCCTGGAGGCTGATGTTGGCTGCCTTAATTGTGCCGGAGGTGTTGATCGCCAGTGAATACATATCACCCGCGCGAATTGCGACATCCCCACCGGCAGCGTCAATGTTGCCGCTGTTGCTAACCTGTGTGCCACTGGCTTTTGCCGCAGATGTCCCCGCCACCTGCACCAGAAATGGCGAGCCAAGTTTGCTGACGTAAACATCTTTCCCCGCAGCCATCACCACCATTCCCTCCGGCGTCAGAATGGTCCCGTTGTTGCTGATATTTCCCGCAGCAAAGGTTACATCCCCGGCTTTAATTACGCCGGCATTGGTGATCGAACCGGTGTTATCCGTAAATGAATTCACCCCGGACAGAAAATCCCCATCGGACATGTGGCCTGCTGCCGCGTACAGTTGCCCCACATTAATCACCGCACCGGCACCAAACATGACACCCGCGGGGTTCACAAAATAGACCACGCCGTTGGCATTTAATGTACCGTCGATTTGGGTGGGAGTCGGACCGATGATTCGATTAAGCACCCGTGCCGATGCGGAAGGCTGAATAAAATCAACGGTATGGCCTTGTGGAACGCCGAATTTCTGATAGTTGATGATCGTGTTGTTGGCCGCAGTAATCGTCGTCACATTGCCGGCCTGTGCAAAGGCCGCGACACCTGAGGCCACATTGGCCACCTGGATGGGTCCGCCGGCGTGCACAGCGCCAACCGGCAACGCCATCGCAGCCGCAGCCGCTAATAGCCGCACGGATCGGCTGCGCAAAAAAGCTGCAACTCCCTGCGTTGCGGCATGAGAAGTTCGGCGCACACCCGATGCGTCGGTCTGTTTTTTACTCTGAATCATCTTGCCTGACATAAACCTCTTCTCCAAAAATAATTCAAACTTTCTCCATGGTGCCGTGGGTGAAAATCCAAAATGCAGCCGTGCGTTAATAGCTGACCGACAACACAAAATTCACCGCGCTGGAACCAACTGTAACACCACCCTGCCCGGTGGCGGCAGCGCTGACCGGATTCAGCGCCACGCCCCAATCCACCAGGGCACTGAAGTTCTTGGACAGCGTTATTTTCGCACCGATGCCGGTGCTGATCAGCGTGGCACCGGCTTCGTAGGATTGCTTTTGGCTTTGGGCCACTTCGCCCCCGTCAACAAACGCGCTTAATACCAAATCCCAATCCGGCCGCCCATAAGGCGTTTGGGGAGCAAGTCGGAAGATATGCCCGAATATTTTAGTTTTGGGATCCGGGTTCACCGCAAACAGCCGCGGAATATGCAGATTGTACTGAACTGTACCGTAAATGCCGCTGTCACCGGCGACAATGGATTGCGGATACCCGCGCACCGTATACAAACCGCCAATCACTGATTCTTCCTGGGGAATCAGCCGCTGGCCAAAGGCGTATTGCCCACTGAAACGCAATAAGATCTGATCCGCCAGCACGCTGCGGCCTTCGGTAAAACTTTTATGAAACAACAGCGGTTCCAGATAAAACGAATCTTCGCCGGTCGCCTGTACGATGGCCCAAGTCGGATCGGTATTCAGCCGGCCAAGATTATTCAACGCTTGTTGTGAGGCATTGGTGTACTGCCCCAGCACCGTCACGTTTCCGGTCTGGTGCGATGTATTACCCGTGCGATCCAATCGTAAAGAAACATAGGGCAGAAAGAAATCCGCACTTCCATTTTGCTGGAAACTCACATTGTCCACAGTAACCTGCTGATATTGTGCGCCCAGCACGCCATAAACAAACAGATTGTTAAATTGTGCCAGGTTTACAATCAGTTCGCCGCCGCCGAAAGCCGTACGCCCATTAAAATTCAGATTACCCAAGCCAACATTCGACGCGTTGTACTGCTGATAACCGCCGAATATCCGCCCCTGCACACGATCAATGCCGAAAATGGGAAATTGATACGACACGTTGATGTCCTGCGCTTTACTGAAGCTCGCGGTGTCGTAATTGACATTGAGAATATCGTCATGGCCGGTTAACTGATCATCAATAAAGCCGAATTGTTCAACCAGTGAACTGGTTTGCGGAGTGCCGGTGTTGGATATCTGGGCGTAGGCCAGCCACGGCTTGGTTTCATGCACCAGATAGTCCAGGATCACCGAATCCGGGTCACTGCCCGGTGAAAGCGCGATGCTGACCTGCCGCCCCGGCTGCTGATTCAGGCGTAACACATAATTATCCAGCCATCGACGTTCAAGAATATCATCCGCTGTCGCATCGGTAGCCGGCTTGGAGGCGGACTTAATGGGTGAACCGGCGCGGATGAAATCAGTGCGGCTGTCGTTAATCGTCCGCTTACCACCAAAACCCTGGCCTGAAGCGATGGTCCGCACTTCCTGTACGATGGCCTCGTGAATCGTCAGATGCAACGTGGTATCGCCACGCGGGCGCAAATCTCGTTGACCACGGAAATCCTTTCCCGCCACCTGAACAAATACGCCAATGACTCCCGATTTATTTACATAGGCAACCAGTTGCTGTTCCATACTTTCCAGCGCACTCAAATAAAAGTGGTGCGTTTGATGTTCCGCGTTGATTTGCGCCAGGGTTAGCGTTATGACGGGATACGCGGGCCGCACCGTGTTACTTCCCGCTATCAGGTGCCCCGCTGCCACATATCCGCCCCGCGACGCCGCCAGATGCAGGGGCTTATTCATCAGCGAAGCGATCGCCGGCATAATTTTCCTGGGATATTTATAATTCAGAGCGAACTGGCTGACATCATAGGCGGGGCCGTCTGCGGGTGTTGCCAACGGTAATTCAGCCGACGGCTGTGGTGCGGTTGCCCGGGCATGTACGGGCTTTTTTACAACCGGTTTCTTCGCTGAAGTCCTCGCCACTAATTTCCTGGCAGGCTTATTTTCTGAGCCTGCCGGTGCCACTGACTTAGACGCCGCGGGTTGCGTCGCGGCCAATAATCCCACCACGGAATCATTCCCGGTGCCCCAACATACATGAGCGCTTGAACTCACAACCAGTGCCGCGGCAAGCCATTTGAGTTTTCGGCAACACTTTCCTGTCGCCAATACGCTCCCCTCGCCGCTGGAACCAAGACCGGCGGCGGTGTGCGTATCCGAGGCATTGCTTATGGCGTCTCTCATGTAGTCTCCTTGCGCTGGGTTGGCAGGGCTGATCAGCGTTTACGCCTGTGCCATCCCACCCAGGTTACCAAGTCATTATCCAACGAGTTTTAAATTCTAAATCCTGCAATCCGATTGTATTGCCAATAGTTCATCGTGCAGATCAACAGTACGCGCCAAGCCCAGATTCCTGCCCATACCCGTCAAAACGCGATTGCCTTTTTGAGGCTTGCTTAAGCGCAGCAGTACGCCGCAGTTGACACAGTATAATTCAAATCAATTCTAAATGCACAACCGCTCAAAGTTTTCATGCCCTGATTCGAATTTTTGCCGGAGACGCTTATAGGTCCGCTTACGGTCCGTTCACTTTCCGTTCACTGGATAAAGTCCGCAAATGCCGTTATTCTACTTCGCAGAGTTTTCAGCCGCGAAAGCCCAATCGTTTGGGCGGCGGCCTTCTCAGCGTTCTAACCGACGCTGCATAGCTCCGACGCCCCCTGCCCGTTATGTCTATGTACCGGCGCGGCGGGCCTCGCAGCCGGTGAAGCATATCATGGAAATAATCAAAGGTATCGGTGTGTCCTCGGGCGTGGTGATATGCCCGGCATTTCTTCTGACGGAAGATCAAATCCGCATTGGCCGTAGATCAATCCAGGTCACCGAGATCGAGGCCGAAAAGCAACGTCTGCAAACAGCCATCAGCTTAAGCAGCGACGACATACGAGAATTACGGGATACCACCACCCGCAACCTCGGCAAAGAAACCGGCGCGATTTTCTACTTTCATCTGGGATTGTTAAATGATCGCGAGTTATTAAAAGCATTTATCGGCGGTATTGAAGAGCAGCATTACACGGCGGAATATACCGTTCATAAGGCGCTACGCGAATACGGCAAACACTTCCTGGAACATCCGGATAAGTACTTCCGTGAACGTATTAAAGACATCTACGACATTGAACGACGACTGCTGCATAAATTGGCCGGCCGTGACCGCATCCGCCTGACGGATGCCGAGGGGCCGGTGATCATCGTCGCCAAGGATTTAACGCCTTCCCAAACCGCCGCCCTGGATCGCAAGATCGTCAAAGGAATTGCCATTGAAGCCGGTGGTCAGACCAGCCACACCGCCATTATCGCCAATTCCATGGGAATTCCTGCGGTGGTAGGGCTGGAAAATATCACCCATGAAACGGTCTCCGGGGATTTGCTGGTGGTTAATGGATACAGCGGGGTCGTGATTGTTGATCCCGATGAAGTCACCATCACCGAGCATAAAAAATACGAACTGCGGGTCCAGAGCTATGAAACCAAGCTCGAAGGCATCCGCAATCTGCCCGCCAAAACCTTGGACGGCGTAGAAATCAAACTCATGGGAAATATTGAATTTCCCCATGAGGTCGAGAACGCCCTGGAAAAGGGAGCTGTGGGGATCGGTTTGTACCGCACTGAATTTTTATATCTTTCGGCGGAACGCGAACCCACGGAGGACGATCATTACGCGGCGTATGCGGAAACGATTCGGCGATTAGGCGGTCGCCCCATTATTATCCGCACGTTGGACCTGGGTGCGGATAAATATTCGCCCTTCCTTGATCAGGCCCCGGAAGCCAATCCGTTTCTGGGATGCCGTTCCATCCGCCTGTGCCTGCAAAATATTGAAATGTTCAAAACGCAGCTGCGTGCCATCCTCCGCGCCAGCGTCCTGGGCGATGTCAGCGTGATGTTCCCCATGATTTCAACCCCGCGCGAACTGCGACAGGCCAGATTTGTACTTAATGAAGTCATGGACGATCTGGATGAGCATAACATCGCATACAACCGCTATATCCGCGTGGGAATGATGGTGGAGGTGCCCTCCGCGGCGCTGTTACCACATAGTTATGTTGATGAGTCGGATTTTCTTTCCATCGGCAGCAATGATCTGATTCAGTACACATTGGCCGTGGACCGGGGGAATCAGCGTGTGGCTTCCTTATTTACCGCAGCCCACCCTGCGGTGATCAAGCTGATTCAGAATGTCATGCGGGCCGCTAAACGCGCCGAAACAACGGTGAGCCTGTGCGGTGAAATGGGCGGTGATCCGGAGTTTACGCTGCTGCTGGTAGGCCTGGGGCTGCGCAACTTTTCCATTACGCCCCACAATATCCCGCAAATTAAACAGGTCATCCGCAGCATCGATTCATGCGATGCACAAAGAGTCGCCCGGCGGGTGTTGAGTTTTGAAACGCCCCAACAGATTCTGAATTTTCTACGTGATGAAACGCGGAAAGTATTGCCCGATCTATTTCGCGATTAAGCAGCGGATGGGATCTGCGATCAATCATTTGAGAACCACTGCATGGAGTTTACATGCCGCAACCTGGCGTGAGCGTCATTGTCCCCACTTACCGCGAAGCGGAAAATCTGCCCCGTCTTATTCCCCAGGCCGCAGCCGCCCTGTCCGACCGTGGCTGGAATTGGGAACTTATTGTTATCGATGATAATTCCCCCGATGGAACACGTGATCTGCTGGCGCAATTATCCCACCAATGGCCGCAGGTGCGATACCGGATTCGTGATACTGACCGTGGATTATCCTCAGCCGTTCTCGCCGGCCTGGCCATGGCGGAATATGACTATCTACTGGTGATGGATGCGGATTTAAGCCATCCGCCGGATTCCATCCCGGCACTGATTGAGCCACTGCTGCAAGGCCAAGCTGATTTCACCATCGGCTCACGTTATGTTGCGGGCGGAAAAACCGAAGACTGGGGACGCTTCCGATGGATCAATAGCGCGGTGGCGACGCTGTTAAGCCGGCCATTTACAAAATCTGTGCGCGACCCCATGGCGGGGTTCTTTGCGGTGCCCCGCCGCCTGTATCTTGCCGCTGATAAACTCAATCCCATCGGTTACAAAATTGGTCTGGAACTCATCGTCAAATGCCACGTCAAAAAGGTTGTGGAAGTTCCCATCGTGTTTCGCAACCGCTTGCACGGTGAAAGCAAATTGACGCTCAAGGAGCAGTTCAGATACCTTGAACACCTGTCCCGCCTTTATGATTACCAGTTCCCGAAAGCCTCGCCGCGCATCAAATTCCTCCTTGCGGCGACATGCGGAGCGACCGCTTGCCTTGGGATTTATTATGCGATCTCCGCGGCAGGGGCAGGATTCCTGTTGGCGTTAGCGCTTGGGTTATTGGCCATGATTGCCGTAACGCTGCTGTTTTTTATGCGGTACGTTCGCACGCAAAAAACCGAATGCACCACGCGCCATCCCTACCTGGCGTTTGCGTTTATCAGCACCGTCGAACTGGTCGCCGGGCTGCTGTGCGGCCAATTCGCCCTGGCCCATACCGCCCGATTCACTGCCGTCCTTTGCGCTTTGACCGCCCTGCTGATTACCCGATACCTCATGCGCAAAGTATTGCGACACGACCTTCGCGGCCTGCGGCATCAAAAGCCACAAAACCAGCCCGCAACTCCATTGAACCGATGACCGCTGCTCGCCCGAGATTGCAACACTCCTTCTTCATCCGCCAACGCTCGCTTGACGGATTTTACTTGGCCATTGCGGTTTGCGCTGCGTATTTGCGCACGGAGAGGTTCACCTCGCGAATCCTGGAAAGCTTCTTCTTAAATATTTTGCGATCACAGGTAATCAAGCCGGTGCAATGATCGGTGACCTGATCGGCAAAGCGGGTATACACAGCCGCGGCTAATCCTTTGCGAATCAACGGGGATAAAGCCATGGCCCATTTTCGGTAACGCCTGAACCACGCGGCGCGCAGCTTGGTGCTCGCCGCGCTGCCGGCAATTGGAACATTTTTTTGAAATGCCGCCCAGCGGTACGGCCAGATATGCCCCCCGATCGGACAGGGAAATCGGGCCGATTCCCCCAGCACGCTGGCTCGATCGGTCATCGCCGGCCACATTCCCGGTCCGGGATATATGTGGGCGTCTTTCATGGCACCGTAGCCTCTATCCGTCCAGCCGCTGGGGCCGTCAACCAGGCGTGAACCGTCCTTCCGATGCACCCACCGCAGCAGTGCGTTGGTGTCATGCTGTCCCCAACCTTCATTAAATATGCACCATATCACCACGCATGGTTCATTATGCAACTGCCGCAGCATCAGGCCCAGTTCGCGCTTAAATTCCGTCTTCGCCACGACCGAAGTGTCGCCAAATGCGGCGGGCATATCCTGCCACACCATCAGTCCAAGCTTATCGCAAAGGTAATACCATCGCTGAGGTGCCACGATCTGATGCTTTCGGCACATATTAAATCCAAGCCGTCGCATGGCCTGAATATCAAAGACCATCGCCGCATTGGACGGCGGCGTGTATGCTCCGTCCGGCCAATAACCTTCTTCCAGCGGGCCAAGGAGAAAATCCGGACGGCCATTAAGAAAAATGCGCATGTAACCATCCGGTGCCTTTTGCACGCTGATTTTGCGCATGGCAAAATAACTTCTCACCTGATCAATGTTGTTTCCGTCTTTCTGCAACACCGCTTTCAGGGTGTACAGAAACGGATGCCTGGGTGACCAGGTCATCGGCCTGGGTATTTGCAGCGGGATAACCTGCCCGGGTTTACCCCCAGCGGAAGCCACCAGGTTATGATCCGCAAAAGCTTGAAGGGCAACGCTGCAGCCTGCCATCTTACCGCGACCGCTTACCACTACGTTCACAATTTTTCGATCCAGATGCGGTGTAATGCGCACATGCCGGATGGATGCAGCAGGCACTGTTTCCAGCCACACCGTCTGCCAGATTCCAGTTGATGGAAAGTGCATGGTAAATCCCGGCTTGCCCATTTGCTGCTTACCGCAGGGTTCCGTGCCCCTGTTGGCCGGGTTCCAGCATGATACCACCAGCGTTTGCCGGCCGGCCTTAAGGTCACGGGTTATGTTGATAGTGAAGTGATTATAGTCCCCGTCATGAATGCCGACAGCCTTTCCATTGAGAAAAATATGCGTGCGATACATGGCACCGCCAAAGTGCAGCAGCAACTGCCGCCCTGCCGCCAATTTCGGAGGCATAAATTCTCTGCGGTACCAGAGCCGCTGTTGCGGTGACACGCTTTTATCCACCCCCGAAAGCTTGCTTTGCACAACGAAGGGAACCAGAATCCGTCCCTGCCAGCGGGATGGCTGGGATGCTGCTTTGGAAGTTATGGCATACTGCCACAGACCGTTGAGGCTGGTCCACTGCTTACGTCGCATTTCCGGTCTGGGGTAATGCGTCCAGACATGATCAGGCGTAACAGCCGCCCCCCACTTTGAAAGCGGATCAGGCCCCGCCGGTGCCCAGGCTGCCGCAGCCACGGGTTGAGCAAGCGTCAACACGAGTAGCATACAAAAAAGGATACCCTTTGTGAATCTGATTAACGTCGTTCGCATAGTTATTATTTCCTCTAATATTCCGCCGTGTTGCTTAAGAGCCGATACAGTATAACCTTCGCTTTTCTAACTCCGTTGGACAAAATAATCTCAAATCGTCAACTCCGGGACATGCTGCCGAGCTTGAGCAAGAGCGTTTTGGATGGCCGCCTGAACGGCGGTGGCATCAACTTTGGCAACAGCGCGATCAAAGCTCATCAAACCGTCACATTCGGTTTCGACATCCACAATCTGGCAGTAAAAATCGCCGCTCAATGCCGTATGCCAGGCGTCACGCAAGTGGAAGGAAAACATATCACTTACCTTTTTGGTTAACCATATTCTCGACGCCGGCGTAAGACCGGGCAGTTTCGCGGTCTTAGGATGCCGATTGTAATAGGCCAGAAAGTCCATGGTCTTTCCGGTCGCGGGGTTGTAGCTGTGATAGGTCCATGCGTGCGGCCACTCGTGCCCCGGCACGCCGATGGAGGGCGTCCCATCCTCGCTCCATATGCCGATGCAGCCGGGATCCTTTCCGGGAATGCCGCTGTGGCTGTCGCGCACATCTCCCCCGCCATGCCATGGAAAGCCACTGGATTCATTGGCCAATCGTGATGGATCGAGTTGATGAGCCCACGCCACGTTACGCAAGTAGTCGAAGCCGCCAAAACTTTCATTGAACATCGTCCAACATGCAATGCACGGATGGCTGATAAAGTCCTCAATATGTCGCCGTACTTCGGTACGCCATTGATCTGCCGCCTCCGGCGATACGGGCCGATCGGTGGTCGGATTGCCACACCAGCCGGTGGGCATATCCTGAAAAACAATCAACCCGAGTTTATCGGCCCAGTAATACCAACGCTGGGATTCAATTTTGACGTGCTTCCGGACGCTATTCATGCCCAAGCTCCTGGCCCATTGAATATCGAATTTCAATGCATCATCGGTGGGCGCCAGGTAGACGCCATCCGGCCAGAACCCCTGATCCAAAGCCCCCGGCATATACACCGGCCGACCATTAAGCATCATCCGTGTGTTACCCAGCGAATCGTGCCCGATGGCTAAGCTTCTCATGCCAAAATAACTGGTCACGGTATCCAATACTGTGCCATTGTCATCTCTAATGTGTAAGGTCAGGTCATACAAAAATGGATCGTCGGGAGACCATGGTCTGGCATTGGGAATTGGCAGATCCAATCCGGTGCTTACCCAGGTTGAGTGAGCTTTGTAAAAAGTCACCAGATTTTGGAGTATCTGCGGCTTCATACAGGTACCCAATGGGCCGGAAACCTCCGCTACCGCACTGCCGCCCGCACTGGCGAGGGCCTGCACCTTCATGGGATGTGGCAGCGTCCGGGCCTCGATCGTTATCTTCAGCACGCCCTTTTCCAGATCCGGCACCATTTTGAGCTTTTCAATATGGGATGGCGGCACAGGCTCCAGCCAGGCCGTCTGCCAGATGCCCGACGTTGCGGTGTATGAACAGCCGCCAGGATGCAGCGTCTGCTTGCCGTGTGGCTGCCAATAGGTGTCGGTTGGATCCCATACCGACACGACAATGCTGTACTGTCCACCAGCCTTTACGTGTTTGGTGATGTCAAAACTGAATGCGTCATAACCGCCCCGGTGGCTGCCGAGATGTTGTCCGTCAATATAAACAGTCGCTTCCCAATCCACCGCGCCAAAATGCAGCAACACGCTTTGCCCATGCCATGAATCCGGAATAATCACATCGCGCTGATACCAGAGCCGCTGATGCGGCAACAACGGCTTCATGACGCCGGACATGGCGGACTCTATGCCAAACGGCACCATGATCTTGCCGGCATGAATGCCTGGAATATGGGTCTGATCCTTATCGGTAATCTGGTAATTCCAAAGCCCGTTAAGATTCAACCATCGCTCCCGCACCAGTTGCGGCCGCGGATATTCCGGCCAGACATTATTCGGTGAAACGTCACGGCTCCAGCGCGTCATCAAATGGGCACGCTTGGGACGCCAGTACCCAGGCGATACTTCCGCCGTTTCAGCAGGAGCGTCGCGAGAATCCGCGACGACCACGCTGGTCGCGCCTGTGGCGGCGGCGATTAGAACAGCTCGGCGGGTTAAATCCATCTGGCACTCCTTAATACAAAATATGACGGGAGGCAAACGGGGAAATAAACGGCGGTAAGATGGGGGCGTAGTTTCCCATTTCAATTTATTTTCCTGACAATGCCTGCATCAAAAAACTGTCCATTTACCAATTGGTGCATCTCCACGGCGATGACGTTTTTGCCCGTATGAAGGGTGGCCAGCGCCTGCCTGGTGATATCGAGGGGGATGTAGCGCGTGCTGTAACCACCGGCAGACGCCGCGAAAACGCCGTTGATATAAAACGTCACATCATCATCATGAAACGTCCACACGCGAAGGCCTTTAACATGTCGGCTTTGGCTTCCGCGCAGGTTAAACGTACGCCGCAGGAAGAGATAATGCGACGTCCACGGCGTGCGGATGTGCATGGCTTTCGGATAACCGGCACCAAAGGGCGCCGGGCCGCGCTTCCAGGATCTGTCGTGATAATTGCTTGCATACCATCGACCCGGCGGGGTGTGGGTCGTGTAATGCCAGGTGACGGCTGCCTTTTGAGCCTCGGGCAGCACGTTTACGTAATGGCTTCTCCTGGGCAAAGGGGGCAGAGGTGCCCAGCCTTCGCTGAATCTTGCGCCGCGTTTCGCCCAACTCGCCCAAAGCTTCGGATGAATAAGAAATGGCATATAGACAGCCCCTACCACCGGGCGCGAGTGCATACCGGCCCAGGCGTGGCGCGTACCATATTGATCTGCCAGGCCAACGCGGGCCGGGGTTTGATCCAGGAATTTGTAGATGCGATTGATGATGGCGTGAAATTCAGCGGGACGGGTGGCGAGCGAAGCCGTCCACACTTCAAAATCGGTTTTGGTTTGGGTCACGGTGCTGCGATCCGGCAGACCATATTTGTTGAGTTTGGTCATATAGAAGGCCATTTGCTTCTGGCGAACCGATGTGGGGAAGAGATGCAAATGCAGCACCTGATCCCACACTAAGTTGTAAAGCATGCTCCATGAATCGGGCTGGTTAAACGCCATGCGATAGTAATTGCCATTGGCATCGACCTTCATCCATTTTTCGGCCCACCGGCGCGCCAGGGCCCGATAGACTGCAGCCTGTGCGCTAAAGCCGCGCAGTTGGCACAGGTCCGCATAGGCCCCCATGGCGATAATGGCTTTGATCGACAAATTTGCGTTGTGGGCGATCTGCCCCAAAAAATCGTTCGTGCTTAGCTGCCTGCGGGGGTCGAACCCGCGCTTTCGCAGGTATTTAACCCACCTGGTAAGCAGTGGCCAATATCGCGTGGCAAACCGGGCGTTGCCCTCCGCACGTGCAATCGCGGCAACCATAATGATCATGTTGCCGCTCTCTTCGACAGGCATATTTTCCCCGCCGTTGGCGTACCAGCCGGTGCATACCGGATAGACGCCCAAATCATGCGGTGCCCACGGAAATCGCCACCGGGGCGTTTCGGCGGAGTTAAGCACGGGCACCAGTGACGCTGCTTCAAGTTGTGGGCAGAATGTCAGCAGAAGCGGCGAGGCAGGAAACACCACATCGACGGTGTCGGTGTCGCCGTTACTGGTCTCTTCCTTGGTGTAGACAAGCGGAAGCCCATTCTCGTCTGCGGTTATTTCCATTGCCCCCAGCGCCTGCCGATACGCCAATGCCGCAATGGTCGCATATCGATGTCCGCCGATTCTGTTGGCACACCGCATTACAGCTTTATCAAAATGACGGCTCAGCGCAACCATCGCGGTGTAATGCGCCTGTGCCCAATCCAGCATTTGCACGGGTGTACGGAAAATGTGCCTCCAATAGGGGCGCTGATAATCGCCAAAATAATCCAGGGCGTATATTTCGTCATAGGCGATCATCGTCATGCGCGATACGGGGCGTGAACCGACGGACCCGAGATTGAACGCGAACGCCTGCACCGGAGAATGCGTGCTGAATATCTGAGAGCTGGCGGATGTTCGCGGCAAAGTGCCCCCGGATATGAAGCTCTGAACATCCGTTTTCGACGGCAGACCAACTGCGGAACCGGCCGCATCACTGGTGGCCGTATAAAGATAGCCCCAATCGAGGCCCGTCTGATCACCAATTGCATCAAAGATGTGTTGATGCACGTCGCCGCACTTTTGTACCGTTAGCGTGCCCGCTTTGGATTGGCGGCATAACAACGGCGCAATCTGAAAACGATCATTCAACGCGATTTGAGAGCTGGCGCTAAAATAAATCTGTACGCTGTGGTGGTGCGAATCAAGCGAATGAATGCTCCAAGTGATATAGGTGACTGGCAAGGTTATATAGCGAAGCCTCGCGGGCAGCCTCGGCGTAAGGAAAGTGAGCTTAATGGCAACCCGACTGTTGGAAAAGGTGTAACGCGTCTCGAGCGGCAGGACTCTCACGCTGGTTTGGTGGAGGACCGGAAGGCTTCGAGGTCGTCCGCCCATGAGCCGGTACGTCTTCCCATCAATGCGCGCCAGACTCACAAGGCTCTGGACATGTCCATCCCAAAAGCGCGTCTGGCGGTTGGCCAGATGATTGGCCGCCGACAAGATGCTCGTATACGGGTCGAACACCACCAGCGGCACCGCAGGCGGACGAAACGCCGGCGCGGCGCAGGTGCGTGCCGCGCTACCAAGGCTGCACAATAAACCTGCCGCGATTGCGGCAGCCAAAGCATTTCTAAGAAATTTGATCATGAATGAATTCCATTGAACATAATAATCCACAGCGTTTGTGAACATCACAAGGCTACCAATCTTAAGGGTTTCCAGCTTTTCCAACGTTGTAACGGAAGCGTTCAAATGCCGCCGCGCCGGTGCCCAGGGCGTAAAGGCCGGGCCGCAGGCTTAAATATCCGCCAAACGTCTGGTGCGTGTAGCCACCGACATACAGCGCGGGAAGCAACTGATGCAGCGCCTGCCCCGGATGCCCAAAGAA
>JAJZGH010000338.1 GCA_021798635.1 Planctomycetota bacterium | reverse complement strand
TGAACAGGCCAATCAGTTTAATCATGATCCGACACGCCAACGGCAACTTTTGCTGCACCGCCGGGAAATACGGCGATTGCAACAGCAATTGTCCAAGCAACCGGGGTGTACGCTCATTCCGCTGGATCTATTTTTTAAACGCGGCTACGCCAAAATTTCTCTGGCATTGGCCAAGGGCAAAGCGAAATACGACAAGCGGCAGGATATTAAGAAACGCGATGCCCAAAGGGATATGCAGCGCGCGGTGCGGCGGAGGTAGCGAGGTTACAGGTGGCACGGGAGCCGCTTCGCTTCAATGAGTAATGAGTAATGAATAGAATTAGGAGTTAGGCTTGGGAAACGCTGGCGCTTTCAGTTGGCTCCGCAGGTTAAACTTGCTGGCTAACAATATGCTGGATGCGAGATGCTATATTCCAGGTTCCAGGTTCCTTCCGTCGCACCTACTGCGCAATACGGCATCTTTCCGTTATTTTGAAAACAGTCCGTGATCGGCTACCGGCATGATGTTGGGGGTTTCATGGGTGGGCGGTGCGGAGTGGGGTTCCGGTGACGTGGCCAGCGGAGATTCAGAGCTTACTGGATTTCTTGGAATAATCGTTGTTGCTACTGCGGTTTTCCCGCCCTGCTGATACACCATACCCATTTTAAAGGCGATCACCACGAGCCAGACAAACAAAACCATGTAAATACCCAGAGCCAGGCTGGTAGGAATAAGAACAATCACCAGGCCGAAGCTCACAAACATGGCGGTCAGACCATAGCTGGTTAGGGCCGCCTGTTTAACGGACAAGCCGCGCTTGAGTAGGAAGTGATGGAAATGGCCGGAGTCGGGCGAAAATACGGGGCGATGGTTGAGTTTTCTGCGAACAATGGCGAGAAAGGTATCCAGAATGGGCAGGCCGAAGATTACCAGCGACCCCAGGAACCAGCGGAATATGCCATCATTTCCGAACATGATGATCATGGCCCCGCACACGTAGCCCAGAAACATGCTGCCGGTATCACCCATAAAAATACTGGCCGGGTTGAAATTATAGGGCAGGAAACCCAACACCGCCCCCAGCAGGGCCAAGCTAAGCGTAATGCGTGTGGGGTTCATGGAAGCCACACCGGCGGATGGCACGCCGTTGCACGCCAGGTACAAAGCCAAAGCCAGATAACCCACAGCCATGATGCTGGTAACCCCCGAGCATAACCCATCCAGACCATCCAGTAGATTCATGGCATTGCTGGCCGACATGATAATCAGAACGGCCAAGACCGCGCTTAACATGCTGGCAAACAGCATGTACGCCTGCGGATGCGTTAGCTGAATTGCGGGAATCCAGCCACGGCGTTCCAGAGGGAAAACCAGCATGTTGGCCAGGTCAATACGGATACCGAAAAAGCCGGATCGATCCACGCTTAAAAAGAACAGCAGTACCGCGCCAAGAAATTGACCAAAGAGCTTCAATCGCGGGGTAATGCTATAGACATCATCAATTAAACCGCAGAGGACAACCGTGCCGGCTCCGAGAATAATCCCCGGGGGAACTTGCACGTTGGCCACAAGATTGGGATCACTGTTCAAGGGGGTAATAAAAACCGATACCAATACGCCGGCCATCCAGCCAATAAATGTGGCCACGCCCCCTAGATACGCAATAGGCCGGGTATGAATTTTCCGATGGCCGTCCGGCTCATCAACCACGCCATAGCGGAGCGCCAGTTGCCGCATGACGGGGGTAAGAAGCACCGTCACAAGAAAGGAGACATAAAACACCGGCATGTACGGCATAAGTACCGTAGCAGGTGAAAGCGAGTTAATAACTGTTGAAGGCATACAAATTCCGCAGTGGGGCCATTACGTTCTGGTCAAACTCCCGGTTAGTTGGCGGGCGGTTATCTCCCTCCGCATCCAACTTCATGGTGATAAAGTATACAACCGCCTGAAACTCCTTTGCAAACAAAAAGACGAAATAATTCGTCCAATAAGCCAACGCTCACCCATGCTTATCGGCGAAAACGGCACCCGATAATTGTTATTATTTTATTGGCCGATAAAATGCGGGAAATTCTGCTTTACTGACAATTTGTTGTTGGCCGATATAATAATAGTCCGAACACGCAGCCAACAGATTGCACGCATCCGGAGCAGTCGCGGATGGGATTTATGAAGAATCTGCAACTTGGCGGTTTTAATTGCGTTATAACTCTTGATGCCAGGAAGCAGAATGCCAGCTCAGACACCGGCAAGCCGACAGTTTGAAGTGGCTGTCCATGCGAACATGGGTCGGCTGATTGCCCTGGCGCGGTCGATGCTTGGCTCGCAAATGCGGGATTCCAAGCAGGCTGAAGACATGGTTCAGGACGCCCTCCTGAAACTATTCCGCCATTGCGAATCTTATAATTGGGATGATGGCGGATGGTCCCTGATGGCAAAGGCGGTGTCGCGGAATGTCATCAGTTGTCGCCGCCGTAAAATCGGAAGATCGCTGGATGCGGATGACGGTTTATACGACGGCATCGGAAAGGAAAACGACCCGGCGGAAGCGCCGCTAACGGCCGAAACCGTCGAATTGGTCCGTCAGCACATTGCGTTGCTGCCCGATGACTGGCGTGCCGCACTGGTGCTGCGAGAGCAACAGGGTATGGGATATCGTGAAATATCCGAAGCCTTGGGCGCAACGGAATCCCAAGTTAAGACTTGGCTCCATCGCGCTAGAATGAAATTAGCCAAGTCGCTTAAATCGCACTTGGAACAATAGCTTCGGCCAGGCCGATTGATGTCGGCCAAAGGCCGAAATAGCAAAAGGAATAATAGGTTTTCAAAGAGGTGCTTTATGCGGGAAACCGATTACATTACATTGGAACTGTATCTCGACGGCGAATTACCGGAAATGGAAAACGCCCTACTGGAGCAGCGCCTGTTAGCCGAGCAGACCTTATCGCAGGCGCTGGCGCATCTGAAGCAAGCCAGAACCTTGCGCCTGGCTGCCCTTGAGTCCTACACCCCGGATGCCGCCGAAGCGCAGCGTCTGGCGGATGGTGCCTTGGCCTATTGCCGAGAAAATCAATATGCCCCGATTGGCCGCATCTTGGAATCAAGTACTACAACCGTCTGGTTGAAACGTCTGGGCATGGCTGCGGCGTGTGTGATGATCGCCGCGGGTAGTTACTTTGCCGGTCGCGGTTCTGTGACTTCGGCCACACAAACGGCTACAGCCCCGGCAGCGTCTTCAATTATTGGTTATACTGTACAAATCAGTACGCCCAGCGGACAAGTTGTGTCACAACGGTTTGCGACTTATCAGCAAGCCAAAGCCTTTGCACAAACGTATACCGCTGATGAACAGGCTGTCAGCAATCGCCCGATTGCAGCGCCGCAAGTGGCGTCGGCATCAAATACGGGTGTGTTTTAAGATTTTGGGCAGTGGTGATTATTCGGAATTCAATGGCTAGACACATGCAACATTCTGGAACCGCCGGCAAATGGAATTCGGCCGCCGCAGCACTGGTTGCGGGGATTTTAGCTCTTTCTTTTTCCGCCAGCCCGGCCACTGCACGAAATTTTGAGGGCAATCCCGCACCATCGGCTGTCGCCGATCCCGCAAATGCCGGCGTTGGCGTTCTTGAACAGCTAAGCCATGAATCGCAGGCCTTCTACGGCACGCTGCACAATTCGTTCGTCACGGTCGAACTGGATCCCAATCCCCTGCATCTGTTGCCCAAGAAGATCCAGAAGAAATTTCTTCTGTGGGAAAAAAACTGGGTCGTGCAGCATAATTTCCGAGCCGGTCCGGCTGCTCATCGTGAAGGGCCTTCGGAACCCCGGATTGTTATCAAACCGGATTTAAGATCAGCCAGGAAAAAGGAACCGATTCTTAATCACAGCCAGCAGGAGCGATTGGGAGATATTAACCATCACGCGGTGGCGGAGATTTTTTTAATCCGCCATTATCTTTTTGAAACCCATCCGCTGCCACCCAAGGAATTCTGGCCGGAAATTACCCTCATTAACGCCCGGCTGGCCTCATTGGCCCCCCACAGCCGCAACACGGTGCGCGGGTTAATTGTGGGACGGCGCGGCTATGTGGTCATCCCCGCAGTGATTGCGCCGATTGGCGATAAACGTCCTGTGACCCTCTGGAATTCTGATGGAAAAAAATATTCCGCGTATATTCTCGGCGTGAAGTTAAGAACGGGGGTGACGGTATTGGGGATCAAAGGAGATCCAAAACTGCACGGCGTGAGTTTAATTCGCCATCCGTTGCACCCCGCCGAGCTGCTCTTTGCTGTAAATGCCACGTCCCCATCGGCCCATTGGATTATGCCCCTGGGTAGACAGTCGGCACGCTTT
>JAJZGH010000337.1 GCA_021798635.1 Planctomycetota bacterium | reverse complement strand
TTCTCCTTAAGTAAACCGTATTGAGCCTAGCCATTCCTCCATAATTTACGGGCGTAGGTCCCGATTGGAGGCATGCGATGGCGGACATTAAGGCCATAAGCCGCTCCGCCACCCGAAAATTATGACGGAATGGCCCGCTAGGATACGGTATTGAGCCGGCCACTGGGCGACGGTCTCAGTGGTAATGTCGGCAAAGCTCACCTACGCCGCAGTAACATCACTCGAACAATCGATGATGTATCCTGGCTGGCAACTGACTCCAATACAACGCGTTGGCGGTGTAGCCTACTGCTTGATGAGGTGCGGCGTGATGAAAAAGTAGAGATCGGTTAACTGCTGTTGCGATCGCATGCTTTTGAACAGGTTGCCCAGCAGTGGAATGTCGCCCAATACCGGGATCTCGTTCTTCCGCGTAAAGGTACGCACTTTTCGCAGCCCGCTGATAACCAGGGTGTCGCCCTTTTTGACGCTGACGTCCGTCTGCGCTTCGCGTAACTTGATGACTGGATTCACCAGGCCTGTGGTAGATTTGCTGGTCGATAGATGAGCCATGGGCGTAAACCCGGATATCGAGGAGACCTCCGAGACAATATGCAGTTTCACCCGGTGGAGCCCAATGGTCTGTGGCGTGATGTACAACTGTGTTCCCACCGGCTTGTACTGGGTTGAAATAGTAACAACATTGTTGGTGACTGTGAGGGACTGAACGGGGAATTCCTCGCCCGCGAGCATGTAACCGTCCTGACCGGCTGCGACCATCAGGCGAGGGGAGGCAATGATCTTGAGCAGCCCCGATTTCGCCAGGAGCTGCACGCTGACGTTAAGCGACACGCCCGCCGACTGGAACTGCTGGAGCATGCCGATCAGCGATCCCTGATACGTCGTGCGTTGAGCCACCGATTGAAGCAGTTGCTGCGTGTCGAATGTCGAGAGAACGCTCTGGGCGTTGCCGTTAGATATGTGCTGCAACAGCACTTTGGCGCCTTGCTGATAATCAAAATTATTATCTACTTCAAAAATCTCCGCGGTCAGTTCCACCTGCGGCTGAGGGACGTCCAGCTTGTTCAGCAGGTTTTCCATGAACCGGAGCCGGCCGGCGGGGCAGGTGATCACCAGCGTGTTCTGGTGGGGCAGCGCCTGCACGTTACCCTGAGTGCCCAGTTGATACTGTATCACGCTGACCAGTGGTGACAAATCAGTCGGTTTTCGATTGACCTGGTGCCCGGCAAGACCGGAAACACCATCAGGCTGAACGCTGACCGTCGGACCGCCGTAGTTACGAAGCTTCCAGATCAATATCACCCGGTGGTCAAGCAACTTCACTACCGTTACCGGAAGCGCCTTCCCGCCCGGACGCAACGACGCGATCTTCGCGCCCACCGGCACCAGTCGCTGGATTGACTCGCCGGCCTTGCTCTTCGACTTTTCAGCGTTCTTTTCGTTCGCCCCACCGCCGATGGGTTTGCGTGACCGGTTTTTCCCATCTGTGGACGTGGCCTTCTCGCCGTTCCCCGACGTCCGCTGCGATTGATCGGGCGGCAGGGCGTGCATCTCGGTACTGCCCTGCGTTTCGGCTTGCTTAGACCGTTTGTAGAGCGGCGTATTCCATTTTTTCCACACCGACTGCGGTCCGTTCTGTGTCTGCACCTTCCAACCAGCGCGGGTAAGCAGTTGCTGGCTGCGGTTGAAGGCGCTGGTGTCACTACGCACGGTGCCGGAAATGATGTGTGTTTGCAGACGACCAGTGACCGGCTGGTGCCGGCTAAGTTCGCTGGGCGTGCTCGCGCAACCGGTGATTCCCAATGCCAGTATGGCGGCGCAAGGAAAAATCCCGCCCCACTTGATAAGCCGATCAACTGTGCGAGATTTGACAGTTTCCTTTACCACCGCGTACCGGCACAGCCTTGTGAAACCTTTTCCTGAAAACATGCGCTACTCCAGACATTTCTCAGCCACCAAGCGCTCATTTAACGTCAATTTTCTGATGTTGCCACCAGATTGGGAAACACTAACACGATTCACAGTATTCAACGCACTGCTCGTTTCTTTATTGCAACGGTCCCGGAATATGTTTCTCCCGACATACGTCGGCGTCTCCGGTGATTACCAGAGCACCCGCCAACTCAGAGACAATGTCGTGACGATTCAAGGCCTCATTGTGAGCACCTTCGACAAAAAACCTGACCGAAGTGGACCCCGCCACCGGCGAAGAATCGCCGGTAGTGGATGCCAGTCCCATCATGACGGGATTGCAAGTTTCACTCGGTGCCGGGGCCGGCCGGCTATTTTTACTCGGTTGGGGCGGTAGCCTCGCGTGGCCGGGGGCGGCGGTGGACACCGAGCGCCATCCCATTGCCAACTTGGGAACATGGAATGTGCTGGTATAATGACTCGCAAGCTGCGTATGTGCGCCGCTGCCGGCAACTTCAATACCTTGAGGAATTAGCCGCCATGGATTTATTGATTTCCACTGATGCAACAACATCACCGACAGGAGCGACTTTGAATTCGGACATGGCGCAAGACGCCCTGGCACCAAAATTGACGGAGAGTAAACTGGCGGAAAAATTCCATCAACTAATCTGGCCGGAACGGGCCAATGTCCTGCGATTTGCCCTGTTTCTTACCCACCGCACCAGCGACGCGGAAGATCTGGCGCAGGAGACGCTGCTGAAAGCCTGGCGGGCGCTGGACCACTTGCAGACACAGAATCCGAACATCAAAGCCTGGCTATTGACGATTCTGCGAAACTGCTGGACCGATTCATTCCGCCGCACACGCCATGAACGCGATCATGTCGCCCTGGAAACGCTTCCCCAAGAGCCTCCGGAACCTGAACATGAGGTTCATCCGGAGGAAGAGCAACTACGCGATGCGGAGATGATCCTGCATTCATTTTCCGATCAGCGAATTATTGACGCACTGCGGGCGCTGGGGGAGGATTATCGCTGGGCTATTTTGCTGGTGGATGTTTCGTCCTTGAGTTATGAGGAGGCGGCCGCTGCCATGGGCGTTCCGATAGGCACGGTAAGGTCCCGGCTGTTCAGGGCCAGGCGTATGGTGCGGGATTTCCTGATCAACGGGAACTTTCCCGCGCCGGGAAGCGTTCAGTGAGATAGCGGTGGTAAACCGTTACGTCAGAAGTATCCGGACACACCGGATGACTGGTGGTAAAAGGGCATGAGGTACTGATCATGGATAAGCACACAACACAACCCGATGAATCCGACGCACTACAACGGGCGATCTCCGCACGCGTGGCGCGCCTGGGCACTATGCCGGTGGATACCAGTCGGCTGGATCAACTTTTGCGCGATCAGATTCCTATGCCCGGAAAGCAGAGGAGGTTTCTGGTATTTGGCTGGTTAGCCGGCGCAGGCGCGGCGGCTTGCGCAGCACTTATTATTGCGGTAGCGCTGCTTTTTACCGGAACGCCGCGCCTATCGGCTGGGGAATTGGCGGCCGTATACCGGAATCTCGCAACCCAGTCCACACGCGCCATGACCGGCGGGACGACAAACTCCGCCGTCCAGATGGCTCCCGGGATGACCTGCATGTTGCAATCCGGCCAGACAGCGTCGTGTTGCCGACAGATGGTGGGAAAATATCGTTTGACCTGTGTTGCTGTGAGATCGCCATCCCATGCCCGCGTGGTGATGGTGGCCGGGAACACTGGCACCGTAAACTGTCCGCAGGGACAGGCAGTCACCATCGCAGGCCATTCATATTCGTTGGTTGTTTCAGGTCATATCAATATGCTCATGCGACGGGTCGGCAAACGTTGGTATTGTGCCATGGGATCTGAAAAACCCGGTTCATTGGCACAGTATCTGGGTCAGCTTGCGCCGAATACGAAGAAGTAACCCTATCGAACAGGCGGAATTGCTGCCTCATCCAGGACGCCGGCATCCGACTCATCAGCTGGCAACAAATCGGCATAGTAACGACCATCGCGGATAACCACCTGCCCAAGTTTCACATCCAACGGTTGCGAAAAAATCGGGCCCGCGTAAACAAATGTATGGAACTCCCCATTTTCTCCGCAGGGATCGATGTTGGCCGGAAATTCCGCGAGCAACCGGGCATCAAAACTTCGCCCGGCGAACCCCGGCCCAACGTTGCCTTCAACACAAGAGAGATAACCTTTGAAACCCAGCGCAATGATTTCCCGCGCCAGTTCGGAAGTTGGACGTTTCCAAAGCGGAAATACCGCCTTCATGCCGATGGTGGCCAGATTTTTCTCCCGCCAGGCCCGCAAATCTTCCAGAAATAAATCACCAAAGCCCACGGTTTCAACGCCCTGGCGTTTATAGCGGCCCATGGCATCACCCATGATCTGTTCGTAAACCG
>JAJZGH010000075.1 GCA_021798635.1 Planctomycetota bacterium | reverse complement strand
ATAAAGCGCATGCCGCTTTCAGAGCAGCTGCATCCATGCCACCGACAACTTTGGGTATATCTACCGTCTGGAAATCCTTGCGGCCCGGATCTTCACGTTCCGGCGAATAGGCCAGAAGAAAATCCCTCCCGGATTTTAACCCCCCGGATTCAAGCACCGGCAGCACAACTTCGCGTGTCGTGCCCGGATACGTGGTGGATTCGAGAATAATCAGTTGTCCGGGGCGCAAATATCGGCTGATTTCCGCTGCGGTTCCGGAAACATACTGCATATCGGGCTCGCGGTTAACCGTTAGCGGAGTGGGAACACAAATAATCAGGGCATCGCATTGGGCCATACGGGAAAAATCAATGGTAGGGGTAAAATGCCCGGCCTGTACAAGGGCGCGAATGGTCTGCGGACGAATATGGCGAATGTAACTTTTACCGGATTGCAACATCCGAACTTTGGCTTCGTCTACGTCAAAACCGATCGTCGTGAAACCGGAATCGGAAAAAGCTTTTACCAGCGGGAGTCCGACATAACCCAGACCAATGACGCCCACAATCGCTTTTTTTATTTCAATGCGTTGAACCAGTTCGGCAACAGACCAACTCGTATTTTTCATCCGCACTTCCCAATTCCAGGTTATTTCTTCGTATGGACGACCATAGGGACGACATGTTCGACAGCCTGCCGGACCAGGGGCGTTCCAGCGGAAGGTTCATGATGCGCCAGATAGAGCAATCCAAGCAGTACCAGTAATCCAATAACAATTTCAACCGGGTAGTTTGTATCCATAAGAATGAATCACCTCGTAGCTGTGACTTTCAATTTATCCACCGGCTTCCGCCAACTATGACCATCAGCCCTGCCGCGCGGAGTGCATTTGCGCACCTTGGAAAAGCCAGCAGATAACCAGCAGCGGCACGCCGATGCACAGCATGGCGTCCGCAAGGTTAAATATCCAGGGCCAATAGTGCAAGAGGATAAAGTCCCTTACTTTGCCGCCGTTGAAAGCGCGATCATATAAATTACCCATAGCCCCCGCCAGAATCAGTCCCAGCGCGATATGCATCACCCATTGGCGGCGCTGCGTGTTCATGAACACATAAACAACAAAACCAATCGCGACAAGGCTGATGAGAATAAACAGCGGAGCCAACCCTGGCCCGACGCCGAAAACCGCTCCCGGATTCAGCGTGGTGCGCAATTGCAGCACATCCGGTATCAAAACCACTGGATGGGAATTCAGTCCATAACCGAGTTTAGCAAAAGCCAGATGCTTGGTCCACAAATCGGCACTTAAGCCGCAGCCGGCAATCAGTACAAAGCGTACCCACGCGATCGGAGATGATTTCGCCAGGGCCATTACGGCGATGGCTTGGGGAAGCGGCGGAGAGTTGGATCGTTCCGGCATGTGGGAAACCGAACTGATTGGTTGATTCATGATGCCGTCCAGCCAAAATGTTCCAGTCCATAAATAAATCTGTTATTCGTCTTCTTCATCGGAGATTTCTACGGTCGTGTTCTCATGACCATTACGCGGCAAATTTCCGCTTTCCAGCATTCGGGCATATTCAATACAATATTTGGCCCATGGCTTGGCTTCCAACCGCGCTTTGCCGATGGCTTTTCCGGTCGCGACGCACACACCAAAAGTGCCATTTTCTATCCGGGCGATGGCTTCTTGAATTTCTTTCAGCAGTTCCCGTTCGCTTTCAATAAGGCCGAGCGTAAATTCCTGCTCAAAATTGTCGGTTCCAACGTCCGCCATGTGCATGGGACTGCTGGAATGGTTGTCCTGATTTCGGAAGGCTTCGCTTTCCATCGATCCGACATCGCCCAAAATTTCTCGACGCTTTTCCAGCAACAGCGTGCGGAAACTCTCCAATTCAGTTTTTGAAAGTTTGACCGTCGGTATTTTCGCGTTCCCAACGCCGCCACGCACTGAGCCGTTGCTCTGATGGGCCTTGCCGTTAATCACTTTGCCATTTATGGGCTGGGACCGCCGGACATCAGAAACGCCGCGACTTTTTGTCACCCGCGACGGCTCGGGCCGGGAGGCGGCCTTGCCTACGCGAACAACTTTGTGCGCGGCGGCTTTGCTGAGAGCCTTAACCGAAGTGCGCGCGGCAGCTTTCTTTTGGGTACCGGTTGGTTTGGCCGGGAACTTTGCTTTAACCCTGGATTTCGCTTTTTTGATGACGGCCTTGCGCGCCGGCTTTGCCGGTTTGGCTTTGATTACTTTCTTAGCGGACATGTACACTCCATCGACTGCCGAAAACCAACTGTTCTCCCCACTTATTCTTCACTATCGCGGAAGCTCTCCGCGCAAAGTGCCAAGATTCATTAACATATCGGCTCAATGCCTTTAAGTCAATCGAAAGCTTTTAATTTTTTCGTGAAAAGCAACTTATTAGCCTGATTCAGGACGCTTTGCCCGGTTGCAGGGCGACATTTTCGCGCCCCCATGATCGTTAGCGCGCAAATGGCCGGAGCACCCCGATGACTACGCCTTGAATGGTTACATCGGAATCCACGTAAATGGGATCCATGGATTTGTTGGCGGGCTGTAATCGCACACGATTTTTTTCGCGATAGATGCGCTTCAGCGTGGCCGCCCCGTCCGCCAGCAGAGCCACAACGGTTTCCCCGTCACGCGCGCTGGAGCGCTGTTCAACGATGACCAGATCACCATCGGCAATATGATCCTCTATCATCGAATCGCCGCGCACGCGAAGCGCGAACGTGCCGAATCGTGATGAAAACATATCTCCAAGGCTGATTGTGTCGGGATTCTCCACCGCTTCGATCGGATACCCCGCCGCGATGGAACCGGCCAGCGGAAAGTCCGTCGCCTGACTGTGTTGATTCCACGGCTCAGGCAGCTTCACTGCCGGATGCACAGTCAAAGAGCGTGCCTTGTGCGGTTCGCGCTGGATGAGTTTTTTTCGTTCCAAGGCCTGAACGTGCTCGAACACGGTGACCTTGGACACGCCGAGTTGATCGGCCAGTTCCTGCATCGTCGGCGAAAAGCCCTGTCGAAGTCGAAAGTCGCGGATAGCGGTAAGAATCGCCAGTTGTTTGGGCGTTGGTGTCATGTGAGTTCTCCATATAAAGAGAGGGGCCGGTTTCCATCGAATCTGCTCCGGGTGCCCCCGGATGTTTCATTTTTCCAAGCGATTCCCGATGCATCGAAATTGTGGCAAGTACGGGCTGCGGAAATATGCCGTTTTTCAGTACTTGGCTGGAAGCAGACTTGGCAGGCCGTGCCCCAATGGACTGCTTCCAAGGCGAATACTGGCTCTGCTGGCCACAGGCGATGCACGGCTCGAGCAGGTCGGGCCGTGCTTCACTGCGATAGCTCCGCCCCGGGTGAGTGCCCAGGAAAACGTCCCCCAATTCTCGAAATAGCAGTTTCAATGGTGACAATATTTCGTCGCGGGCGCTGTCCTGGTCTTCCAGTACCTGCGGCCGATATCGATGCGGAAACCAGTCCACGACATATTCTCCGCCGGGACCAAAGCTGCACAGCGGGACTTCCATCTGCCGCAGCGACTTGGCAATGGCAAGATCGCCGTTGGCCAGCAGCTTTCCGGTATGGATCCGATAAATTTCCATCCCCTTCATGTTGCGGCTGGGCAACGCTGAGACGGGCTTCGACTTCGTGCCACCGGAAATGCCAGCCCTGATAACCCCGGAGATTTTCGACTTCAAAATGTTGGTAACCATACGCTTGGACTCCTTTCCAATTTGCGGTCCCGGCGGAACCTGCCGTCGAGGAGGCCGCCGGGTCGTTTAAGGCACCCTTCCTGGTGCCCTGCTTTATACTATGTCGGAACATTACGACCTCTTCCTTGAGAAAATCCGTAAGGCATCTGTTTGGATACTATACAGAACATTCTGCGAACGTCCAGTCCCAAGCCGCTTTTTTTTAACACCCCCCGGGGATTGCGGTATCGCCAATTTTTATTTTCTGCCATCCATTCAGGCAAAGGTGCTAATTATAGGGCCACTGGAGCTAAAGTAATTCACCAGACAAAATAATACGGTTTTGCGAAATAAGCGGCCGCGTGTTATCTTCTATTCAGTGGTAAAAGCAAAAGGCAGCTTCGAATGGGAAGAATTATAAAAATTAAACATCAATTGTTGAAACTTTTCCTCTATGCCGAAGTATAATGATGAAGGGTGAGACTGATAACAGAAAAGAGGAGTCAATCATGAAACTGACAAATGCACAAGTAGTGGCCAGTCAACCTTCCGCCAGCGGGGGAAATTTGCGGCAACGCCCTGTGCGGTCGTCGCGAAGACCGTTAAGCTTGGGCTGCATGCTGATGCTCGCGGCGATTTATGCGCTTTCCGCAAGTGGCGGTGCGCAGCACGCTGGGGCGCAGGTCATGGTGCAAACCGGCAATGCACTGGATGCCAATAATCAAGTCGGTTCCGGCGGTAGCAATGCGCCAATTCCGGGGTATGTGCCGATGAACCCTAACGCCGTAGGGTACGCCAACTCCAATACGGGCATGTATAACTCTGTTCCGCGGGTAAATTATCAGGTAGTGCCGGTACCACTACCGGGCGGGGGCACGAGCTATGCCCGCATCCCCCAACTCGGGCAATCGTCCTTTGGAACCAATGTGGCACCATCGGCGGTGCCGCTCTATAACGTCAACGCCATCAGTTCCGGCGTGCCAAGCTCTGCGGTAAATTCTGCATTAGGGTCTCAGGGGCTTATGAATTCCCAGGGAGCTTTAGTTCAAACCCCTGTCGGCGGCAATCCCTATTCGCCCTACGCCGTCAATGGGCAGGCGTATATGAATCCGGCATTTATGTCGCCGTACAATAGTCAGAACCCAGCGGCGCTGATGCCTGGGACCGGCGTTTCGGCCTACACCACGCCCGGTTCTTCCGCAGTGCCAATGGGGACAACCACCGGCGTGGTCGGGCAAATCAGTCCTTTATTCGGGTTGCGGCAAGTCAGCGTGCAGCAGCCTATTTCCGGCCAACTGACAAATCCGTTTGGCCTGACATCGCAAAGCGACAAAGTGTCAGGCTTAGAAAGCCAATCACCAACCGGCAATTCGTTTAACAGTCTCACGCCCATTAATGTCGGCACCAGTCAGGCCGCCAATGGGCAGGCGATTAATGGGAACGTTAATCACGTCAAAACCAGCCGTCCAACGGGCGAAGCAATTAATGGTTCCGTTAATAATGGCAACCAACCCGGCAAAATTAATGGCGGCGGCCTGTATCAACAATTGCTTACCGAGCTTGCAGGGGGCAAGGCGACCAGCATTACCGCTCCAGGCTTACCCGGCAAGCCGGCCATGACCATGACTGATTTAACGCCAAAATCCAATCACGCGATGCTGACCATCGATCCGATTACCGGTTTGCCAATTGCTCCGATTACGTCTAAACGGCTGATTGGCGTATCCAACGGCATCGGACAAGGCTCAGGGATCAACACGAGCATAGGTCCGACGGGAACGATCGTACCCTCCGGGATAGGGACCAACGGCAATATTTCCAACACGCTGACAAACCAGTTGCAGGCCGGCCGAAGTCTGGCCACGCTGAATTCACTTGCTGGCGGAACGCCGGGGAATTTTGGCCAGTTGATGCGCCAAGCTGAAGCAGATCAGAAAACCGGCCGCTTTGTATCCGCCATTGAAAATTATCAAAGCGCAATTCAACTGCAGCCCGGGAACGCTTTGCCGCTGGTGGGGCAGGCCAACGCCGAACTGGCCGCAGGCCTATATCAAAGTGCTGCGTACAATCTGAAGTTTGTCTTCGGACGCCACCCGGAATTAACCGCCCTGCACTACGACTTTAAAACGCTATTACCGGCGGCCTCCCTGCAGGTCTCCCATCGGCAACTGCGGAGGATGTTCACGCAGAAAAGCGATCTCGCGGCATTTTTACTGGCCTACATCGATTATCAAACCGGTCGCCGTGTAGAACTTAAATCCACGCTTAATCAATGGGCCAAATGGAAAAACAGCGGCCCATGGCCCACGATCCTCCAGAAGGCGTGGATAAAGGCCGCCAACGCAAAAGCCGCCGGCCCAGCAAAAGCGGAGAAGCCGTGACGCAATTTGATATCTCCCAATCGCGAGATTTACGCGACCCAAATGTCGCAGACGAGGTTGTGCGCCCAGATATTAACCCCGTTGTCGGTTCAGCCGTGACAGCGGGGGTTGAGGCTTCGACGCGTCTTACGGATTACATCGACGCGGCCACACTCCAAGATATTCAGGATTCTCTCGCGTCGGTAGCGCGCGTCAAGGCCACGATTCTGGATTCGCAGGGTGTCCCGCTTACGCATACGACCGTAAGCAAGCGTTTTCAGACGCGCTCGGCCGCTATCGCCGCATCACACAGTGCCAAGGGAGATACCGCACTGGATCAACCCTTTTCCGCCCCGATTGTGGTGCGCGGGCAACGTTTGGGCAGCATTGTCATTGAACCTGCCAAAGCCACGCCGGTGCGCACTGCCGCCATTAATGAACTGGCCGCCAAACTGCAACTGCCCCCCGCGCAGGTCCGCACCGTGGTTGACGCTCTTAATCAGGAAGCACTGGTGCAGCGGACGGCTGGCGTCCAATTCTTATATCTTCTGGCCAACGCCATATCACGGCTGTGCGAGCAGGAAATTCAATTGCGCCGCCGCATCGTCGAGTTATCCACCCTTTTTAATATCTCCAACATGCTTACCGAAGCCCGCGGCCTCCAGCAAACCCTGGACCGCGTAACGTTCAGCGTCGCGGAGGCACTGAATGTAAAAGCCTGCTCCCTGCGGCTGCTTGATGACCAGCGCGATGAAATGGTTATCAAAAGCGTTTACAATCTTTCAGAAGCGTACCTGCATAAAGGGCCCATCATGCTGCGCCAAAGCGGCGTTGACCGCGAGGCCCTGGAAGGCAAAGTCGTATACATTCCCGATATCGCCACCGATCAGCGAATCATTTACCGCGATGACGGTCGCCGGGAGGGCATTGTTTCCGTACTTTGCACCGCATTGATTTATAAAGACCGTCCCATTGGTGTTTTGCGGGTCTATTCGGCTGAACGCAAGGAATTTTCAGATTTTGAAGTCAAGCTTCTGCAATCCATTTCAGGGCAGGCCGCCGCCGCCATTGAAAACGCCCGCCTGCAGCAGGAAACCGTGGAAAAGGAACGCCTCCAGCGGCAGGTTCAGATTGCCGCTGAAGTTCAGCGCCGCATGATTCCCGCCGGGGCACCGGTCGTACCGGGTTTTGATATTGCCGCGCTCTACGCTCCGTGCTTTGAACTCGGCGGAGATTTTTACGACTTCATCGAATTTGGAACCTCCACGCTGGGTATTGCGGTTGCGGATGTGGTGGGCAAGGGCCTGCCCGCGTCGCTGTTAATGGCCTCCGTTCGGGCCGCCATCCGGGCTTATGCCAACGATATCTATGACCTTGACGAAATTATCGCCCGTGTGAACCGCGCCATGGTAGCCGACACGCGTAGCAACGAATTTATTACCCTCTGGTACGGCACATTAAACTATGCCCGGCGGCAACTGACGTATTGCGCCGCAGGGCATGATCCCGCCCTGTTGGTCCGCGATGGGAAAATCCAGGAACTCTCCGCGGGCGGAATGGTACTGGGCGTGGACCCGTCCGAACGCTACGTCAAAGAAGTTATGCAGTTACAACCCGGCGATCTGATTTTTATTTACACGGATGGTTTAAGCGACGCAGTGAGTTTCAGCGGAGAAAAATTCGGCAAAGCGCGCGTACGTGAAACGCTGCTACGCCACAAAGACTGTACCGCCGAGCAGATTTGCCAGAACATGATCTGGGAAACGCGCCGCTTCGTAGGCCTGAACCGCCGCACCGACGACACCACCATGGTAGCCCTTCGCGTCACCCTGTGACCGCCTGGGAGTTCGGAACCAGACACATCACGTTAGCATGGAGCGCGTCAGGAGATGGTAATAACAGCCTTCACAGGGGTCGCCGCGGCGTATGGGGCATTGCGCGGCATAGCGTTACAGCTCTTTGCATTGCACATGACGCGCGTCACCTTTTGTTGTGTTCCCGTGCCTTCGCCAGAAGCATAAACGCGTAGGGGTCAACAATTTCCAGGCGGGGTCCGAGGGGGGAATTTTTCAATAAAGTAAAGAGTCGCTTATGCCAGGAGGGGGTGCGCAAAATCGTACGATAGATTCTGAACTGGGGCGATTTCTCCGTCGTCTGCTGCAGGATCATACGCGCCGCCGCTTGAGCTGAATTGGGAAGATCGGCGTACATGCGGACAAAGGGAGCCTGGTCAAAGACCGACAATGCCGGAACCTTTTGCGCTACCACGCCATCGGGCGAGAACCGCGCGTAGGCCGCTTTGACCTGATTATTCATCGCCGGCGCATCGCCATCAATAACAAATCCGGTTAATTTAATATCCCACAGGCGGTAATATCTTTCACAATGTATACGCCAAGCCTCAATTCCGGCGGGCAAATCTGAAAACTTGCGCGGGGTTTGCAGGGCACCGGGATTTAAATACCCGGCCCCCGAATCACCGGTGATGAAGTGATCGTTGGGGGTTTTTGTGGCCCGCGCGTAGACCATGCCTGGCGCGAACCGATCGGAAAGATTCGGATCAAAGGCCCAGCCCAGCGGTATGGTGCCGCGCGCCGGATCGGTCCACATAGTGGGAAGCATCTGATAAAGCCAGGCGGCGGAGTCGTAATCTCCCACATAAATGGTGACAAAGGATTTGTCAGCCACACTCCCCTGCGGATTCATCAGTTTCCGGCGCTGCATATCCCGTGCCGTGGGAAAATGTTGCCGATAACGCTTTCGCAGAGGGTAATGCTGATATAGCGAGGCGTTGGCCATGGCGGAACACCCCAGGGCATCGGCATCCATATACCCGTTGAAACAGGATACGATATACGCATATTCCCATTCCGATGCCACGCCCCCGTGTTTTCCGCCGGCACCATTGCGATTCGTATACTTTTTGTTCCACGGGATAAATCCGCCGACGTGGATCATCTTTCGCCCGTTTAACTGCGTCCAGGCGGATCGTAAGATTGATCGCAGCGTGCGCTGGTCCGTCCCTAACGGCTGGTGCGGATCATCAATGGGGGTTTCATCCGCCCAGGGTGAAAGATCAAAGAAAAAGCCACGCTGCGCAATAAAATAATCGTGGTTGCACAAGGTATTATTGGGAATGTAACCGGAAGGCTTTTGCAGCCAATATGCGTCGATGTAGTAGCCCATTTTTGCGGCGTTACAGCGGCCCGAATCGAGAAAAAGCTCCTTAGCCCAGATGTAGGCATCGCATTTTGCGCTGCGCGTGGAAGCCGTGCCGGTGCCGGGAATAATTCCGCGGCCGGTGAACAGCGGTGCACCATCCGGATGAATCAGCCAGCGGCGTACCGGAAATCGCGGTCCATGAATATCCCACGCCAGAAAGTGAAACAGCGATTCCGGTGATGGATCAAATCGAATGGGCAGCAAGTCTTCAACACCCGCCACCGTTGATGCGACATTGGAAGTGGCCGGAACATGTTGATCATATACCACCAGCCCCCGCACCAGATGGCGATAATCCATGATCAACTCACGCACATTTCGGACCACGCGGGTCGGGGCGAGGCCCAGCCAATTGTCATGACGCTGCATCCAACGAAGCCAGAAGCGATCAATAGTTGCGGTTTGCCCGCCAACAAAAAACTGGTAAATATTCGCGGAATGCCGATTGGCCAGTCCCTGAAGGCCCGCCAGGACGTGGGATTGATCCCACATTTCATGTAATTGCCGCGGATTAGACCGATTCAACTTCAAGGTGGAAGTCATGTTGATAATGGATAGGCCGGTGGCGGATAATCTGCGCGACTTCGAATCGTCAATACCCGCCACGAAACCGCCGAGCAGGCCTGCGCTTTGCATGAAGTTACGACGGTTGATGGCTGGATGATCCGACATTTTATCCCGCTTCGCCACCAGCCCCGGCGCGCCGTGACGGTGGTACACATTGTTACGTAAAGTAAGAGTGCGGCCACATGAACACGCCCCTAATTTTCGGAGCCGTCGGACTTATCTTCCGCATGGGATGGAGTTAACAGTGCCACATGCAGCGGCTCATAATAATAATGGAAACCACTGTAAAGGGGTCGCTTATAGGCACCATTAAGCCCATTGAGATGCGATGAATCCCAGTTATGATCATGGCCCGCGTAAATACCGCCATGCCAGTTGGCACCCCAGAAATGCCCCTGCGCCGTGGCCAACAAATCACCTTTCACCAGAACGCGGGGATTGGTAAAGCGAATCCAATTGGGATCGGGCGCATCGTCCACGGGAAGACCGCCGGGCAGATTCAGCCACCGCTTTTGGTTATACGGATGCGGATAAAAGTCTTCGCGATGCGGTAATCCATCGGCGAGGACAGCATTCCACACTTGTCGACAATAGCCGTAACAGTCACCAATTCCGTTAAAACGGTAAGGCCGATTCCATGGAGCAATTCCGGCACATCGAAGCATGACCATCTTTTGCAGTACCACCCCACTGATACCGGATTTGATCAGCCGATGGATCCGTTGCTGAATGGTAATTGCGGATAGCGTCCGCACCGGCGGTGTGGCCGCACAGCCGGTGAACAGGATCAGCGCGGCCACGGCAACGCATACGGCCGCCGTGGGAAATAACCCCAACCCAGAACAGGGCACCATTGATTTTTTCATATAACTATTTTTCCTTGATCCCACGCTGCAATGTCTGTCCTGCTGTTTATCCCACACCGGACCGTCCGGCGGGTCACGCCCTATTGTGCCTCCACGTCAGGCCTTCCGCCGGCGAACTAAAATCAGTGCGGTCATACCCACGGCCAATAGCCCCAGTGCTGCCGGCTCCGGTACCGCTGTGACAGTTAAATCCAACGATTTATTGGCGCTGTTGTCACCTAGCAGATAATTAAATCCGGTGGGTCCGCTGATCGTCCATGATGCTAAATCAACGGCATTGGCCAGCGTGGTATAGTCAAACAGATGGTATGTTCCGCCTGTGGGTGTGCCGCTAAGTGCCACGCTGTCACCGCCGCTCAAGGTGAACGTGTCACCGATGGATATCAAACTGCTGGATGTGCCGGAAAGATAAAAGTTAAATGTTGCGGTCTGGCCGTCCATATTCAGCCCCGCCGCCAGCGTCAGTTTTCCGGTCGTGGGGGAGAACGTGCTGAAGTTGTTGATCAGTTTACCACCGCCGGTGAAAAATCCCCCGCTTCCGGTAACCGTTACCGGCCCGCTGACCGTTCCCTCCCCGGCAATGCCGCCATGGATGCCCGCAGGTTGCAACCCATTGTTACCGCTGCCCGCGCCGTATAGTGTTACGGCACCGGTGCCCGTGCTGCCTCCGTCCGCGACCATCAGCGTGGCCCCACCGGTTACGTACATGCCCCCCCGCCAGTTGGCGTTATTGCTGGTGACATCATCGTAACCCCCGGCGTTGCTGAAAACCATGCCGTTGGTATAGCTCGTCGGGGTGCCTGCAGCGTCCGAGATTGTTCCACTGATAATCACATTGCCCGGTACTTTATTGACATGACTGTCCCACACGGCAATAAGATCATTAAAACCGAAACGCGTCACCTGCGTTTGACTGTCATTAAACGTAATGTTGCCGCCTAAAACTATGTTACCCGGACCGGCATAAATGCTGTTGGTGCCGGCATTGGCGGCCGTGCCCATAGTCCCGAAGAACTCCATCGGTGCGTTAATGGTCAACGTACTGCTGCTGTTGTTGTAAATGGGATCCACATACGTCTGGAACTGCAGCGTATCAGTGCCATTGATCGCCACGGCCGGAACATTGGTATCCGCGACATTGATCTGCGCCACGTTCACGACCTTATTCCCGCTGCCCGCCTGATCGAATGTTATATTGCCCGTGCCCAGTGAAGAATCGGTAAAATTTGCGACATCCCCGGCGGCCCAGGCGCTGCTCCAGTTGGCGGCGTTGCTCCAACTTCCATTGGTACCCCCACCGGTCCAAGTCACTGCGGTGGCATTTTCCACAGCGCCGGAAATTTGTACCTGCGCGGGAATTAGAAAGCTTTGTACATACGCCAAGCTGCCATTGGCCACATCCTGATCGACGGCACCACTGATTCCATTGATCGTATTCTGCCCGTATTGCCAGAAATTCCAATTTTTAAAAGGCGCGGGAACCACTGGTTCCCCCGCCTGGGGACTGGCACCACTGGGATTGGCAATCCATAAATCGCGGTTGGCTACTGTAGAATTCAAATAATCCTCAGCATAGCTTATATAGGTGTAGATGATAGGGGTGACGCCGGTGGCTTTATCCACATCGTTTAGAAAATCATTGACCCACGCGGACGTTGCGCTGCTGCCCTCGGTCTCCAGGTCCAGCACGGGCCGCAGGTAGCCGGCGGTCATATATTGCCCGGCTTTCGCCACAAATAAATTGGCCTCCGCCTGCGCGCCGGCGGCACCGCCATCATTGATCGGGTGGGCAAAATGGTAGGCCCCAATCAGGACCCCCGCGCTGCTAGCGCCGGCCATATTGGCATTCAGGTACGCATCCGTATAGTCGATATAGCTGACACTGCCCTCGGTGGCTTTGGCCCAGGCGAAGTCGATGCCGTCACTTTTGACAGCCGTCCAGTTGACCGTTCGTTGAAAGCTTGACACATCGATGCCCAGGGACCGCGTTGCGGCATATATGGATCCAGAAGTCCATGCACAGATCACGGCCGCACAAGCTGACGCCACCATCGTGCTGCGTACGTTGGGGCGCACGAACTCTGTTTTATTTGCTCGTGCTACGGATGTATCAATCGACATGATTCTATTTACTCTTCGTACCTTTAATTATGTGCGATCGCATTTCATAACTTTAGCCCCTCATGATGATTGCCTGAATCCCAGGCGTGATAAACATATAACATTGCTCAGATTACGCCATACGTTACTTACCATCCAAAATAGTGGCCCAAGGTGAAAATGCGGTCTTTAATCTGAGACATCGGCTGCCAGATTACCGATCCGTCATTAAACATTTCGTGCTCACCGGACGGCAGGTAATTATTTTCGCTATCCACATTATCTGACGATGGATTGGTTGGCGAGAGTCCCGATCCAGCTCCCCATCCGGTCTCGCCCATTAAACCGGAAGCATCGGCGAATACGGCATGCTCCGAAACCAGGAGCGTGTTGGAATTAGACTGCGGATTTTCCGCAGGATAAACCGGACTGCTGTTATAAATAGGAAGATAATTCGTGGTCGGCCGACCCACGCCGCTTAAAGATGCAATATCGCCCGCAGGAGAATAATTATACTCATCACGGTCGACCCAATATTCAAAATCTGAATAAACGCCACCCCAGTTGGTCAATAGACCGTTGCTATCGTAGTCACTGGCGGATATTACATCGCTTTGCCTGAAGCCACCCGGCTCCGGCGAATATAACAAAGAAAGCCCCTGTGCGTTGGGAGTTAAAAGTCCGGCACGGGGATTGACCATCGTGGTTCCTTGCAGGCCATAAGATGCGTAATAAAGCAGTCCAAAGCCCCAAGTCGGGAATGTTCCGGTCGTGCTTCCACCGACCACCGGCAAAGTGGTAAAGACGCCCAATGGCCAGTGCTGGGTGTGCGCCAGCGGATATTGCCCGCGGAATTCATTGGCGTATTCATGCATCGCCATCCCAATTTGTCGCATATTTGAGGCGCACACAGCCCGAGTGGCCAAAGTTTTCGCCCGGCTTAACGCCGGGAGAAGTAACGAAATCAATAGCGCTATAATGGAAATAACCACCAGCAATTCAATGAGCGTAAAGCCCGATCGACGGGAAAGATAATTTTGCGGATAGGGTAAATGCAGTTTCAGCATGAAGCAACCTCAAAAAGCCCAATTCATAACTTCGCTGAAACGCCGCCACACTCGGACAGATTCATGGCATCCGCTTCAACTGCAATTATAACGCTGCGGCAGGGGATATGTTGCCGCGAAACTGTTCCACATTTCATCATTTTTAGTGTCACTTTTCATCATTCGGACGCCGATTGAGTTCCTATTTCCGGCACTATTTTGCGGGATGGATACGCGTCATCGTGCGCATCAGCTTTAATTAAGAGACTCTCCGAGTGAAAAAAAAGGGCGCGTCGTTAAGCTCGCCCTTTTAGTGCCCATTAATTCATACCGCCGCATCAGGCCGCAGGCTTGCGCCGTCGAATCAGCAAGGCCAAGCCGCCCAGCGCCAGTAGCGCCACAGCGGTCGGTTCAGGTACCGCGCTTACGGTCACCGTTTCGGCGGTGGCCGTATTATTCAAAGTACCCGTGTAGGTATTGCTGCCAACCGTCAGAGTGCCGGTGTCAGTACCGTTGCTAAATTCGAAGGTTCCGGTCAAACCGCCGGCGGCATCCGCAATCAGCGTATAGGTACCCGTTGGGACGGCCGTCTTTCCGTTGCTTAAATCAACCAAATTGATAATGTTGGTTCCGCTGATGGCCGCTTTACTGCCCACCAGCAGATTCTGCACCGAGCTACCGTCAAAACCTAGGCTGATGATTCCGCCTTGGAGATTCAGGCCGCCGACACTAATTTGTGTACCGACTCCGTCAGGATTGAGAACCAATGCCCCACCCGAGTCAATTTGCAGCAGGCTGGTATCCGCAATGGTGGCCACACCGGTGACACCCCCGTTGGGGTTGGCGGCGGTGTGATCCTCAAGTTGCAATGCCGAATTGGAATTGATTACCGTTGGGCCGGTATAGGTGTTGGCGCCCGTAATAGTCAACTGCCCACCGGTGATGGTCAATGCTCCGGTGGCGCTGCTGATGGATACGCCACCGCGGCTTGGGTCGCTGTTCTCAACAGTCAGGCCGCCATCGGTGGTCCCCGCCGCGGTACCCGTAAGCAAGGGATTATAGATGACTGGGCTGTATCCATTGGTATCGACAACTGCTCCGCCCGCCATTACGTTGAGTGCGGTGGGCGTATACAGTGTGGTGCTACCACCGGCATTGGCAAACAAGCCGACACTGGCATTGTACTCTTGCAACGTGCCGCCATTGAAATTCACGGTCGTGGTTCCGGTGGCCGCTGTGGTGGTTCCTGACTCGGTAATGGCATGGACGGATAATGTACCGCCATTAAGATTCACAATCGTCGCACCCCCGGTCCCCGTCTCGACCGAGGCGGTGTTTGTTGCTGTGACTGTCCCGCCGTTGACATTCAGTATCGTGGTTGCGCCAGCACTGTTGGCGTCGATAGAATCCGTCCTAACCGTGCCGCTATCAACATTCAATGTACCAGTCTGGGTGCCGGTACCAGTACCGGTGCCGGCAGTGTTAAAGCCGGTCACCTTGACCGTGCCGCCCGTCCCGCCGGCACCCACGGTGAAAGTTCCCATCACGCTGGTAGTTGGGTTAGGCGCGTCGCTTAGCCATGCTTCGGCACTCCCACCAGTTAGACTCACGGTCCCCCCATTAACATTAAATGCGCTGCCCGAGGCATAGGGGCTGAAGTTGATCTGAATCCGGCCGCCTGTGGCAGCACCACCGAGGTAGCCGCCGCTATTGACATCAATGGTACCAGTGGCATTGCCGGTGGTGTTTCCTACCAGTTCATTACCAGCGGCGATATAAGAGGTTTTCAGAAATGCACCGTTGCCGACAACAAGGGTAGCACCGGAGGCCTGCGAAATGCCTGTAGGACTGGAATTGGCATTACCTGTATTACCTACGGTCACGGTGATATTTTGAAGTGTCAGGCTGCCGTTAGCAAGTAAAGCCGCCGTGCCCGTGTCAATGGATCCGCCAGTCAGTGTATAGGTATTGCCGGAACTTGTGGTGCTGAGAGTGGATGTGCTGTATCCGCTGCTGCCAACGGTCACGGTATACGTTCCGCTGCCGCCGGTACCGGTACCGAAAACCGCCCCATTCCCGTTGGCCCACGCCTGATTGGTGGTGCCGTTATACCAATAGGTACCGCTGCTGTTCCAATTACCACTACCATTGGTGCCACCCGATGCGCTTTGACCGGGATCCCATGTCAAGCTGGCGGCGGTAGCGCTGGAAAGGCCCAAGCCCGTTGCCAGCAGCGCCGCCGCGCCTGCGGCCAAAATTCCGATACTTTTACGTGATTGCGATGTGAATGAAAACATGTTGCTTACTCCTCAAAAAAAATAAATGAAAGCCCTGATAAAAACACAAAAACCAGTACACCATACCCAGTCGCCATGACCTCTGAAAAATGAATGTTACGCGTTACCTCCCTGCTCCTGACCATTACGGCGGAAACACACGTGGCTCTATCAATGTGAGTATGACGCCGATGCGGCGTAAAAGGAAGTCCCCTTTTTCATCAATGTCAGTGCCGATTTGCGTCAAGTTATCCGCGGGGATATCGCCGGGGGCCAACGCCACGGGTCCTGCCACAGATCTTGCGCAAGAGCGAACCGTGCATCTGATGCAGACAACCACGCGCAATGTTATTGGTCAGGCCGCTCTACTCCGACGTCGCGAAAGATTTGTGGTTATTTCTCGGGCCGGTGAATAAAGGCTGCACCAGCACCGTACCACTGGCATGGAGAATTATTTTTCCACGGCGCAAAAGACACGTGTTCCCCGGCTTCACACGCACGTCGTATAAATGGCCCGCGAGAGGAATGTTTTTAAGCCATGCGGCGGCGTTCAGGGTTCCGTTCAGACGGATTTCCCCGTCCGGCAGGATGGCACAAATATTGCCGCAAAACGACACTTCCCTTTCCGGCTACTTCACGTATAGTGGCACCGATTCAGGAAACTGGAGTATGAACATTCATTTACAGCGCTTAGGTTGCCTCGTCATTATCATCCTCGCAATTCTTTCGGGAATGATCGTTACCGACGGCTACAGCGCCGCAGCCGCATTTCAAAAGGCCCAACCCGCCCCGCGACCTTACATGGGCTGGAGCAGTTGGAGTTCCATGCGCCGCCATGTCACGGCGGCTAAGATTGAAGCCCAGGCGCGGGTGATGGCCGCAAGGCTTAAGAAATACGGATATACCTATATTAATATCGACTCGGGTTGGTCCAACGGCTATTATCCCAATGGCAAAAACCATCCCAATTCCTTTGATAAGTATGGCCGGCCCCTGCCCAACCGTTATGAATTTCCCCATGGAATAAAAGCGGTGGCCGCTTATGTGCATTCGCTGGGATTGAAATTGGGAATCTATATGAGCCCGGGTCTGAAGATACCGGTCTGGAAGGCCAACTGTCGGATTTTAGGGACACCCTACCGCGTACGGCAAATTGCCGATCCGAAACGCTGGGGCAGCACGTTTCCGCATCGTGAGCCGGTACAGGGTGTTTATCGCGGCAGTTATGCCATTAACTACAACAAGCCCGGCGCGCAGGCTTATATTCAAAGTGAAGCGGACTTGTTTGCCTCCTGGGGTGTTGATTTTATCAAGATGGATTGGGTAGGGGTGCGCGGTGGGAAACATCCGGTGGACAATCGCGCCGACATTAAGCATTGGGCGATGGCTCTGAAAAAATCGGGACGGCCAATCTGGCTGGAGCTTTCCGCCGGGCAGAATATCAAATTTGCGAAGTTCTGGAAAACGTACGCGAATGGCTGCCGCTTGGATAGCGATATTGAAGCCTATGGCACGCCCTATCTGACAAGCTGGCAGCATGTCCTCCTGCGTTTCCACGATGCGCCGCCGTGGGCGAAATATGCCGGCCCCGGTTACTGGAATGATCTGGATTCACTGGAAGTCGGGAATGGTAAACGCGACGGATTAACTCGTATTGAGCGGCAATCCGCCATGACGCTCTGGTGCATCAGTTGCTCGCCTATCTATCTGGGCGCGAACCTCCAGCACCTTACCGCCGGGGGTTACAAGATGGTCACCAATAGAGCAGTGCTAGCCATTGATCAGGCGGGGCGGGTGGCCACACCCATTTCACAGGCCCGCCCGCAACAGGTCTGGAGAGTAAAAAACGCCAATGGTTCCTATACGGTGGCGTTGTTTAATTTGGCCAACATTCCAGCGCGGGTTACCGCTCGTTGGCGGAGTGTGGGGTTTACCGGCTCTGCCGCCGTGCGAGATTTGTGGCACCATCGTAACTTAGGCACGTTCGCAGCCGGCTTTTCCACAACGCTGGCGGCACATGCCTCCCGGCTGCTGACAGTGACACCGAAAACGTGAACCTTCACGAAAATGGAGGAATCGTCCCATTGCAGCGCCGTTGACTTTGATATGAAGCTCTGCACCGGAAGCGCCGGTAGCGAATTAATGAAAAAGTTGCACCAACTCGCCGCACTTCTGCCCCACTCCGCGCTTCGGACGGCCAAGCCGCGACCTCACAGGACCAGCCGTGAACGTAACTTTCCGACCTACTGTTCCAGAATCACCGCCGCCGAATTGGCCGGTATCCGCACCGTTCCGTTGGTGGCCTTGGGATTCGGGTCTTCCG
>JAJZGH010000074.1 GCA_021798635.1 Planctomycetota bacterium | reverse complement strand
TCACTATACGCCATATATCCCCAATAGTCGGTAGCGGGGCGGTAGTAATAATAGACCTGTATATTTAGAGAGGCCGCGTTAAATTCATTGAAGTACACGCGTGGAGGAAACCATGTCGGTTGCGCCGCATCATGCACGCTTTCCCGGAATTCCGGCGATTCGAGAATATCTTTTATAATCTGCAGGGCCTGCCGCAATTTTTGCACCGACGTATCGTAGGGCAACGTCACATTCATGTTTCGGCGGATATAAGGCCGCAGGGAATAATTCTTGACGCTCCCATTAACAATATCCGAATTGGGAATCGTCACCAGAGCGCCGTCAAAAATCCGCAGCCGCGTGGAACGAAATCCAATTTCTTCAACCGTACCGCTATACCCCTGGTAGGCGATCCACTGGCCCACGACGTAGGGCCGATCCAGCAGCAACGTCACCGAGCCGAAAAAGTTTTTCAGGGAATCCTGGGCCGCCAGAGACACGGCCAAGCCCACAATACCCAGACCCGCCAGCCAGGAACTGATGTCGCGGCCAAATATATCCTCCATAATAAACAGCATGCCGATGATGGCCACGAAAATGCGCAGGGTTTTCCGGATAACGGGCAGAATCTGTTCTGTCAGGGGCGTGTCATGCCTGGCGATGAATTTTTTCAATACCAGTTCCACGGTGGTGACGATGTTAAAAATATACCAGAAGAACGCTATAGCCAGCAGAAGTTCGATGGTTCGTCCGCAGATATCCCGCAGCGCCGGCGTTAAGTGCAGTTGTCCCAGGCCTGCCAAAAGAAATAGAGTAAACAGGAGAAGATTTCCCGGCGCGGCGGCGCCGCTGGTCAGCAGGCCACCGAAGTGCCAGTTGCGTTTTTCAATGTCGGTTCCGAGTTTGCGAAAGGTGAACCCGGCACCTCGGCCTGCGGCCACGCCAACAAATATGCAGGCCAGAAGAATCAGCCAATTATAATAATGATTTTCATGAAGAAGCTCTTCCAGCCGAATTTGACTCGTTAAGTGGGTCAGCAAACTGCCCAGCGAATGATGAATCACCGGGGCGGGGGCCGTGGCAGTTGCGGCTGGCTTCATTTGTAGCGGCAGTTGAGGCATTAGTTTTCCTATTCCGGACCGTCCATGCGGCACCCACTGATGCCGACTTCATATATTACAGGCTGTACCATGACCGACCAGAAAATTCAACCCAAGGCAAGTCGGACCGAAGGCCCGACAGAGACAGGAGAGAGTAGAGCAGCAAATAAGGAAGATTGATCATTGATGAGTGCTCAGTGCTCATTGGGCCCGGCGCTTGGCCTGTGGTTATTTTCAGGTAAACTCTGAGGATGAAGAAGAAAGAGTCACCGAGCTTTGAAATTGATCTGGTTAAGGAATTCCGGTTTGAAGCGGCGCATCGGCTGCCCCGGGTCCCAGTTGATCATAAATGTGCTCGCCTGCATGGGCATTCGTTTCGCATTGAAGTCCATGTGGCCGGTCCGGTAGGTCCGGAAACGGGGTGGTTGATGGACTTTGCGGACCTGCAGCAGGCGTTTGCCCCGCTGATGGATCAATTGGACCACCATTATCTCAACGATATTCCCGGCCTGGAAAATCCTACCAGTGAACATTTAGCCCGCTGGATATGGATACGGCTCAAGAAACGCCTGCCGCAACTCGCGCAGATAACCGTCCATGAAACGTGTACCAGCCGCTGTATTTATCGCGGAAAAGAAAAATTGTGATCCGGGAATAAAGCGCTTGGCGTAATCCCCGCAATTCACTAAAATGATCTCCTGCGGGCCGGCCTGTTGCCTTGGCAGACAGAAGGCCCCGACGCGGACGCGAGGTTTATGCAGGCGTAATATTTCCACGGAGGCACCGCTTTTCGGAGCCTTTCGTTTGGAGGGCATGTTTTGGCTTTAAATGGAAAAGGTGTGTCAGTGACAACTTTGGTTGAGCCCCAGCAGAAAATCGATCCATCTCCCTCCCAAATGATGGATTGGTACCGCCAAATGGTTCTGATCCGGGCATTTGAAATGCGTTGTGCCCAGTCCTACCAGCAGCAGAAAATTGGCGGATTCTGCCATTTGTATGTCGGTCAGGAGGCGGTCGCGGTAGGGAGTATTGCGGCGGTCCGCCCCACGGATTACGTCATAACGGCCTACCGCGACCATGGCCACGCGATCGCGCGGGGGATGGATATTCACCCTTTGTTTGCGGAACTTTATGGCAAAAAGACCGGCTGCTCCCATGGCAAGGGCGGGTCGATGCACTTTTTCGATGTGGAAAAGAATTTCTTTGGCGGTCACGCGATTGTCGGTGCCCATATTCCGCTGGCAACCGGTCTGGGCTGGGCGGCCAAGTACCGCAAGGAAGACCGCGTCGTATTGTGCTATTTTGGCGACGGGGCCATTAATCAGGGATCCTTCCATGAGGCTCTGAATCTGGCGGGGCTGTTCAAACTGCCCATTATTTTCATGGTGGAAAATAATGGTTACGGCATGGGGACACATCTGCATCGGGCCTCTGCGGTAACGGACCTGAAGCTGCGCACCGGCGATGCCTACGGTATTCCGGGTAAAGATGTGGACGGTATGGATTGTGTGGCCATGTATCGCATGACGGTGGCGGCGGCGGAATATTGCCGCAAGGGTAACGGCTCAATTTTCCTGGATGTAAAAACCTATCGCTATCGCGGCCACAGCATGTCCGATCCCCAGAAATACCGCACCAAAGAAGAAGTGACGCAATATCAGGAACACGACCCCATTGGTCGCCTGGAAAAGCAACTCAAAGACGCCAATGTCCTCGATGATAAAAAAGTAACTCAGATCAGTGATGAGATTCATGCCCAGGTGGAAGCGGCTCATGAAAAGGCTGATGCTGACGCATACCCGGACACTGCGGACGTGTGGTCGGATATTTATGCCAACCCGTTTGGCGCTTACAAAGTCTGACGTGCAGGCTTTCCAAAAATTCCTTCACGGGTCGAATAATTTATTGGTACCCGTGAAGATTAGCAATTTGGCAGGGAAAAAAATACGAAGGAATAAAAGCTATGCCCGAAATTCAAATGCGTGAAGCGCTTAATCAGGCCATGTGTGAGGAAATGCAGCGCGATCCGGATGTATTTCTTATCGGCGAGGAAGTTGCCGAATATGACGGTGCTTATAAAGTTTCACAGGGCATGTTGGCAAAATTCGGCCCGATGCGCGTGGTGGATGCACCAATTTCCGAATCCGGTTTTGCCGGACTCGGCGTGGGTGCCGCGATGGTTGGCATGCGGCCGATTATTGAATTCATGACCTTTTCTTTTTCACTGGTGGCATTTGACCAAGTGGTAAATAATGCACCAAAAGTGCGGCACATGTCCGGCGGCCAATTAAAAGTGCCCATCGTGTTTCGTGGTATATCCGGGCCGGGGCAGCAACTTGGGGCCACACATTCCTGGACGGTTGATGCGCTTTATACGCATGTTCCGGGACTTAAAGTGGTGTGCCCCACAACCGCCTATGATGCCAAGGGGCTGTTGAAAACGGCGATCCGTGATGATGATCCTGTGATTTTTCTGGAAAATGAGTCCATGTATGGGCTGCGTGGGGAAGTGCCGGAAGAGGAATATCTTATCCCCTTTGGTAAAGCGGATATAAAGCGGGAAGGCTCCGATTGCACGGTGGTGGCGTGGGGACATTGCTGCCTGACCGCTCTGGCGGCGGCGGAAAAACTGCACAAAGAACATGGCATTGAAGTGGAAGTGGTGGACCCGCGTACGCTGCGCCCTTTGGATATGCCGGCGATTATGGCATCGGTGCAGAAGACCGGCTATTGTGTAACCGTGGAGGAGGGATATCCGCAGTGCGGGGTGGGGGCGGAAATTGCCGCACAGCTGCAGGAAAACTGTTTCGATTATCTGGATAATTCGGTGATTCGCGTGGCGGCACTGGATGTACCGATGCCGTACAGCAAGCCCCTGCTGCAGCATGTTGTTCCCGGAGTTGATCGCGTGGCCGATGCCATCAAGAAAGCCATTTATTTTCAGGGCTGATTGCACAGGAATTTCATGGATACGATGATCTCCGGGCGGCTAAAGCTGGATTCCGCGGAGCTGGACAAATTTTTAGCCCTGGCAGGACAAAAGTCTTTAGCCGCGCTGGCCGCATGGAAGCCCGAGAACGGCGCACCGGTTTTTACCGTGCAGGGAAAATATCAGGCCCGCAACTGGACGCTCTGGACCGAAGGATTTCTGCTGGGCATTCCCCTGCTGATCTTTGACGGGATCGGTGATGAAACGCTGCTGAAAGTCGCGCAGGAAAACATCCAGAACCACATGGCGCGGCACGTATCCAACATCGGCGTGCATGATCATGGCTTTAATAATATTTCAACCTATGGCAATCTGCGCAGGTTGATGCTGGGAAAAAAAATCCGTTTCGACCGCCAATATTTGAATTTTCTGGAAATGGCCCTGAAAGTCAGTGGGGCGGTGCAGGCGGCCCGCTGGACCTCTATCCCATCTGATCCCGAAAAAAATCCCACGTGCCGCGATGCCGGATACATTTATTCGTTTAATGGTCCACATTCCCTTTTCAGCGATACCATTCGCTCCCTGCGGGCACTGGTGGTGGCGTGGCAGTTGAATCATGAATTATATGGGGAAAATGATCGTCCCATTGATCTTCTGGCACGCAGCATTCAGCATGGCTTAACCACTGCGAAATACAATGTCTTCTACGGTACCGGCCGGGATTTTTATGATACGCAGCCGGGCCGTGTTGTGCATGAGTCAATATTTAATGTTAATGACGGGCGCTTTCGCTGCCCCAGCAGTCAGCAGGGTTTCAGTCCGTTTACAACCTGGACTCGTGGTTTGGCGTGGCTGCTTCTGGGGTTTGCCGAGCAACTGGAATTTCTTTCAACGCTCGCTGATGATCACTGGACAAGCCTGACGCCACACTTCAAGGGTTATTCGGGTTCTGAACTGAAAAACAGGGTCATGGATACCTATCTGAAAGCGGCCCTGGCTACGGCCAAATGGTATCGCCAAAACAGTTTCAGTGATGGCATGGTGTATTGGGATTCCGGCGCACCGGGTCTGCCTGCTCCGGTGACGTACCGCAATACCCGCTCGGATCCTTACAATGATCACGAACCCATTGATTCCAGTGCCGCCGCGATCGCCGCACAGGGATTTATCCGCCTGGGTTGCTATCTGGAATCCAGCAGGTCGGGCAACGCAGGAGACTATCTTGGCGACGGCTTACTGATTGCCAAAACGCTTTTTTCCGAACCGTATTTAAGCACCTCACCTGATCATCAGGGACTCATTCTGCACTCCGTATATCATCGCCCCAACGGCTGGGATTACATTCCGCCTGGTCGAAAAATACCGTGCGGGGAAAGCAGTCTGTGGGGCGACTACCATGCGGTGGAACTGGCGCTTTTGCTCAAGGCGTACATGAAGGGCCAATCGTATCATTTTTTCGATCATTAAAGTCCCGGCTCGCGTTTTTCTTTTTTGATCAGACGTTGATCAGACGCTTGCCGATCAAGGCAAATTCTCATAGGCTACGTGTTATGGAAACAATTGAATTACCTGGTATGACACCCCGGCGATCAGAGGCCTATAAGGGCGATTTTGGAAAAGTTCTGGTCATTGCCGGCTCGGACTGTATGCTCGGCGCACCGGCGCTGGTGGCAACCGGTGCCATGCGAGCGGGTGCCGGACTCTGTCGGATCGCGGCCATCAAAGATATTCTCCCACACATCTTAGAAATATGCCCGGTGGCAACGGGTTTTATGATTAATCCGCGCGATATGAAATCATTGGTGGAATTTGCGGACCATCACGACGCGGTTGCCATTGGCCCGGGTATGGGCGTGAATACAACTACGAAGAAGATTGTTCTGGAACTCCTGGAACGCCATCGCGGTCCCATGGTCCTCGATGCCGATGCTCTTAACACGCTGGCTTCGCTGGAAGCCAGTGAATGGCCGACGCGGAGGGACTGGTCCAATGTAGTTCTGACGCCCCACATGGGTGAATTCATGCGTCTGATGGCCGCGGTTGCCAAGCGCGGGGGAAATATCGGGATGGCTGCGGAAAAAGTACCGGCCGCCATCGCCGCCACACCGCGCAGCTTAGCGGATGATGATGATGCCCCATCCACCGCAGACGGGATTGCATTGGACATGCCGGAGGAATCAGCTGCGGCACCTGCGGTACAACTGCCGGTGGAGCCGGCGACCAAAACAGGTCCGGATCGTACAGCTTTGGCCGAACTGCTAAGCCGCGCGACAGGGTGCGTGGTGGTACTTAAGGGCCATCAGACCGTGATCGCCGATGGCGGGCGCATTGGCATAAATAAAACGGGCAACCCTGCAATGGCAACCGCCGGCAGTGGCGATGTTCTCACGGGTGTGATTGCATCACTGGTTGGTCAGGGAGGGCTGTCTTGTGCGCAGGCGGCTCGCCTGGGTGTGCATCTGCATGGGTTGGCCGGCGATCTGGCGGCCAAGGCCATCGGCCCGGCGGGCCTGCTGGCTACTGATATTGCCGAGTATCTGCCCCGCGCCATCGCGGCCCATTTAAAAAAATAACAAGCTTGTTGCCGGCACATGTCCGAGCCATTACGGGACGTTGCCTGCAATGTTCCACGGATCAGCATTTTCATGATTCAGCCGGTGGATTGTTTTTTCAATTAATAGTGCGTCGGAAACATTGCCGGAGTCGACGGCTTCAAGCAGGGCCGGTTTTAACGCCTTGGCAAAATTATTTCTTAATTTTTCTTTTGCTTCAAGATAAACTGCCCGCTCTACCGCCCGCGTAAGCCGATATTTCCGCCATGCGACCCGCGCCGCTTTCATGGTGAACGGGATTTCTAAGCTGGGGCGATAGGTCGATTTCTCCAGCGCGGTTAATGCCACCCCGATTTTCTTTGCTTCACCGGACAGATTCTCCGTTATCGCCGCTGCCAACGCGTTGCGCAACGCCGCATCACAGTCGCGTGTCGCTTTAGCCTCAGCGTGCTGCTTACCCGCGCGGAGAACCTTTAACTGTCCCTGGAAATCCTGCATGGCGGCAACCGCTAGAACGTCGGTGAAGGTGATGGTTCTTTTCGCGGCATGTATCGGGATTGTTTTCGCAGGATGCAGTGCAACCCTCAGGGCAATGTGCGGAGGCTTCTGATAGCGCTTCGGCTGTGTGTTCCGAAGTATCCAGGTCTGATTACCGCTGATTCTGACGTGGTGTATGGACCATAAATCTACATTGGCACCTGGAGTCACCTGACGCCCCGAATCATCCATGACCAGGCCGCAGGCTGCGTTCACGCACAAAAACCCCTGACCGTCGGGTTGTAATTTCCATTCCTGATTTTTCGTATGATTCGCCTTTTCCTGCCGCAGGAGAAGACCGAGCCGCCGCCTGGTTTCGGGGCCGGTAAGATACAAGGCGCTGGCGACATTTTTAATGGTATAAAGGCTGTGCCCCTGATACGTGAATTCCCACTGCTGTTGTTTACTGCCATCGGCAGTCGCCTGATCCATGGTCGTATCCGGTTGATCCGAGCCCGCTGGATCATTGAGAGCCAGATGATTGAGCTGATTGGTCAAAGTATAGATGCCGTTTTTTATGGGGCCGGGCTGGGAAAGGCGAACATGTGTCGCGGAGGCCACCTGGTGTTTTGCCCCAGTTGGTGTTCCGGCCAGCGGCATTTTATGTCGCGGGATGATACATTTGATCCATATAACCCGTGCCGTGCCGCGTGCCCAGATCACCTGACCGTGCGTGAAATTGCTATGGTCATTCATTACCTTAAGACACTTCTGCGAGGGATGCGCGGGGATAACGGTCGCCGAGTTGCGCAGATAGGTCCGGTTCTGAAGAAACTTGAAAATATGCGCGCCATCGGAGGTGGCACACCATTGCGGGGAATGGCTTTCTGATAAAAAGATGGTAGCACCATGGCTTCTGCCCACGGCGGCAAATCCCCGTTGCGGTCTGGATTGCCGCAGACATACGACCTGAAAAACAATCCAGTCTCCAGGGTGCGTGTGAATGAATAAATCTTCGTTCTGTATGCCAGGGATACCGGTCGATACGCTGGTTTCCTTGCCGAAAAATGGCCTATTATTGATATATACCGTCCCTAAGGCTCCGTCAACTGTTACGAATATATCGGTCGTGCGCCAGGCGTGCGATTTGGCCGGGGCACCTGGCACGGCAGGTGAATAAAACCAAAGTGCGTTCCAGGCAATCAGAACGCAAATCACACGACTGATGAAGTTATTCCCTGGCATACATCTGATCCGATTCCATTAAAGCGCCACCGCTCGTGACACACGGCAGTCGATTCACTTCCCGTAAGGTAATTCCTTAGCACCTGAAGGTTCCAGGCGTTTGAGAGACTTTTCTATCCGCAGTGCTTCGGCTAGATGGTTGTCGCGAACGGCCGCGCTAAGGGCCTTGCGCAATTGCGTGCAGTATATTTGCCGATACGTCTGCAGGGCCAAACGGAATTGTCCGCGTGCTACAGCCAAGGCCATCGTGTATTGCTTCCATGCGGTTTTGGCTCTAGCAGTGGTAAACCCGGTGTGCTCTGGTGCATGAAAGCCCCGCTTTTTCATGGCCGTAATAATAATCGTAAGACGGAGTGTTTCATGGACTTCATTGGACGTCATGGCAGCTTGCAGGGCAGTAAGCAGATGGGCGCGACAATGTTTTGTCGCCGCATTCACCGACCTCCGGTAACTGGAGTGAGCGGTGTTTTCCGCCGCGTGATATGTTTTCTGGGCGGCAATAGCTGCGGCGCTGGTAAATGGCGCGTTGGTATTCGAGATAGCCGGAGCATATTCGTTGGGATTTTTACGCTTCGTCAAAGGCAGCGGATTGATCTGTGCGCGCAGGTCAAGAGGAAGTTGATAATTAATTCCCATTGGATCAGCCGGAGCTTCTACGGTTTGAACCGGCGTGAGTGTAATGGCATAAAATATCACGCTGCTTCGGGCGGCAACTCCCAGCGCAAAGTTCAGCGGTGGTAACCATGTCGGATTGGGATGGGCATGACGATAACGGGTTTTCCATCGCATAATGAGGTTTCCGTCGAGATAAGCCCGGACTTCCCGCGTGCGCACTTTTATCAGACAGGTGTAGCGCACCTGGTTCTTAAGGCACTGAGCAAAGTGGCGTGATTTTGGGCTGTTGATTATATTTTTCCCATCAACCTGTTCGAATCCATCAATATGATTGCCATACGCTCCCATATCCCAGTCAAACTGGCGTCCCTTGACACAACAGACGATTGCGACGTCATTATCTGTTGCGGTGCGGGCGAAAACCGCACGAAGATTGTATTGTGGCGGTGCCCCAATCGGCAGGCCGATACTTATATTTTTCCACCTGGAAGTTCCCACGAGGCAGTGATTGTTAATGGCCCAGCCGCCCGTGCGCGAATCGCGTGCGGTATTGATACGCGCCAGCACATTGATGGTTGGGCCGTCGCGCGTGATGGAAGCCGCTTCCACCGGTTTAACCGGATTACACGACAACAAAATCACGAAAAGCGATGCAACCAGCAGCACATGACAGTGAACGGCGCGCATGGACATGGGCAGCCTCCGGTTAAAAGCCGTTGCGTAAAAGGCGGTCAATGGCTCGTTTGTTGCTGTTCAGGCGGTCCAGGGCCGTCATCACCGCATCGCGCCGTGCTTCAATATGGATTACACCGGGTGGTGATCCCGCCCAGTTACCGCAGGTTCGAATAAACCGTCGCAGGGCTTCAATGAGCGGAACACTGCGGGGAGCGGCAATTTCTGAAAGTCGCGACAGCCGGCGCAAGGTATTTCTGATGGGTGCTTTCAGCAGCGCCATGGCGGGCGGCGGGAATTTCCAGAGGTAATTCTTGTAGCCGCTGATAATATCAAAAGCCTTGTATTCGGATGTTGCCAGTGAAAGCTTCCGCAGTTGTTTCCCCGCCGCCACCGCCAGCAGATATTGTGCGGATATATCGTTGGGGGCCAACGCGGTAATCTGCTTGAGGCGGCTTAGCACGTCCGGATCACGCAAGGCTCCGATTCCCATGCGGTCAAATTTTGGCTGCAGGGTTGAAAACAGCAGCATGGCGTAGCTGATGTCGCGCGGTTTATTCCGCTGCATCAGGGCCATCGCCTCCTGCAGGGTGCGCACTGTGAAAATTTGGATTTTCCAGGCCCGCTGCGGACCGTCCAATATCATCATGTCCGAGATACTGCCAATATTTCTTTGCGGCAGCACTACGCCGGTTAAATGATCTTCAATAGCTCCATGAATTTTGTCGGCTACCCCGCCGATGGCTCGCACACGCCAGTCGGCGGTGATGGCCCCCGTAATCGCCATCTGCCGATCCAGTCGGGTGTTCTCCAATAGCGATAAAATCAGGATCGCACAGGCACATCCGGCGGAATTGCCGTCGGCATCCAGGTATTGATCTGAAAAACTTAATCGAATACATCCCGGCTGGAGCTTGGGGTAGCGCAATCGGACAGCGCGCAGTGCGATGTGTGCCGCAACCATTACGTCCGGACCAACTTTATTGACAAACTTGATCGGCGGGGAAGACTTGCTGGTGTTGACAGTGGCAATGATTTCCTCGCTGGACCCCGTGGACATCCCACTACCGAGTTCATAAACCACCAGTCCGCGTATGGAATTTTCCAAGCGTAAATAATGCTTTACGCGGTTCTGATAGGCAGGCCGGACAATGGAATTATACCGACTGGTGCCGCCTGTAAGTGCAGCGTCTCCGGCCCGTGCCAAGCCTGGAAATCCCAATGCCGCATAAAGCGCCACCACAAAAATCCCGGAAAATAAGTGCGTAATGGAGTTGCCTGTGCGCCGGTCGAGTGACTTTTGCATATTCCATTCTCCGTTGATGGGCACCGTCGTCCGTGCGGTATTCTGAATGTATTGTACCAAAACCGGCGATGCAGATTTTGTCCGCAATTCTAACAAAATAGGAAACTTGAGCAACCTTTGCTTGAATTTCCGTTAATTCTTTTCAATTCAATGTTTTAACCCGACGTGTGCAATGGGCTGTCGCATTGGGTCCGGAGCTGGAATCGGCGCAATAAAATATTCGGCCTGGTGCGGCATCGTTATCGGCTAGCCCGCTTTGGATCCATTCTGAAACTGCCAATGTACCGCATGTGTGCTGACTCCGAAATCGGCTGCGAGCTTATCGACATGTCTGTCGACTTCATCGGGGTCCAATTCGGAATCAATTGTATTCAGCACAACTTCCTGCGGAATCAGTAATTCGGCCGCAAACGCCCGGGAGCATTGTTGGTCCCAGTTCCGCACGTCGGTCACGAGCCTGGCCCCATCGCTACAAGCATAAGCCGCATGGAATAATCCGCGGGCTTCCAGAAAACGACGGCTTTCCGCGCGACTTGGGATTGGGCCTGCCAGCACAGCGCCTCGGTCTCCGCGCCACCCGACCGCCGCCCGCACCATTCCGACGGGAAGATGATTTCGTTCCTCGAATGTGAGATTTGGAATTCCCATTTCTCTTCCAACCTCCGAAATATCCGCGATAGGCGCATGGGAGGATGCCCCCCGCAGCGCCGTCCGCCATTTTCGGGCTACCAGATACCCGGCCTTAGCCGCCAGGTCGGAGGTGGGCAGGGCCGGCATATTCATTTGTGGAGAGCGATCTAGGTCGATTGCGCAAGCCCATTGCCAGAGTTTGACAGATGAGGCCCGAGCCCCCGCATCAAGTACATCGTTAAACAATGCCTGTCGCTGGTAATTGTCGCCCGCGCGTTCCAGAAATTCGACAAGTTCATTTTCTATTGATGAATATGGGTCAAGGCCGAGCCTTCCAGCGGCGTTACAAAAGGCCTTTTCGCCGGAATCAGCGCTCGATATTGCCTCCCAGTTGCCGCGCAATGCCTCAATGCGTTCATCTTGTTTACCCGGGCCGCTCCATGACAGAACTTTTGCTATAAACTCGCTGAGGGCCGATTCCACGCCGGGGCGGTCCAGTAACTCTCGCGAGGAATATAGGAACTGCCCTGGCATATTTGGGTAGGCGTCATCTTCGTCTCTTACCCACTCAGCGCAAATATGGCGGCCGTCTCCATAAAGGGTCAGGCGCGGCAGCAACAGGCCCGAATCGGCAGCCCGCACCGAATGTCGTTGGACCCAGGCCTGCTGCTCATCGGACCAGTGTTTTCCCGGAACCGGCGGCCTCTCCCATCGGCATGTCTCGTTAAGCAGTGTCCACCAGTTCGTGACCACCCACTGGGCCAACGGGAACAGTGGAATATAAACGGTATTCGTTTCTTTTCCAGTCGCCCGATCCAGCAATGTTGTGACGCATTTGCCGCCTGCAAAAATACGCGTTGCGGCCCAGGTTCGTTGTTCGAGCGGATCAATTGCTGAAGGCTCGGGGACACGCTCGCATTCAATGGTCAGTGATTTTAGCACAGGGGGCATTCCTTAAAAGGCCGTGGGGATCCTCAGGGTATTGATCTTCGTATTGTAACGGGAACCCATGATACCAACCGTGCCCGCTATTTGAGAGCCGCGCTTCATGGAGTTTTGGCGGCTCATTTCCACGTTGAATATAGGCCCAAACACGGGCAGGGAATCGACCGCGAAATTCTCGGCTCACGCAGGATGCGACGATGGCTTGCCGCAGAGTTTGGATGAGTAGGGGCCATTGTGTTTCATCGAAGGTATCGCACAGAGCTTTGCCCTTGCGCGGGCCGAATGTCCAGAGGTTCTTCGGAGATGGATGGCTTTTGTGCTCTCCACTGGGCAGGTAATGGGCGTCCTGGGCTACTTCATCGGCCGAGGCGTGGCCGGCGGGCCATGGACAAACAATTCCGGATCGGAAGTTACCAGGGTCTCGAACGTAACTTGGTTTGCGCCTCATGTTGGTAAGTATAGCAGTGCCAAGGATTTTCGGATAGCGAAATTGGGCTGTGATATTGCTGATTTCCTGATTCCAGATTGCGGCCGGTCAGTGGCCGGCGCGAATTTTCATTTCGCCTTGGCCATTATGAGAATCGTAGCACCATTGGGCGGTCCATTGGGTATCGGGGGCTATGGGCGTCATGGGCGGTTTGCAGCGCAGCAAGCGCACCTTCCACTGCGGATGGCTGACGCCGGTGGAGGCGGGGGCGGGTTGAACCTGCCAGCGGGTGATGGCCAGGCATGGATCATTTATTTCCCAGGGCGGGCGGGCCAGCAGGCCGCACACGCCGCCGGCGGCCGCCGCCAGTTGCCATCGGCGGTTTGCGGCCATATCCGCCCCGGCACCGTTGGCGATCACCACTGCTGCGGCACTGCACCGCAGAGTCTGATCAATGCTCCAGATGCGATCCGACTGATTGGGTGGATCAATGAAAATGCACCGTTCCAGCAGGCGACGGCCCGGTAAAATGGCGGCCAGGAGTTGCACGGTAGGCAGAAATTCTGTTCCGCCAATCCAGAAAAGATATTTGTGTTCTGATTGCCTCAGGATTCGACCTGCCGTCCAGGCCATCAGTGTAAGCGCTGCCGGCCACCAGGAATGCCGGCGTGCCTGCGGCGGGGGGGTATACAAAGCGGCAGTTTTGGAATCTAACGCATCTCCATAAAACCATTCGTGAATACCGGGGCATAATTCAGGCATATCGGCGGAGGCGTTTTCATCGCCGGAAGCGCATGACGCTGATTCCCGTGGTGCAGAAGCCTGCGGTTCAAGCTTTTGAATAATGCGGGCGGACTTTTGGACTACGTCCGCGAAAGTAAGTTTGCCTGCCATGCTGTTGCATCTCCCTGATTTTCATACACCAACAGGTTAGTATAATGTTAGGTATGCGTCAAACAGTGTTGTGATAGATCGCGCATTCAAAATCCGCAGTTGCAGTTGGCCGCACTGACCGCTATCGCATGATAATCGCTATCACCAAGGCGGCTAGCGTTTGACATGGCCATCGATTATCACTAAATTCCGCTGATGAGATCCCGGATAATTTCAGCTGCAATTCCAATGGGCCGTATGTTCCTGGCGCTGGGCATGATGTGTCTGATTCCCGCCGGATGCGCTACCTATCAGGCCAAGCCATTAAAGCCGGCGGCATTTGAAACGCAATTTCAAGCACGCACCCTGACGAACGCGAACTTAAAAGCATTTATCGCCCGACAACCCATCAAACGCCAGCCAGGCTTTCCGCAGGTGCAAAATTTAAGCACGCTGGTGGCCGCAGGATGGTATTACAGTCCGGCGTTGCGGGTGCAATTGGCGCAACTTAAGGTTGATACGGCCAATATGATGACCGCTTCTCAATCGCCGAATCCGACGGTGGCATTCTCCCCAACTTATGCGGCCAAAGCCGGCCCCGGCGTAAACCCATGGATACTGGGATTTAATTTTAATATTCCCATTGAAACCGCCGGCCGGCGCGAAGACCGTATGGCTCAGACAAAAGCCTTAACTCAGGCGGGGCGGTATGATCTGGGGCAAATTGCCTGGAATGTGCGACAAGCAGTCCGGCGGGCACTGATTCAGGATGCCTTTGCAAACCAGCGATTGCAATTACTGGGGCAAGAGGTCCGCACTACCGCGATGATTCTGCGTTTAATTCAATCCCGGTTTCAAGCCGGTGGCATTTCGCGACCGGTCTATACCACGGCGGAAATTCAAGCGCATGAATCGGAATTGTCGCTGGTGGCGGCTCAGGGGCAGGCTCGGCAGCGACGAATGCAACTGGCCGCCGCTTTATCCGTGCCGGTGCGGGCCTTAAAACATATACGCGTCGTGTTTGCATATCTGATGAAAACTCCGCTGGTGCGTAAGTTGAACATGAAGCAATTAAGCCGAGCGGCCTTGATTAATCGGATGGATATTCAATCATTACTGGCGCAATATCAGGCGGCGGAGGCGGCCTTAAAATTAGAGGTGGCCCGGCAATATCCGAATATTGACCTTGGGCCGGGGTACAGGTTTGATCAGGGCTCCAACAAATTTACCCTGGGCTTTGCCATGGCTCTGCCGATATTCAATCAGAATCAGGGTGCTATCGCCGCCGCCAACGCCCAACGCCTCGTGATCGCTGCGGAACTGGAACAGAAGCAAACGACGGTCATCACACAGATTCGCGCGGCCATATCACAATACCGATCTGCTTTGCGACAGTTGCGTACGGCAGATGCCATTGAAATTCAAGCGTGCACGCAATTGCGTGCCACGCGCAGCGCCTTTAAAGCCGGTGCGCAAAGCCGCCTGGCGCTGGCGGAATCGCAGTTAGCCTTGAACACTTTTGCGCAGGCGGCGCTGCAGTCGCGAAATTCCGCGGTTGTTGCATTGGGAAATCTGGAAGACCTTCTCGAAGCACCGCTGGGAGATACGCCAAAAATGCCGAAAGGAACGTACCCATGAACGTAACACATAGCCACACGCTTCGCCGGTGGTGGAACATCCCCCGGTCAATCCTGCTTTCAGAGGCCATATTGGCGGCCACTGCCGGCGCAGTCGCTGCGGCACCGTCAGGTTCCATCCATCTGACTGCCGCACAGGAAAAGGCACTTAACATTCAAAGCGTGCATCTCAAGACGCAAATAATTCACCCCATGTTAACCCTTTACGGAGAATTGCGCAAAAACCCGGACAGCATCTGGACCGTTTCATCCCCCTTAGCCGGCGTCGTATTGAATATGCCTGGGAAACGGTGGCCGCAATTGGGAACTGCGGTTGTCCGGGGCAGCAGCATGGCAAGAATTCAACCTATGGTCTCCACGTCCCTGCAAATTACCCTGGCGCTGGAGCTGACCAAAGTAAAGGCCGATTTAACCGCGGCCAAGGTGACGCAGTCCACTACCACGGCCGCGTTCAGCAGAGCAAAGACCTTATACGCCCAAAACAACGCGGTATCCCTGGAGCAGGTGCAGACCGCACAAGCAGCGATGGCGGCCGCAGACGCGCGCGTGCGAGCGGATGTGCAAAGTATCGCCGCCATATCCCAACAACTGAAAACCAAATCCGGTGCAATCCTGCCACTGCCGTTTCTCCATAATGGAACTGTAACGGATATTCTTGCGTTTCCCGGCCAAGCGGTGGCGGCCGATCAAGGGTTGCTGAAAATTGAAGATTTTCACACGCTGTTGGCATCTGTAGCGTTGCCGGCTTCCAATTCGGGAACTGTGGCGCTGCGCACGGCGGTGCGGGTGCAGGTGTTAGGCCGCAAGCACTGGATCACCGCCAAGCCTCTGACTGTCGCGGCCCGGGCCGATCGGCAGACTCGCGGGCTATCCATGCTGTATCTCATCAATAATGCCGGTGCATTGCGGCCCGGCATGGCCATTACCGCGAAAGTTCCAGAGACGCGCCAAGCTGTTGCCATGGTCATCATTCCGCGCTCCGCTGTGGTCTGGTGGCAGGGAGAACAGTGGATTTATATTGCCCGCGGCGGTGGCGTATTTGCAATGCGGGAATTGATCGATCCCAAGAGTGTGCCGGGCGGCTACGCGATAAGCGATCTATCGCTGCGTGCAGCGCGTATTGTATCGCATGGTGCCCAGTTGCTGCTGACGATGCAACTAAGTTCTACACTTAAAAAATCGGGTTAACGGCGGCATAACGCTTCTATTGATGGAATTGTGATGCTTAAACGAATTGTAAATTTTGCGCTACATTTTCGCGGCGTCATCATCGCGCTGGCGTGCATACTCATGGCGTATGGCGTCTATTCCATTACCCGTGCGCGGTATGATGTTTATCCTAATTTTATTCAGCCACAATTAAAAATTAAGACACTGGCTCCGGGATTCAGCCCGCGTCAGGTGGAAAAACTTGTCACGACGCCCATTGAGCAGGCCCTGGCGGGCGGCGTTGGAGCGGAAAAAACATTCTCCAATTCCCTGCAGGGAATATCTATTGTGAAAGTGCTCTTTCCCAGCGCCTCCAATATTTACCTCGATCAACAAGCGGTTTCCCAGCGCCTGGCGCAGGTCGCCGGCACGCTGCCTCCCACGGTTCATACGCCCGTCCTCATGCCCTTAAGCAGTTCCATCCGCTGGGTTACGGTAGTGGGAATCACCAGTAAAACCAATGACACCCGACGATTGCGCACCGTTGCCGATTGGGTCATGCAGCCGCGCCTGCTGGCGGTAAACGGTGTTTCCGAGGTGGCCATATACGGGGGCCTGGAAAAGGATTATCGCATTGAAATAATCCCTGGCCGACTGATTCAATATCATTTAACTGTTCGGCAAGTACTTGCCGCGGCCCGTGGTGCCACGGGATTGGTGGGCGCGGGATTTATCACCACGCCCAATCAGGTCATGACTTTGCGGGCGCATGGACAAATTAAATCCATCAAACAACTCGGTGAAACCGCGGTTGCTGTGCACGGCAGTCACGTGATCACGCTGGCCGACGTGGCCCATATCCGCCTGAGCCATTTGCCGCAGGTAGGGGCGGTTTCCATTATGGGAAAGCCGGGCGTATTGCTGATGATCGCCCAGGCTTACGGGTCCAATATTCTACGCGTAAGCGCAGCTGTGAAGAAAGCCTTAACATCGCTGAAGCCCGTGTTGGCGCAACAGGAAATTGTATTGCATGGAAAGATACTTCAATCTTCGGACTTTATCACCGTGGCCCTGCACAATCTCATCGATTCGTTACTGATTGGTGCGGGGCTGGTCATTCTGGTGCTGGTGCTGTTTCTGGGAGATTGGCGCACGAGTTTAATTTCCTGTCTGGCGATACCGTTGTCCCTCCTGGCGGCCATTGCGATTCTCATTCATCTGGGTGATACGATCAACACCATGACCATGGGCGGATTGGCGGTGGCTATTGGCGAAGTGGTGGATGATGCCGTTATTGATGTGGAAAATATCACGCGCCGCCTGCGCATCAACGCCTTGGCGGGGACGCCGCGCAAGGCGCTAAGTGTTGTACTGCACGCCTCTCTGGAAGTGCGAAGCGCCGTCGTTTTCGCCACGTTTGCGGTGATCCTTGTATTTTTGCCAATTTTTGGTCTGGGCGGTCTGGCGGGGCGGTTCTTTGCGCCGCTGGCCGTGGCGTATATCGTGGCCGTACTATCTTCCCTGATATTGGCTCTGACACTTACACCCGCATTGTGCATGACCTTGCTGCCGCAAGTAGCGGTGAGCCGCCATGACGCCTGGCTGACCAGCCATATTAAAGCGGGCTATCGGCGTTTTCTGGCTTCTGTGGAAAATTGGCGTATAGCGGTCATTGTGCTGGCGGCAGTGGTGACACTGGCGGGATTGGCGCTGGTGCCCCTGTTGAAATCCGAATTTTTTCCGCGCCTCAATGAGCGTAACTATGTGGTGCATCTGGCGCTGGTGGCGGGATCTTCGCTGACTCAATCAATTGCCGTTGGAAACCGTGTTACCGCAGATTTGCACAAGATACCCTATATTCTGGAAATTGAGCAACGCGCCGGTAAGCCCGCGCTCGCCGGTGACGTGCTGGGGCCACAATACAGTGAATACCTGATTCGCTTAAAGTCCCTAACT
>JAJZGH010000073.1 GCA_021798635.1 Planctomycetota bacterium | reverse complement strand
CCGGATCACCTGGGAAAACCGCTTTGGGGTCCAGCACCGGCGTGTGCGGGTCGTTTTTTCCATCGGCCAGCAGATCCAGCCGCAGAATGTGGGGCGAAAGTGATTGCACCCGCAGCACATCGTTACCGATGGCAAGCTTAAGCCCGCCCGCTTCCGTGGTCGCGCTGGAAACGGCGCCCAGCGAAGGGGGTGGTGAATTCTCGGCTTGGGCCGCAACTGCCGTAGTAAGTGCCGCAACTGCTGACAATTTGAGAAAATTACGCCGATCCTGCATAGATAGAACTCCAAATAAATTTTTATGTAGGCGGCAAAACGTAGTTTTACCGGCAAACCGGAATTTGTCAAATCAGCAGCGGCGGATTGTCAAGCCAAAGTTAAAATGTCCTCCTTGGCGGCGCGCGGCGGTGTAGAGCGGTGTAGAGCCGAATTTTAGAGCCGAGCTTGACATGCGGCAGACGCGTGAGGGACAATTACTTTTTTCAATCGCGGGAGTATGGCTATGGCGTTACGGCACGTGTCCTGCGTTGCAGTCTTCCTGATGTTGTTTTGTTGCCCGGCGGCCCCGGGGGCGGTTCGGTCGCCGGTCTTGTCGCCCCGGAGCCGTCCGCAGCTCTGGCTTTATTATTCCACGAATCTGCTGGTGCCGCACAATATTGCCGTTTTGGAACATACCTGGCGGCGGGCGGCAAAATACGGTTATACCCACGTCCTGTTATCCGACAGCAAGCTGGCGCGAATGAACGATCTGGGTGATATTCGCAAGACGTATTTGGCGCATCTGAAAACGGTTGAAACCTTGGCTGCGCACCTTAAGCTGCAAATTGTTCCAGGAGTTTTTCAAATCGGGTACTCCAACGATCTGCTGTTTGAAAATCCGTCTTTGGCGGCAGGGTTACCTGTTCGTAATGTGAAATTTATAGTCCACAACAACGTGGCCACGCCGGTTCAGGACTGGCTGGTGCGCCCAGCGTCTGCGCCTTCGTGGAAAGACACCAACGTGCAACTAAAAGGTTCCACCGCCACGATCCGCAATAATATCGGCAATAGCCGCCTGGTATTTTCAGAAGCGGTTAAGCCCTTCCATGCGTATCACATAAGGGTCTGGATTCGCACCACTGCTTATAGTGGATCGCCGCACATTCGCGTGTTGACTAAAAAAAGTCGGGAATTGCAGTATGAACGCGTGCGTGTAAAGGCCACGCAACCGTGGCGGCGTTATGACGTGGTCTTTGATTCACTGCAACATCGGCACGTGGCGATCTACTTCGGGGTATGGGGCAGTGCGCGGGGCGAATTACAATGGCGGCGCTGGAGCGTGGATACCGCGGGCCTGGTCAATGTGCTAAGCCGACCGGGCGCGCCCACGGTTGTAACAGGGAGCGGCGTCGACTACGCTCCCATTCGCGATCCACTTCTGGGGAATCAGCCCTACGCAGGCCAATATCAGGCGTGGCATAAAGCACCAGTCATTCATTTTCTGCATCCAGTCCCCAATGGAACACTCTTGGACGTATCCTGGTTTTATCCGCCGATATTCTACGACGGCCAAGTTAGCATCAGCTTGAAATCCCGGCAGACGCGCCACTTGCTACGGCGACAAATCATGGCGATTCGCCGAGCGCTGCATCCGCACGCGTATATGATGAGCTTTGATGAGATTCGTGTGATGGACTGGGGCAACTCCGGTCCGTCCGGCATGTCGCCCGGCAAGGAACTGGCCGCCTGCGCCCGCTTCTGCACCGGACTGCTGGGCCATGGCCGCGCGTATGTCTGGAGCGATATGTTTGATCCCTATCACAACGCCCGCGCGCATTACTATCTGGTACATGGAAGCCTTGCGGGATCGTGGCATGGCCTGGATAAGCGCGTGGTTATTGTCAACTGGAATTTCCAGCACCGGCAAAAATCTCTGCACTTTTTCGCGTCGCGTGGTTACCAGCAGATCATCGCGGGGTATTACGATGCACCGCTGAAAAACCTGCGCCTCTGGATGGCGGCAGCGGAAAAAGTCCCGGGTGTGCGGGGCTACATGTACACGACCTGGCGCGGCGACTATGAAAAGCTTAAACGTTTTGCTCACATCGTGAATTCATTTCATGAGAAATCCGCGAAATCGGCGAAACCAGGTCCCGGAAGCCACTGACTGCCGTTTTGCCTTCAGTCTGTGCCGCCTGCCTCGCGGGCAATCCACGGTGCTACATAGCGGTGAATATACTCTGTAGAAGCTGAAAATCCGTGTGTTCCCCAATGATTACAATCATCGACGAGTGTTGGCCTCCAGATATCCTGATGCACCTTTGCATATAAATTCTCCGTATCAACAAGGTTTGCGGGTCGTTTGAAGCCAACAAAACCGCAGGAGACATGCGGCTTACGGTCGCTGGTGCCGAATAAACATGTTCCAATTCCCAGAACAATCCAGTCACGATGTGAATAAAAATTGTAAATCCCTTTGTGCAGCCGCCGCAGGGCCGGGCGCAAATCATAAGTGCTGGAAACCGCTCCACCGAGGAATACCAAGCCGTCAATGCCGCGATTGGGCGGCAGCATTTCGACCGCAAAAATCGCCGGCCCGGCACCGCCGCTGTTAGCCACCACATGCACCGGACGGCCGGGATATTGATCCTGATAATTGTGAATGATCTGCGCCAGCTCGGCGGCCTTGGCGCGGTTTCTTCGCAGCCAGATTAAATTCGGAATGTACCCTTCAGGAAACGCGATGCCCCAGTAAAATATCCGCACCGCGCCGGGAATCGCACCGGCCAAGCCATCGACCATGCCCTGCGCAAAGGGGCCTGCGGCCTCGATACCCGGCAGTATCAGCGTAAGCCCGTGGTCTAATTCGGCGGTGCTGGCGGCAGATTGCCGGAAGAAAGGTCGTCCATACAACCGCTCCAGCAGCAATTGGAAAAACTCACCCCGGGCTTGCCTGATATGGGCCGCCTTCCAGCGCTTTTGGATAGACCGCTTTTCCCGCCCGGTGGAGCGGCTGATAATCGGGTCGCAGTTACCATTTTTCATTGGATGTCCTTTATTTCTCAACCAATGACACCAAGCTAAATGATAGGCGGTGCTACAGCGGTGGCCAGGGCGAGCGATTCATCATACTGCTGGCGCATAGGCCGGCGCGCGACGCCAGCCACGAAAAAATGCCCGGCGGCGGATCTCTGTGCATTCCGCGCTGTATAATCGCTCGCCCAGCCAATACAGCCCTTCCCGCAACTGTGCCGGAGACATAAGCCGGGGTTGGAAGTTCACATCAAATAATGTGCATAAATCCCATCGTCCCGGCTGCAAAATCCGCCGCTGTTGGACAAGCCGATGATATAAGGGCGTGCCGGGGAAAGCCGTCAGAACGGTAATCTGGACTTCAAACAATGGCACATCCATGGCGAAATCCAGCACCTGCTGGAATATTTCCGGTGTGTGGGTATCCAGGCCCAGAATAAAGCAGCCGTTGACAGTAATACCGTGCCCCTGAATTGTGCGGAGGGCTTCTTTGTATTTCTCCGCCCAGCGCGCCTTGATATTGCCCCGCATCTCAATGCCGCTAAGTCCAGCCGATGTGGGGCTTTCCAGTCCTACCAAAATCTGCCGACAGCCCGCGCGTCGCATGGCATCCAGCAGCAGGCCGTCCTGGGCTACCGAAATGTCGGTTTCCGTAAACCATTTAATCCTTAAGGGGGTCAAGGCGCGGCACAAATCCCGTGACCACGCTTTGTCCACAAACGTATTGTCATCCGCAAATTCGATAAAGGCATGTTCCTGTACGCGCTGAACAGCGCGGATATCACGCACAACAGTATCTATCGGACGCTTGCGATAGCGCTGCGAAAGCATCACAGTAGAGGCGCAAAAATCACAGCGCCAGGGACAGCCACGTGAGGTCTGCACCGTGAAGCGGTTATAGCTGCGGGCGTTCAGCAAGTCGTACCGGGGGGTGGGCAATGTTTCCATGAGTACGGGCGGGAAATCGGCGGCCCGGAAAATGCGGGGCCTGTGGCGCGCTTCCGCGGCCGCGACAACCGTGGGCCATACCGATTCGCCTTCGCCCACCACGATATAATCGGCATGTTCCGCGGCTTCCTCCGGGCAAACGCTGACATGCAATCCTCCCATCGCCACACGAACGCCCGCCGCCCGAAGACGATCGGCGATGTTGTAGGCCTCAAATACCTGCGCGGAAAATGTGCTAATCGCCACAAGGTCGCAGCAGTAGAGTTCGGGCGGCTCCGAGTGATCCGATTCCGCTTCAAAGTATCGCAAGTCATGTCCGGCCGGCGTGCAGGCCGCCAGCAAAAGCAGCCCCAAACTCGGAAGCGATGCAACAACCTTGCTGCGTTGCACGAACCCGGGCAGCGTCAGGCCGAGTTCCAGAAGTTTCGGATCGTGCGCCCGCACACCGCTCATGGCCAAAAAGCCGATTTTCATAACGAACTCCAAAATGCCAATACACATGTCAATGCCAGTGCCAACACAGGGAAGGCAAATAAAAACGTCCATTTGGCGCGCCATGCGGCCAGCAGGCACGCCAAGGGCATGGTTACGGAGCTAAAAATTAGCGCCACCGAGATTATGGAATTTATTGCCATCGCCGGATGTGGGCCGACAGCGTAAATAAGATTCAACATGCCAAGGGCCATAAATGCGATATGTCCAAGCCGCACCAATCGCCGGGGCCACGCATCGTAACCTCCGAGAAAATCTTTCCGATGGAAAAACAGACCCATCAACGCACCGCTGATAATTCCCAGCAGTATCAATGCCCAGCCGAGTGTCCAGTTGCAATTTACGAATACCATGTCACACACTCCCGCGGCGGATGCTAAACACTTGGGTGAAGCCGCGGAAGGAGTAATTCAAATCTCATGCCAATGGGTACTATTATGACGTAAGTCATTATAAATAATCATGTTATGCGAAACACAGCGAGACATGTTCTTTGCCCTGATATGGCAGAACGCAGGCATTATATGCCACGTTAATGTACAATTAATGTATATCACCCGTAGATGTTGGAGACTGTAGTCATGGCCTTGTTGAATTCTGATGAGTTGCCGCTGGCCGGTGCTATTTCGCAACTGACGTTCTGCAATCCATTCGTGCCGCAGCGCAGGGAATTGGAGCGTGCGGTCCTGGGTGATGATTATGTTGCCTCGGACACGTCCTGGAACTTTCCCACCACCGGGCAGATGGAACGGCCGAACGAAACGCGCACACGGGAAAAAGTTGCGGCATTTGTTGCCACGCTGCGCCGTCGGATGGCGGGAAAGGCCGTGCCGAGTTTACAGGAATGGCGGCTGTATCAGGATGCCGTGGTGCATTATCTGTATTATGCCTTGGAAGGTGATTTCTACCGAACACTGGCGGATAGCAAGAGCAACGCGGGTTATGCCGGCCTTTACGCCCGTTACCTTGAGATATTCCATGACCTTCTGGAAAAGCCGGCGGCAGGGCGCGCGTGTCACTATCGCCCAGAACATTTATTTGCCTGCTGCTATCAAGTCACGCGCGCGTTTCAGGGAATCTACCGTTCCATTATCGGGTTTTCATCTTGCATGATTGATCTGCGGGCGAAGGTTTGGGAATCCATTTTTACTCATAATATGCGACTTTACCAACTCGAGCTGTACGACAAAATGGGGGACATCGCCACACTGATCGTCGGGCCTTCCGGCACCGGCAAGGAACGTGTGGCGCAGGCCATTGCGCAAGCCCGCTATCTGCCCTTTAATGCCGCCACAAAACGTTTTGCCGATGTGCCGGATAATTTATTTTCCACCACCGTTCTCTCCGCGTTATCCCCGCATCTGATTGAATCGGAGCTTTTCGGTCACGCCCGCGGCTCATTCACCGGCGCGCTGGGCGACCGCAAGGGCCGCCTCGAATCATGCCCGCCGCACGGCTCATTATTTCTTGATGAAATCGGCGACGCGGATGAGCAGATTCAGGTCAAGCTGTTGCGCGTGCTGCAATACCGCATTTTTGAACGCGTGGGCGAAAGTGTGCCGCGCACTTTCCGCGGCAAAATTATCGCCGCCACCAATCATGATCTGGCCCGTGACATGCACAGCGGCAAATTCCGTCAGGACTTTTATTTTCGGCTCTGTTCCGATGTCATCGCCACGCCATCACTGCGACAGCAGATTGCTGAAGCCCCGGAAGATGTGGACAACCTGATCAACTTTATAACCCAGCGATTCATCCCCGGCGAACACGACCGCCGAAAGCTCAACACCGACGTAAAATTATGGATCGCGGATCATAAGGATTATGCGTGGCCGGGAAATTTCCGGGAGCTCGAGCAATGCGTAAAAAATATTCTGGTGCGGCGCGGCTATCAGCCCCCGGAATTATCGCACGGCGATAAGCAATCCGGGCAATTCACAAAAATCCGTGATGGATTGATGACGGAGGAGGAACTTTTGAACTTTTACACTACACTGGTGTACCAGAAAGTCGGCACTTATGAATCCGCCGCGCGGAGCCTCGGCATTGACCGCCGAACCGTAAAATCCCGCGTCAGCGGCCAAAGGAATGCATAACGCCGGTACCAATGGCTGCGATGGTACATAGCGCCAATTTAATTATTTATTTGATAATTAAAATATATATATCATTGCCGAAGAAAAAAGTTGCGGCTTGTGCTCGTTGTGATTATTCTGCTGAAAACGTGGTGGGGCCTTTCGGCCGATTTTCCGCCAAGGATTCTTGTTTTTAGGGGTAACACACCATGGCCGTATCACGTAGAAGTCATCCTTCCAAAACATCGTCTCATTTATCCAAAACCGTCGTCTCCCGCCGACGATTCTTGCACACCGTGGGATCTACGGCACTGTGGGGTATGGCACAAGGTTCCACGGTGCACGCTACGCAGGCCGCGCCAGTGGGATTATCTGATGCGGCGATCGGCTACGCTCAGAAATTGCGGCCGCAGTTTCATTTCACCGCGCTTGCCGGATGGATTAACGACCCCAATGGGCTGGTTTATGTCGATGGCGTATATCATTTGTATTTTCAGTTTCTGCCCCATACCCTGCAAGGAAGTTCCGGTAACAAATTCTGGGGGCATGCCATCAGCCGGGATCTTGTGCGATGGCAGCAATTACCAGTGGCTATCAGTCCTGACAAATATGGAGGTATCTGGAGCGGGTCGGCCGCTGTAGATTCGCTCAACACGGCCGGTTTTCAGAAGGGCAACAAGCCTGCAGTCGTGGCCATGTATACCGCCGCGGGCGGTTCATCCAAAATCTCTCAGGGAGAGCCTTTTACGCAATGTCTGGCCTACAGCAATGACGGCGGATTAACGTTTACAAAGTATGCGCATAACCCGGTGTTAAAGCAGATAGTACCAGGTAATCGTGACCCCAAAATTATCTGGCACGGGCCATCGCATCGTTGGATTATGCCTTTGTTTCTTAATGGATCCCGGGGTTTTGCACTTTTCAATTCGCCGGATTTAAAACATTGGACCAAACTTCAGGAATTGCACTTTCCCCAAAGCCAGGAATGTCCAAACTTTTTCCCGCTGCCACTGCAGGGCAGGCCGGGTGAAGTTCGGTGGATATTTACCGGAGCCGACAGCCAATATCTCATCGGTCAGTTTGATGGCCGACGTTTTACAGCGCAATCCGGACCCTTTGCCATGGACACAGGAAATAGTTTTTATGCCGCGCAGGTCTACAATAATATTCCCGCAAGGCAGAACCGAACCATCCAAATCGGATGGATGCGCGGCGGCTCATATCCCGGTATGCCGTTTAATCAACAGTTGAGCTTTCCCTGCACGCTGACCTTGCGCAATACGCCCGACGGTTTGCGCGTTTGCCGGGAACCGGTGCAGGAAATTGAGCACCTCTGGCGGCATGCGCATCATTTGGGCCCATTCACACTGGACAATCGACGGCGTAATTTTCATGAGGTGGCGGGCAATCAGTTGGATATTGAGGCGCAGATCCACGCGGGTACAGCCAAAGTGCTGGCACTGGAAGTTGCGGGACAAACCATTGAAGTTAATTTTACCACGCGGCAAATCAGTGCCCTGGGTGCCAAAGGGTCAATCATAGGCTCTACACCGACCAGCCCCTTGCGGTTAAGAATACTTGTTGACCGCACATCCATCGAAGTCTTTGCACCGGATCACGCGGTTTCAATGAGCTCGTGCTATTTGCCGCCGGCGGGAAAATCCTCAATGGCCTGTTACTGCCAAGGCGGCAAAGCGACCGTCGGATCCTTGGCCGTGCGTGAAGTTGCCTCAGCCTGGAAGGGTGCATAAAGCGGCATATCAGACAAACATGCGGGCGGTCCACCTCGCATGATTCCAAATTCAACCGCCATGGCATCTGGTCTTGTTGGTATATCGACACTTTGGCGGATAGAATTTTGCCATGCTTGCCCGTGTGACATTGCCGAACGGCGTTGTGGTTTACCAATCGCGGCTACTGACCGCCGCCGGAGTGACACACGCCTTTTCCACGCGCATTGGTGGCGTTTCGCCGGTGCCGTTTGATTCGTTGAATCTGGGCAATCCGCAAGGTGCCGTGCAGGATTCGGTTGACAACCTGCAGCGCAATTTTGCGATTCTGCTTTCCGCCTTAGGCTTGACCAACGTGCCGATGGCAACGGTGCAGCAGGTGCATGGATGCGAAGCGGCATTGCTTACAGCGGAAGGGGAGGGGGAATACAGTGAATCCGTTGCGGCTGAAATACGGGATCGCTTTCAAGGCCAAACTCGAGCGGATGCCATCATTTCGGACGTTGCATCCGCGGCCTTGGCGATCCGAATTGCCGATTGTGCGCCCGTTCTGTTGGCTTCGGATGACGGCCGAACCGTCGCGGCAATCCATGCCGGGTGGCGCGGGGTGGTCAGCGGCGTTATAGCGCGCTGCATCGCTGAAATGAACACGCTGGGAATAACATCCGACCGAATCCTTGCCGCCATCGGCCCGATGATCAGTGTAAAATATTTTGAAGTTGGATCGGACGTAGCCGGGGAATTCCACGCCGCCGGCCTGTCCGCGGCCGTCACTACCATCGGCTATGCCAAACCGCACGTTGATCTCGCTGCCGCGATCAAGCTGCAATTGCAGCAGTGCGGCGTTACCCGCATGGATGGTGGAAGCCTGTGCACTTATGCCAATGCCACCGATTTTTACTCCCATCGCCGAGACCATGGAATTACCGGCCGCCTGGTCGCCATTATCCAGCCGGCAAGCGGATAGATGCTGATCATAAAAAAGGCCCGGGGTGATCCTCAACCCCGAGCCAAGCCTGCGTTGCTTGGTTAATGGACGGAATACTTACCGCCGATCGCGGTGTCCCCATCCATCGCGATCAAAACCCCCGACATGAAATCCGACATAAGGCCGGAAAAACGGGTGGAAGTAAGGGTGGTAATAGGGATGATAAAATGCCCAGGGCCGGAAGCCGGTCGAAAAATAAAGCGACGGCCCGTAGTTGTACTGTGGAGCACAATACGCCGGTGGATAGTAGGTTGGCGCGGGGTAATAGACCGGAGGCGGGCTGTAAACAACCGGGGGCGGAACATAATACGGGGGTGTATACGCCACCGGTGGGGCGGCATTGAACACCGGGGGTTGCGCGCCGGCTAAATTAGGGGCTTGAGCGCCAGCCATATTAGGTGCCTGTACATTGGCCATGTTTGGAGCCTGAGCATACGCCACTGGCGGTGCGGTATAAACCGGCGGTGGCGAATAGACTACCGGCGGCGGCACGTAAATGGCGGGCGGCGGGCAATACACGGGTGGGGGAACGAAAATTGGCTGTGGGCGAAACAGCGGCAAGTTAATTCCAATGCCAAAGCGAATACCGACGCGTGCTTGGGCAGGTCGCGCGGCGGCCAGAGTCAATGCGGCAGCGGCGGCGATTGCCAGAATTTTGGCGGTCTTGATGATTTGGGGGGAATTTTTACGGAGCAAATCAGTAAACATATATTGTACTCCTTATCCTTGGCCATTTGGGCCATAGTCAGAAAATATAACGCTTAGTAACGCATTCCCTTGCGTTGGCCGCGCTTATTTCCTTCTAAGAGATAGTTTACGCTTAGAAAATAATAAGTCAACAAAAAAAGCTGATTTTTGTACGTTTTCGATTTTTACGTGCGTATATTTTATCATCAAACCATTTTTATTCACTTTTATGATAGTTGCAGTCTCATAACCCCGAATTTGGCATTTTTTTTTGGATTTTGGATTTTCCATGGAGTAAAATGCTTTCGGTAGGTCAGAGAGGAATCACGCGAAGGACGGGTTTTTCGCTTACTGTTCTGATCCTTCTTGAGACGCGTGAGAAAGTTAACAATGTGGGGCGTCCTTAAGGCTTATGTAAGCCTGGTTGTACCGGGCAAGTTATGCACCGAGTAAAGGTGCCGCTTGCTGCGAAATGGAATTTGATGTCACCGAGGTTGCCCGACCGGTGTGTTAAACGGGCAGGCGTGAACCCTCGGATTAATTTTGGAGATTGTCGCGTTTCGTCAGGATGGCGTACGCACTTGAGAGTTCGGACCACGGATAATTTTAAGGATTATCCCGCAAGGATGCAGTAGAGTCCCTTTGGTGGAGATATTGCATGCGTCATTCAAGAACATTAACTCGGAGCGAGAATTGGGAACTCGCAGTTCTGCTAACGATCATGGTTGGAGTGCTGCTGACGGCTACCTTAATATGGCGGCTAAGCCGGGTGCCGCACCTTTGGGCGGTGGTGCCTCCGAGAGTGGCCATGGCCATCAGCAATACCCCCAATGCCACCGTCGCCGCAAATCATTCGGCGGTGCAAGCCTCATCGCCGGCGGCCGGTGCTGTTATGCGATCGGTTTTACCACAGCAGGCTCGGCCGCAGCTTCAACGTAAGCCCATGGTGCCTCGGCGTGCAATTGCCCGGCCGGTAATCCGGCATGTGGATTCCTACTGGTTCCACGGGCGGCGGTATGTGTATTTGAAAACCCTGATTTTGCGGGTTACCAGCTATGCGCCGGACCGCAAGTGCTGCTGGCCTTATGCCGGCACAACCACGGCTTCTGGAGCTAGTGTTTGGACGAATGATGGTCATCTGGTAGCGGCGGATACTCGCCTGATTCCTTTTCATTGCATGGTGCGCGTGCCGGGGTATGACTATGACCACCCGGTTCCCGTGCTAGATCGCGGTGGAGCGATTCGTGGTTATCGGCTGGACGTGCTGGCTCCAACTTTCTGGAGCGCGCAACACTGGGGCGTGAAACTCCTGCGTGTAAAAATTTATCGCCCGGTTGCCAGATGATGATTTTCCCCGCATAGTGGCGGTGTGATCAAACGGCTGATTATCAATGCGGATGATTTTGGATTTTCCCGATCAGTAACGGATGGGATTCTGCACGCCCATGAGTCGGGTATTCTCACAAGTACCACGCTCATGGCAACCATGCCTGATTGTGATCGTGCGATGGACTTGGCACAAAGCAATCCGAGTCTGGGTGTTGGGATTCATCTGTGCCTGACGCAGGGAACTCCCCGATCAGGAAAGTTGCGGTCTATCACCGGTGGTATTAACGAATTCCCACGAAGGGTCCCGCAGCTTCTGCAACGCATCAGTTTTAATCGCAGAGCCTTGGATGAAGCCCGGGCGGAATGGGCCGCCCAAATTGAATATGTATTAAACCGCGGTTTGCGGCCCACGCATCTGGATTCCCATAAACATATTCATCATTGGCCGGCGTTAGCGCACATTGCCGTCGATCTGGCAAAGGAATATCACATTCCCAGCATCCGTTGCGCCGACGAAATTACGATCCGCTCCACGCCCAAGCTTTCAGCCGGATACCGGGCGTTGCGTTTCCTGGCCCGAAAATTAAAAGCCCAGTGTGTCAGGAAACCTCTACGCACCACCGACTGGTTTTTCGGTCTGGCGGCTACCGGAAAATTTTCCGCAGACATTTGGCTGCGCCTGTTGGAGCAACTTCCTGATGGCACGGGAGAAGTGATGGTGCATCCCGGATATACCGCTGATTTGCCACTCGGCAGCACGCGCTTAACCGCCCAACGCCGCATGGAATTAGACGCGTTATGCGATTCCAGGGTGATCACCGCGATCCAAACCCTGGAAGCTGACAATAAAGCTAAGCGAATTCATTTCGGGGAAATCGGAAACTAAGGATGGGCAATAGAATGGGCCAATCTGCATCTGCTCTTTTGGCTCTCGCTGATTCCGTTTACTACCGCGTGGATGGGAGAGAACCATTTTGCATCCGCACCGACCGCGCTTTACGGTGTGGTTCTGTTGATGGCGGCTGTGGCCTACCTGATTTTGCAACGTGTGCTTATTCGCGCACAAGGCCCCGACTCTCTATTAGCCAGGGCGCTTAAATCGGATACCAAAGGCCGGCTTTCGCCACTCCTTTATCTCTGCGCTATTCCGTGCGCGTTTGTGGCACCATGGATTGCCGGCGGCCTGTATGTGGGCGTGGCCATCCTCTGGCTTATTCCAGACCGTCGGATTGAACGCGTGCTGACCGAAGTGCCGCAGAAGACGCCAGAGAGTTAAAGCCTTCCACTATCACTGAAGGCCCTTTATGTACCGGTGCCGTCGGCAGGCGGATCCGAGAAACGCACGTTATCGGACATTTTCAACCCGCGTTGTTCCTGCATAGAAAACAGCCAGCCAAGCCCATGGGCCGGCGGGAGGCGTAATGCATTGGTATATGTATATCATCGCAGGTGTCACACCGCCGGGAAATGTCACACCCAATCCGGATTCTCTTAGGGCACGGGTACTGGTTTGCCGATAATACATATTGTCCGTGCTCCTCGGATCGCGAATTCAGAAATTTGCGGTGCGTGATGACGGTTGCAGGCAAAGTTAAATATCTCGGAGGGCAGTCAAAAAAGGATGCGGTGAAGTCATGAAAGTATCTCGGGCGGTATGGACGGAAAACACCGGATGGAAGAATCAGGTGACATGTAACGGATCGGCCTCCCGAGCCGATCTTGTGCTGGTCTTTGGATCGTCGGCATTAATGAAGCAGCCGGCCCGCATGACTGAACTGAAAGCGCTCTTTCCGACGGCTTATATATGTGGCTGCTCAACGGCCGGTGAAATTGCCGGCGATCAGGTCTCGGACGACACCATGACCGCGACATCCGTAAGTTTCCAAAGCACTAAAATTCACGCGGCGAAAGCCATCATCAACGATCCCCATCGAAGTTTTGATATCGGCGCAGAGCTGGCGGCCGCCCTGCCAACGGAGGATCTGGTTCATATATTCGTGCTGTCCGACGGTCTGGCCGTCAATGGCAGTGAATTGGTGCGGGGGCTAACCAGCCAAGCGCCGGCTGGCGCGGCCATCACCGGAGGGTTGTCGGGCGATGGGGCGCGATTTTCTGAAACATACGTGTGCGCTGACGGCGTAGTATTGCCCAGGCAGGTCGTCGCGATTGGATTCTACGGTAAAAACTTAAAAATCGGTTACGGTTCCATGGGGGGCTGGGACTCGTTTGGGCTGGAGCGGCGAATTACCCGATCAGAGGGCAATGTGTTGTATGAACTTGATGGGCGTTCGGCATTAGAGTTGTACAAAGAATACCTTGGCCCGCACGCGGCGCAATTACCGGCCAGCGGCCTGCTGTTCCCGTTGACTGTGCGGGCTAATGGTTCCACTGAAACGGTTGTCCGGACAATTCTCGCCGTGGATGAAGCCGCGCAGAGCATGACCTTTGCCGGTGATATTCCGCAAGGCGGCTTGGCGCAGCTGATGTCCGCCAATTTTGACCGCCTGGTGGATGGTGCGGATGGTGCCGCCCAGGAATGCCGGCGGCGCATCGGTAATGCGAATACAGAATTGGCGGTGCTGATCAGTTGCGTAGGGCGAAAGCTGGTGTTGCAGCAGCGCATCGATGAAGAAGTTGAGGCGGTGGTCGGCGTATTGGGAAGTCGCGCGGTAACAACCGGGTTTTATTCCTACGGAGAAATTTCCCCCTTTACCCCCAGTGCCCAATGCGCTTTACACAATCAGACCATGACCATTACCACCTTTGCGGAGGCCTGACATGCACTCGTTGCTGGAACGGCAGCTCAAAAAGACCGCCATCAACACCGCGCAACAGACCGAGGAATTTCAGCGATTCCTGTCGCTGGTGGATGCGGTGTATCATCAGTCGGATGAAGATCGGCGACGCATTGAACGGTCGATGGAGATTAACTCCCGGGAACTCACGCAGCGCAATGAGCAAATCGCCGCCGCGGAACGCAAATACCGCGATATTTTTGATCACGTATCCGAGGGAATATTTCAGTACACCTCCGAGGGAACATTGCTATCCGCCAATCCGGCCATGGCACGGCTTTGTGGGTATGTCCATGCGGAGCAATTGAAGTCGGACGTGTGCGACATACGCCGACAGTTATACGTGGACTCAACCCGCCACGCACAAATTCTCATGGAGATCGCGCGGCATGGATCCATAAAGAATTGGGAATCCGAAATTTACCGCCAGGATGGGTCGATTATCTGGATTATGGAAAGTACGCGCGCGGTATTGGGCCCGGATGGCGCGGTGACATATTATGAAGGCGTCATGTGGGACATCCACGCGCGCAAAACCGCTGAAGCCGAACGTGAACAAATGCAGCGGCGGCTTTCCGCCGTGGCGCGGCAGGCGGGCATGGCGGAAATTGCCACGGGCGTATTGCATAACGTGGGGAATGTATTAAATAGCATCAATGTGTCAGCCTCCCTGTGTGAGGATCGGGCGAAGACTTCCAAGTTGCCGGGATTCACCAAAGCCATCGGTCTTTTTCACGAGCATCATGCGGATTTGGCAGCATTTTTAACGCAGGATGAAAAGGGCCGGCAAGTAGTGGATTATCTGGGGCGTCTTAATGAGCATTTGCTTAAAGAACAGCACGACCTGCTGGCCGAGCTAAGCTCGCTGGTGCAAAATATTCAGCATGTAAAAGAGATTGTCAAAAGTCAGCAGACGTATGCTAAAACAGCGGTAGTACATGATAAAGTCCCGGTTTCGGAAATTGTGGAAGACGCCATCCGGATCAATCAGGAATCCCTTGAACGCCACCGCATCACCGTGGTGCGGGAATTGGCCAGCCTGCCGCCGTTGACCTTGGACAAGCATCAGATCCTGCAGATTCTGGTAAATCTTATCAGCAATGCCAAATATGCCATGCGCGGTATATCCGCAGATCGAACATTGACCATTTCCGCGTCCTTGCGCGCGGATGATTCGTCTCGTCTGGTGGTAAGTGTACGTGACACCGGATCAGGTATCCAGCCGGGGGATTTAGCGCGGATTTTTTCAATGGGCTTTACCACGCGCTCCGATGGTCACGGATTCGGCCTGCACACCTCGGCGCTGGCCGCGAAAAGTATGGGTGGCGAATTGACGGCACACAGCGACGGAGTTAATCAAGGCGCAACATTCCGCCTTGAAATACCGATACTTTCTGATGATCAGGCTGTGGAAGCCGGAAGGGCCGCATGAACGAGAAAACGATTAATCGTCGCATTCTTATCATTGATGACAACCGCGCCATTCATGAGGATTTTCGCAAGATCCTCTGCCCGGAGGAAATCGCCAACGCTCTGGATGAAATGGAGAAAGACCTGTTTGGATCGGCACCTTCCGCCGCTAAGCGTGAGATTTATGAACTGCATTCCGCTTATCAGGGACAGGAAGGCTTGGAGATGGTCAGGCGTTCCATGGAAAGCACCGATCGCTATGCCCTGGCGTTTGTGGATATGCGTATGCCGCCGGGATGGGATGGCGTAGAGACCATTGAAAAAATATGGGAAGTGGATCCGGAAATACAGATTGTCATTTGCACGGCCTACAGTGATTACTCCTGGGAGCAAATCAACAGCAAATTTGGCGCTGCTGATCGCCTGCTGATTCTGAAAAAGCCGTATGACACCGCGGAAGTCTGCCAGTTGGCCTGCGCGCTGACGCAAAAATGGCAATTGGCCAGACACGCTCATCTTAAACTCAATCAACTTAACAGCATGGTCAAGGAACAGACGCGGCAACTCGAGGACACTAATTCCCGGCTCGTACTTGAGGTCGCCCAACGTCAGCAATCGCAGGAGCGATACCGCCTGATAGAAGCCGCGGTTAATGATGGCTTGTGGGACTGGGATATTCCCGCAGGGAAAATATATTATTCCCCGCGCTGGAAATCCATGCTGGGATTTACCGATTCGGAAATCGACGACTCCCCGGAGCAATGGTTTGGACGCATTCATCCCGATGATCGTACGTCTGTTACTGAGCACCAGAAGGAGCACTTTCAGGGCCGCAGCGAACAACTGTGCGGCGAATGCCGAATGTTACATAAGGATGGGCAGTATCGCTGGATGCTATACCGGGGCGTGGCGATCGGCGATGATAATGGAGTAAAAACACGGGCGGTGGGTTCCATCACCGATATTACCGACCGCAAGCTGGCGGAAGAGCAACTGCGTTTTGAAGCCCTGCACGATGCCTTAACGGGCCTGGCGAATCGGTTGCAATTAGCGGACCGATTGGGTCGTTGCATTGGCCGCCGGAAACGCGAATCGGATTTTCATTTTGCAGTGATGTTTATTGATCTCGATCGTTTCAAAGTCATCAACGATAGCCTGGGACATCAGATTGGCGATAAATTACTGGTGGAAATCGCCCGGCGGCTTAAAGTATTTGTGCGCGACGGGGATACTATAGCGCGGCAAGAGTCTGATCACATCGCCCGCATCGGTGGCGACGAATTTGTGCTGGTGCTGGAAAATATCCGCCATGAAAGTGATGTGCTGCATATCGCCCAGCGCTTGCATAAGGACGTATCCGGGACCTTTCATATTGACGGCCATGAAATTTGCACCCTGTTGAGTGTTGGCGTGGCATTCGGCAACGAGACCTATCACACCGCAGCGGAGATCCTGCGCGACGCCGACACGGCGCTGTATCAGGCCAAGTCGGATGGCAAATCCTGCACCCGAATTTTCGACCCGACCATGCACGAGCGTGCGGTAACGCGCTGGCAGACGGAAACCGAACTGCGAAAAGCTATTACCGATAATCAACTGGTGCTGCATTACCAACCCATTATCGATACAACCGGCAAGACGTTGGCTATGGAAGCACTGGTACGCTGGCAGCACCCCACCCGCGGCCTGCTGCCTCCCGGTGATTTTATTCCCATCGCGGAGGATACGGACCTGATTATCCATCTGGGCCGATGGGTACTTCTGGAGGCATGTCGGCAGGTGCAAAAGTGGCAGACGGAAATTCCATTGTCGGAGGATATTTCCGTCAGCGTCAACGTCTCCGGTAACCAATTTGCGCAAAGTGGTTTTGCGGCGGAAGTTGCCAAAGCATTGCGTGATGCAGAGATATCTCCGCACCGGTTGCGCCTGGAGATAACCGAATCCATGGCCATGACCGACGCGTCAACCGCCATTGCAACCTTAACGCGCTTGCGCTCCACCGGTGTAGCGATTGATCTCGATGATTTCGGCACGGGGTGCTCATCGCTTAGCCATCTGCACCGTATGCCATTGAATTGTCTGAAAATTGATAAAAGCTTCATCCGCACGATGCACAGCGATAAAGTCGGTTACGCCATTGTGCAAACCATTATCAAATTAGCACATCTCCTGAATCTGGGCGTGGTAGCCGAGGGGGTGGAAACCCAGGAACAAGCCGGCATTCTAAAAACTCTGGAATGCGACTACCTTCAAGGGTATTTAATAAGTAAACCGCTGGAGGCTTCACGAGCGACAAGCTACCTGGCGGCCACGGCCCAGTGTGTTCCCGGCACGGTCTTAGGGGCGGCCACAGTCGCCATGTGATAGAATGGCTTTTGCTCATTACTCTTTGAAGGGGTCTTGCCGATCATTGCCCGTTCTGTTTATACGATTGAATCTGGTTGTCGGCATGAACGACCACTGCTCTGCTTAAAAAACGCGGTCATTTGCCTGGCGATGCTTGTCGCGTTGCCGCCGGGTTTCGCTTTTTCACATATTTTGCAAGTCGGACCGGGCAGGCAATTCACCAGTATTGCAAAAGCTGTTGCGACCGCCCGGCCCGGTGATGTCGTCAAAGTTTGGCCGCGCGGCGGCGATCGCGCGTACCGTCGCACGGCCGTGGAGGTAACCACCTCCGGCCTGACCATTGAGTCCGGCATTCCGGGGAAATCTGTCAAGATTAACGGATCAGGATTCAATTATTCCGGCCGCGGCGCGGTGCCGCGTGCTATTTTTCAGTTTAATCCTGGCGCCAACCATTGCGTGCTGCGCGGTTTCACGCTGTACGGTGCACACAATCATTCATTTAATGGCGCTGGTGTACGTATTAACGCCGCCAACAATGTGCTTATTTCACATTGTTACATTCATGGCAACGATATGGGAATTATGAGCAATGGAGACGTGAACCGCAGAACAGGCGCAGACCAGCAAATTGAATTTTGCCACATTATGCGCAACGGAAGTTATAAAGAGCCAGGCTATAATCACAACCTTTATCTGGGCGGCACCAG